>JBBRUG010000574.1:0-1390 GCA_038247995.1 Chloroflexales bacterium | reverse complement strand
CCTGAACCAGCCGTCTCGGTTGTGGCTACGTCGAGACGTAAAACCGGCCTGTGGACTGACGGTAAGACCATCCTCGGATGGCACGCTGGGATGAAGCAGGAATTTCTAGCGCGTACTTTCGGGTACGTAGAAAGTAGCAGTGATTCGGTGAAGACACTGAGCGTGCGGTGGTATCAACTCAGTGGCCTCATCTGCGCATCCATTCAGTGATCCGGGGACTGGCGGCGGGATCGATCAACTGACGGAGTGCGGTGCGGAGCGCCCTGAGCCAGCGTGGGAGCTTGTGCAGTAGCTTCACACGCTTTATTACCTCAGTGATCCTGATCGGCGGCTGATTGCGGCAGCCGTCTGAAGTGGCTATACTACGGGCAGTGAATTGGAGCAACTCACCAGGATCGCCAAGGGAGTGCCCACCTGACCGTATCTATTCCCGATACCGCCGAACTCGTTGTACGCGCCAGCCACGTGCCTGGCCCGCCTCAAGGGCAGTGGACATATAAAACCTATGCGGCGTTGCCGGAGATGGGCGGCTATCGTTATGAGATTCTCAGCGGAGTGCTCTATATGGCTCCTGCACCTGTGCCCGAACACGAAAACATTGTCGCGCTCGTGGCGGCTCGGCTGGTTACTGCGGTGGACGATCAGGGTTTGGGGCGGGTGTTTACAAGCCCGGGTATTGATGCCGGTGGGAGCGTGGTACGGCCTGACACCGTAGTTGTGCTCAATCCGCAACTCGGTATTGTCGCTGAGCGCAAGCTGATTGGGCCGCCGGATCTGGTCGTGGAGATTGCCTCACCCAGCACAGCCGCCTACGACCGTGATGCGATTCATGGGAAGCGCGCCGCCTATGCCCGCATGGATGTACCGGAATATTGGATTGTTGACCCGACCACGCAGACGGTGACGCTGTTGGTGTTGGCGAACGATCACTACCACGATCTGGGGGTGTTTCGTGGCGGCGACCGTATTCCGTCGCAGGTGCTTCCGAGCCTCACGACGCCGGTTGAACGACTGTTTCCACAGGCTCGGCGAACCGCACGACGTCGGGGTTGCTGTTGTGCCCTGTGACCGACAGTTCGGGGAAGACGACGAGGTGGCAGCCGGCCCGCGCCGTTTCTTCGATGAGGCGCAGGTGGGTGGCACGATTGTGGTCAAGATCCTGGGAGTCGCCATGGATCTGCGTCGCAGCGGCGGTGACGGTGTGCAGTGAGAGAAGCTCCTCCGGTTAGCGTCCTTCTCTTTGATGGTGATAGGACTTACGCAGTTGGACCAACCTGCGGTACGATGAGGCCATGAACGAACCGAAGGTGACCGATCTCGACTACATCAACTTCCTGCTCGCCGCGCCGCGCGTGGTGTCATGCACAGAGGGCGCGCGCGTGCAGCCAGT
>JBBRUG010000573.1:0-1533 GCA_038247995.1 Chloroflexales bacterium | reverse complement strand
TTCTCAGCCCGCTGGCCTATTCTCAGCCCGCTGGCCTATTCTCAGCCCGCTGGCCTATTCTCAGCCCGCTGGCCTATTCTCAGCCCGCTGGCCTATTCTCAGCCCGCTGCCCGCTCGCCTATTCCCAGCCCGCTGCCCGCCAGACGTGTACGGGCAGACCCGCGGGTCTGCCCTAAAAAGGAATCCCTTTTATGACCGAAGAAACCCCACTCCAAACGCCAGCCAGCCCGCCTGCGCAACGCTCAGGCGGTAACCGCAGTGTCCTGATCGTCTTATCGATTATCGGCGGGATTGTTTTAGCTTGCGCAATTCTACCGCTGGGCGGCTTCGCCTTGTTGCTCGCGATCGGCAGTAGCGCTGGTGCAAGCGGTTCGGCGGGGCCGCTGCCGGCGCCGCGCTTCGAGGAGCAAGTCGTCGAGGGGCGCGGCCCCGACCGCATTGCGCTGATTGATGTGACCGGCACAATTGGCGCGCCGACCAGCGCTTTTGCATTAGGCACTTCGCAGGAAGGCTTATTGCGCCAGATCCGCCAGGCCGCCAATGACGAGCGCGTAAAAGCCCTTGTCATCCGCGTCGATAGCCCCGGCGGCGGCGTAGTTGCCAGCAGCGAACTGCATGCAGCATTACAGGAAGTCACCGCAGCCGGCAAGCCGTTAGTCGTGAGCATGGGCAGCACCGCAGCCAGCGGCGGCTACTACATCGCCACTCCGGCTGACCGGATCTACGCTAACCCGGACACACTGACCGGCAGCCTGGGCGTTATCCTTTCGCTCACCAATTATAGCGAGGCGTTTGAGAATCTCGGCCTGCGCAACTTTGTCTACAAGAGCGGTGAACTGAAAGATATCGGCTCGCCCACACGGTTACCCACGCCCGAAGAGGATGCCGTGCTGCAGAGTGTTGTGCAGGATGCCTATGAAGGTTTTGTAGACGTGATTGTAGAGGGGCGCGGACTCAGCCGCGAGCGCGTATTGGAGATCGCAGATGGACGGCTGTACACTGGAAACCAGGCCCTTGAGCTTGGGCTGATTGACGCGCTGGGCAACCTCGACGCAGCGTTGATTGGGGCACGTGAACTGGCCGGGCTAGAGAACGCGCTGGTTGTGCGTTATGTGCAGGCCGGCTCGTTGCGTTCGCTGCTGCTCGCCCGCCTGACTAGCCCCCAACCGGAGGCCGACCTGCTAGGCCTGCGCCAGATCGTCGATCCGCCGGCGCCACAACTTGAGTATCGCTGGCTGCCGTAAATCGTAAAGGCCGAAGCATTCGCTGAGCGAATGCTTCGGCCTTACAGAGATCCGATTGCCTGTTACTGAACTAGAAGTCCATTCCGCCCATACCGCCGCCCATACCGCCGCCCATGCCGCCGCCGCCCTTCTCCTCAGGCATGTCGGTGATCAGCGCTTCGGTGGTGAGGATCATCGCCGCGATGGAAGCCGCGTTCTCGAGACCGCCGCGGGTGACCTTCGCCGGGTCGATGATGTTCTTGGCGACCATGTCGCCGTAGTCCTCGGCAATCACGTCAAAGCCGTAGCG
>JBBRUG010000572.1:0-1566 GCA_038247995.1 Chloroflexales bacterium | reverse complement strand
TATTAAGCGGCTTTCTGGCAGGAGGCGTGATCGGTTTGCTGCGCCCCATTAGTTGGCTGTGGCAAGCGCCGTTCAGCGTAGGATTGGCTCTGGCGGGGCGCGCCGGTTTGCCGGTTCAGTTGCTGCGCAACCTCCACCCGGTTCACTTTGATGAATTGAGCCTTTTGCCGCTGCCCGGATTGCCAGGAACCCTGGTGCATGCCTGCCAAACCGATCTTCCGGCCGGCGCCGATTGGCTGCTTGAGGTTGCTGCTCATCCCGGGCAGGCCCATAGCGCGCACACGGCCATCCGTGTCGCAACCCGGCGCAAAGAACTGGTTCATCCGTTGTTGTTCTGGCTCAGTACTGATCCCGACGGTGCTGCGCTGCTCCAGCATGTTGCTGCAACAAGCCGGCGAGTGAGCCCCTTAATCGCTGCGTATGCGGATCTCGCCGCTGTAGCAACGCCCGATAACTGGCCGTATGTTATTGAGCGGCATCGCGCAGCGTTTACCGCCAATGCAGATTTGCCCGGTGGCGCAGCACTGATTGCGCTGCTCACCGTTGGCGAGCACGCCCTTCGAGCCGAACGCTGGCTCCAGGTGTTGCAGGTTTTGCGCGCAAGCCCGCCGCCTGGTGGTGTCGTTGCTGATCCAATCTGGACAGCGCTTGCAATCATTCAAGGCTGGGTGAGCGCTCCACAGCCTATGTTCGCCAGTGAACAGGAAGAACTGCTTGCAACCGTCTTAGCGGAACTCAGCGATCTCGACGGCTGGCCGGCGGATCTCCTCGCAGCAATTGTTGAGCAGTTGCGGTATCTTGTGCAGGTGGAGCAGCAGCGTGGCGCTTTGCTCGTGTGAGGAAATGGAGTTGCGATGGCACGTTCGCTCGAAAGGCTGGTCATCGCTGTACGTCGAGTCGCAGACGATCAAGGCGGTTATGCTCAGGTCACGCTCCATCGTCAGCGCCGCTGGGCAGGCGGCGGTGGGCCGTTTCGGCAGCGCGACCAACTGCAGCCGATTGCGATCTACGAGTTACAACGCAGTTACGATGCGCTGCTCAAGAAGCTCCTCGCGCTCGCCGCAGCAGGAACGCCTATTCCGCCCCTGGATCAGCAGCGACTCCTTGAGCTCAGTACACGCGTGGCGGCAATTCTCCCCGACACAGTGCGCCAGAGCCTCGTTCAAGCTCGTCTGCGCACTGAGGATCGGCGGAGCCGGTTACAGATTACACTCCAGGTCGATGAACAGAGCCGCGATCTACTCGTCATACCCTGGGAACTGATCACATTGCCGCTGAGTCGTAGCGACCAGATCGATGATCGTGATCAGCAATTTCTCCTCCTTAACGCCGACATCGCATTTGTGCGTCAGGTGCGCGGCATTGGCCGAAACAGGTCGCCGGAGATTACGCAGTCGCTGCGTTTTGTTGGGTTAGCGGCAACCCCAACGGGCGCGCAGGCGATCGACATCGATCCGGTTCGGATGGCACTGCGTGATGCGCTCGGCGAGCCGACGATCGCCAATGGGTGGTATGCAGGAAGCGATACCCTCGGTGCATTCCATCGACTAGTGCGCGAGCGCAATC
>JBBRUG010000571.1:0-1633 GCA_038247995.1 Chloroflexales bacterium | reverse complement strand
GGCGTCCCACATTAATAAAAAAAAACACCGGGGGCGGCCCCCACTTGCGGGGCCCCCCCCCTCTTGTTATTTATTCTACGACGAAATCGCCGACCATGCCGCCCAGGTAGTGACCAGGGAAGGTACAGATGTAAAGATACGTGCCGGGATCGGCGGGGGCGCGGAAGGTGACGCTGCCCGTCTCACCGACACTCAGCATCGCTGTCCAGGCCAGGCCACCCTCGGTGCCCGCCGGCGGCACAAAGAGCTCGGTGGCGTTTGCGATGGCCGCCGTATTCACGGTGTCGGCAACTGAGGTACTACCATCAACCAGTACCCAGTTGTGCTGCACGCCGAGGTCGTTCTGGTTGTTGAAGTTCAGCGTCACCAGCGCATTCGCCGGAGCCGTTAACTCGGTATCGGCAAAGGCAAGTGCCAGCGGCTCAGGCAGCAGGTCGATGGTTACATCGGGTGTGCCGGTTTCAATCGCCGAGCCACTGCCGCCGGCAGCCGGGGGCGGAGCAGGCGCTGCCGTAGGCGCCGCTGTGGGCTGCGCAGCCGCTGTAGCTGTCGGCTGTGCGGCAACAGGCGGGGTTGCCGGCACGCCACCGCGGCTATTCGCCGCAAAGATAAACCCGCCAAACATCAAAAGACCGACCAGCAGCGCCAAACCAATTATGATCTGCAATGAAGGACCGCCGGCGCTGCCGCCATCGAACACTGAACCTTGATCGTTCTCGCTGCGATAGCCCGAACCACGCGAGCTACCCGAACCTCGATAGCTCATAGCATTTCTCCTTTGTTCAAGCAAGCCATTCTGTGATAATCTGCACAGCCTAGTGTAGCATAAATCTGTGCATTGGCTGCAAAAGGACAACCCAGGACAATCCGCAGATTACGCAGAAACCTGAATGCTTAGCCGGGCGAGCAATTGGCCGACAAGCGGAATGGCCGGAGCTGAAATCTGCCAGCCGGTACGGGTTGCCTCCGCGAGGCGGCCCATGAGTAGCCGGTGCGTGCTGGGCAGCGGTAGATCGCTCAGTTGCGCGCCGGCGGCGGCGGGCTGCAGCACGACCTGCGGCGCCAGGGCGGCGATTTGGGCGTATCCAAGCCGCACGGCGGCATCTTCGCTGAGCGGCTGGAGTGCGCCACCGGGGCCAACCTGATAATAGCTCGCCGGGCCGCGCCCGCGCCGGCGGCGGATGACTGCGCCTTCATAAAGTGTCCTGCCGCCCGCCGTGGTCGGCGCCGGCGCCCAACCGAGGGGGTCGGCGGTAAATACGCTGATCCGCTCGCTCTTTACCTCGGAACGGATCAATGGGGCGCCGAGCGACACAGCAGCAGGCAGGTCGGGTAGGGCCGCAATCTGGTTGGCGAGCGTATGCACCACAAACGTGCGCGAGCGCAGCCGACCAATCAAGCCATCGCGCCGCCAACTGGTCAGCCGAAACCGGTCGCCGTTGCGTTCGCCTTCGGCGCTGAGCAGCGGGCCGATCGCCGGATTGTGGACGAGAAAGGCGTCGGGGTGGATCTCTTCGAGATCGCAGGGGGCGCCGGGCCGGCGGCGGGACACAGTTAAGCCTCGCCCATGCGCCGCAAGGCGGGGGCGCTGTAGGCATGGCAGATCGCGACGGCGAGGGCATCGGCGGCGTCG
>JBBRUG010000570.1:0-1773 GCA_038247995.1 Chloroflexales bacterium | reverse complement strand
GCCCCACGCTGCCATAGCGCGCGCCGGAGAACTCGTTGAACAGGAGTGGGGTACGCAGTTGATTCGTGGCTGGAACCAGGGTTGGTTCGAAGCGCCCGAGCGGGTGGGTGCGAAGATCGCCCGCCTGATCGGCGCCGCAGCCGATGAGGTGATTGTCGCTGACTCAACCTCGGTGAACCTGTTTAAGCTTGCCGTTGCTGCCCTGCGCGACCGACCGGGCCGTACGCGCATCCTTACCGACAACCTCAACTTCCCCTCCGATTTGTATGTGCTTCAGGGCGCGATCGACCTGCTTGGCGGCCGGCATCGCCTGGAAGTGATCAACTCGCCCGATGCTATTCACGGCCCTGTCGAAGCCCTGCTGCATGCGCTCGACGACGATGTGGCGCTAGTTACGCTCTCACACACCGTATTCAAGAGCGGCTATGTCTACGATCTGGCCGCGATCACGGCGGCCGCCCACGCTGTCGGTGCGCTGGTGCTCTGGGATCTGAGCCATTCGGCGGGTGGAGTAACCGTGGAATTGGGCGTTGGCAACGCCGATCTCGCGATCGGCTGTAGCTACAAGTATCTTAACGGCGGGCCGGGCGCACCGGCCTTCCTGTATGTACGGCGCGATCTGCAAGAACAGTTGGCCAACCCGATCAGCGGCTGGATGGGCCAGCGTGATCTATTTGCCTTCGATCTGACCTATGCTCCGGCGCCGGGGTTGCGCCGCTTCGTTACCGGCACACCTTCGGTAATCTCGCTCAGCCTGATCGAGCCGGGGGTAGATCTGCTGTTGGAAGCGGGCATGGCGCGCCTGCGTGCGAAATCGGTAGCGCAGACGGAGTATCTGATCGGGCTGTGGGAGGCGCTGCTGGTCAAACGCGGTTTCACGCTCAAATCGCCGCGTGAAGCCGCCCGGCGCGGATCGCACGTCGCGCTCGGCCACCCTGAGGCGTTGGGAATCGATCTGGCCTTGATCCGCGAACTCAATGTGCTGCCCGACTTCCGCGCACCCGACAATCTGCGCCTGGGGATCGCGCCGATCTATACCAGCTTCAGCGAGATCCACACTGCCGTCATGCGGATGTGCGCCGCCGTCGATGAAGGGCGCTGCAAAGCCTACGCCGGCAACATCCCCACGGTGACTTGATCCTGAGGTGTGGCGGTTAGTGACGAAGTCACCAACCGCCATACCTTTAGGTTAAAAACAAGCGATAGGCCGGATTGGCGCTCTGATCGACATAACGATAACCAAGCCGATCAAGCGAGGCGCGGAAGCGGTCGAAGTCGGCGTCGGGCACCTGAATGCCGGCCAGCACCCGCCCGTGGGCGCTACCATGGTTGCGATAGTGAAACAGGCTGATATTCCAGGCTTCGTCGAGCGATTCGAGGAACTGAAGCAACGCGCCGGGACGTTCGGGAAACTCAAAGCTGTAGAGTCGTTCGTTCACGGCCTCCGGGGCGCGCCCGCCAACCATGTGGCGCAGGTGGGTAATCGCGAGTTCGTCGCCGCTCAGGTCGAGCACTGCATAACCGGCCGCCTCAAGGCCGCCGATCAGCGCCGGACGTTCGTCGGGGTGCGCGAGTTGGATGCCGGCGAAGACATTCGCCTGCGCGCTGGGCGCGAAGCGATAGTTGAACTCGGTAACGCTGCGCCGCCCGATCGCCTGGCAGAAGCGCCGGAACGAACCAGGCTGTTCGGGGATCGTCACGGCCAATAATGCCTCGCGCTGTTCGCCAATCTCGGCGCGCTCGGCAACATGGCGCAGCCGGTCGAAATTCATG
>JBBRUG010000569.1:0-1919 GCA_038247995.1 Chloroflexales bacterium | reverse complement strand
TCCCGGTGTCGATCGGGCCGATCGTTGAGGACCTGAATGCACCCGCCACAGCTATCGGCCCGGCAATTGTCGTCTATTCGCTTTTTGTAGCCGCCTTTGTCATGCTTGGCTCAAAACTGGGCAAGCTGTTCGGGGCGCGGCTCGTCTTCCAGGTGGGGGTGATCGCCCACGGTGTCTCGATGGGCATGATGGCGGTCAGTAGCGACGTCGAGACAATGAATACCGCCCAAACGATTGCCGGCATCGCGGCGGCAATGTTGGTGCCGACGCTGGTCGTGCTGATCGCGTCGAACTATCAGGGCCGGCAACAAGAGCAGGCGCTCGGCATTCTGGCCAGCGCGCCCGCCATTGCCAGCGGCCTCGCGTTTATTATCGCCGGCGCGCTCAGCACGTTGCTCAGTTGGCGTTACTCGTTCGGGTTATTGCTCTTTGTATCGATCGCCGTGCTGATCCTCAGCTTTCAATTGAAGCCGGTTGCCCGCACGCCCGGCGTCAAAATCGATCTCATCGGCGTGGTACTTTCGGCTACAGCGATCGCCGCCGTTTTGATCGGCTTCAACAATATTAATAGTTGGGGGCTGTTGCTGGCCAACTCCGGCGCGCCCTTCAGCATTCTTGGCCTATCGCCGGTGCTCTTTTTAATCATCCTGGGCATTGTCTTCGGCCAGGGTTTCTTCGCCTGGTCCCAGCGGCGGGTTGAGGAAAACAAGACGCCGCTTTTGGCAATGGAAGTGCTCGACTCGTCTGCAGAGCGGAACGCAGTCTTCGCTTTCCTAGTCGCCGGCGGCCTCGGTCCGGCGGTTTCGTTCTTGATCCCGCTGTACATCCAGATCGTGCAGGATCGCAGCCCGCTCTTCACGGCGGTGGCCATTTTGCCCTACACCCTGGCGATTGCCGCCGCAGCCATTCTGACCGTACGCCTCTATGATCGCCTGAGCCCGCGCCGGCTCGGCGTGATCTCGTTTGGGCTGGTTGCCATCGGGCTGATCATCGTCGCCTTTACGGTCTCGAACGATTGGGGTACACTCCCCGTCATTATCGG
Organism: Chloroflexales bacterium; assembly: GCA_038247995.1. Classification (GTDB taxonomy): domain Bacteria; phylum Chloroflexota; class Chloroflexia; order Chloroflexales; family Chloroflexaceae; genus JBBRUG01. The sequence continues at coordinate 877 of JBBRUG010000569.1, read as the reverse complement.
GCTGATCATCACGGGCATCGGGGAAGGCACCCTGCTAACGCTACTATTCAATGTCCTCGTTTCCGCCTCGCCGAAGGAGCTTGCCGGCGATGTCCGCGCGCTGCGTGGCGTGGTGAATAATGTCTCGTCGGCGCTGGGTACGGCGGTGGGCGCAGTTGTGGCCGTCGGGTTGCTGGGCCTGATCATTACGACGGGTTTTAACCAGTCGAATCTACCGGCTGCACTGGAACGCGAGATCAACTTCGACGAGATCAATTTTGTGAGCAACGACCAGTTACAAGAAGTGCTTACGAGCACATCGGTAACGGCGGAACAGGTTGAGGAGGCGGTAGCAATCAATGCGGCGGCGCGTCTACGCTCATTGCGGGCGGCCTTCTTGATCCTGGCCGCGATCTCACTGATTGCGATCATCCCGGCCACAAAGTTGCCCAACTATGTTGCCGGGGAAGTGCCGCCTGAGGGAGCGAAGCCGGCACGGGCAAGCGGTAAAGCGGGAAGCGGTAGAGCAACCAAGCGGTAAAGCGGCACAACAGGAGCAAGCCCTGCTATGATCCCATCAAGCACAGATGCACGGACGTATTCACGCGAACACGGCGCCCGTTTTGTTCAGGAACTCTACGAATTGCTGCGCATTCCCAGCCTCAGTGGCGATCCGGCCCACGCCGGCGATGTGCGCCAGGCCGCCGAGTGGCTGGCCGCCCATATGGATGGGTTGGGTTTGGCGAATGTGCAAGTGATGGAAACCGCCGGCCACCCGGTGGTGTATGGCGAGTGGCTGGGCGCCGGGCCCGAAAAGCCCACCTTACTGGTGTACGGCCACTACGATGTGGTGCCTGCGGCTCTGGAAGACGGTTGGCACACGCCGCCCTTCGAGCCG
>JBBRUG010000568.1:0-1926 GCA_038247995.1 Chloroflexales bacterium | reverse complement strand
TACGCGGCATGCGCAACTTGGTCTGAAGCGCTCGCCAGCGCTAAACGTAGGGCCTGCACAAGTAGATGCCAATCGCTTGTTGTGCCGACTTGGCAGGCGTGTGCCCAAACATCCGGCGCACATTCACGCTGCAAACGTTCGCGCAGCACGGCAATCGGCGCTTCATCGACGCCCTGGAAGTACTACCGCTGCTCGCGCATGTACATCGCGGCAGCAAAGAGCTGAATTGCAGAGTCGGTCCAGCCGACCTGAGCTGCCAGAAAGGCCCAACCCTCCAGCGCATTGATAATCGACTTGACGCTGCCAAGCTGTTCACCCAGATCGAGCGCTTCTTGAAGTTGCCGTACGCTACCGCGCTACCGCGCTACGGCTTCAATCTCCGCCCAGAGCGCGTCCGGGATCGGGTGTTGGGCCAGTTCCACGGTTTGAGCCAGCCGTTCGGGCCGGGCCATGCCAACCACGGTAGCCGTGATCCGCGGGTCGCGCAGGGAAAATTGCAGCGCTGCCGCCGCAAGCGGCACACCGTAAGCCTGGCAGATCTGACCGATTTGGCGCACCCGCGCCACCAGTTCCGGCGCGGCCTCGCGGTACATATACTTCGTCCACTGGTCAGGACCTTTGGCCAGCATCCCACTGCCATACGGCGCGGCGTTCAGCACAGCCATCCCCCGGCTTGCCGCCAGATCAAACAGCGGCGCCGCTGACTGATCGACCAGGGTGTAACGATTGTGGGAGAGCACAGCGTCGAACATGCCGCTTTCGACATAGCGCATCAGCATATCGATCGGGCCGGCGGCGATGCCGATTGCGCCGATCACACCCTGCTGCTGATATGCGCGCAACACCTCGACGGTGCCGCCCGGCGCAAACATCTGATCGAAGGTCGTTGTGGCGTACTCCGGATCGTGGATATGCACAATCGGCAGATGATCGACCCCCAACAGGCGCAGGCTACGTTCGAGCGAGCGCTTGGTCTGCTCACCGCTGAAATCGCCGGTTGTCAGATCACGATCAACCTTCGTGGCCAGTACGTAGCCCTCCGGCACGCCGCCGTACTCGCGCAGCACCAGGCCGATTCGCCGCTCGCTCTCGCCGTCGCTATAGGCAGCAGCGGTATCAAAGCATGTGATCGGGCTGCGGAAGAAGGCCCGCAACAGATCGAGCGCCTGCGCCTCAGTTACTTCACCAAATAGCGCGGGCATATTCCCTAGTTGCGCACACCCCAGACACAACGGCGTCACCGCCAGGTTTGTACGTCCGAAGGGCCGCCGCGGTAGTTCTTCAGCAGGTAGCAGCTTGTTCATCATCGTCCTTTCGATATGATCAGAAAGCCTGGACACCAAATTCTTGCAACAAAGCCGCTCACGAGCGCGTCAGACAAACAGCGCATCGCGAAGCCGGATTAGCCTAGATCGCCCATGTTATAATTCAAACCATTCCGGCCCAGCGGGCAAACGATACATGTGAAAATGAGGTTTGGACCATGCCATTCTGCCCTCAATGCGGCGTTGATAATCCGCCCTCGGCTCGCTTTTGTGATCAGTGCGGCGCGCATTTGATTCCGGCTCCCGGCGTTTCGGGAACCCCAGGGCCGGCAACGCCAGCGGCTGTCCCAACCACTGCGGCAGCCCCGGTCGTCAGCGCGGGGCCGAGCGTTTGCCCGCAGTGTGGTACGGCAGTGATCCCTGGGGAAGCCTTTTGCGACAACTGCGGCGCTGCGCTAATCAGTGCGCAGGCGCCGGTGGTTTCACCGGCCGCCCCGACATTACCCTACGCCGGCGTGCCGCCCCAACCGAGCTACCCCGCACCGGTGCCGGTCGTAAGCCCGCCGGCGCCGCAACCAGTATCGGTTGTCAGCCCGGTGGGGCCGGTCATTACCCCGCCTGCGCCAGTTATTACTCCGCCGGCGCCGGTTATTAGCCCGCC
>JBBRUG010000567.1:0-1938 GCA_038247995.1 Chloroflexales bacterium | reverse complement strand
TCAGTGGATGATGCCGTCAAGGGCCAAAGCGCAGCGAAGGCTTGCAAGCCGGCTGAGCCGGCGCCTCCCATGACGGCCAGACCTGCCCGTAGGGCTCTACTACTGGCGGTACGTCGCCCCTACCACCGCTCGATAATTCGCGTCCAGTTCCGGCTCCAGCAGCAGGATCGCCGCGATCCGGCGGGCGATCTGGGTCACTTCGCGGGCTTCGTCGGTGCGCAGGCCACGCCCGAGCAGCGGGCGCTCCCGGTAGCTGAGCCACTTCTTGAGCACCTGGTAGCCGCCGATGGTGTAGCTCCAGACGCGCGGCGGCACGTTGCGCCAGGAGACGCGCTCGTTCAGGTACACATCGAGCGTTTTGCCATCGGGCACGACGCCCAGTTCCGGCGCGATCTCCGCAACTTCAGCGCGACGCTCCAGCGTTTTGCCTTTGCCGGGCATCGTAATGCCGCCGCGCCCGGCGTGGCCCCAGCCCGCCGTCACATCAAGATCGCCGCCGGCCGGGTTGATCTGGCCGCCGCTGGCAATGCTCAGCACGGCGATCGGGCGCAGCGCTTCGTCAATAGCGCCTCTGGTGACGCCGGCGACCGGCTGTTCACTATCGAGCAACGCGGCGATACGCCGGCCCAACTCCGCCGAGGCCAGCAGCAGTTCGCGGGTGGCCGGCAGCGGAATGCGCGGCCAATCTTGGCGCAGTGCGCCGGCGTTTTCGTTGCGGTAGGCCGGGGCGTGCAACACGGCGATGCTGTGGTAAAACAGCGCCTCGGCGTGGGCAATAGAGCCTATCGACTGCACATAATCCAGCGCGGTATCGCTCAGGTTGAGCCGCCGCCCGTCGCCGAGATCGCGCGGATCGGCTGTGGCGGCGAAGTCGAATAGATCGCGCTGTTGTGCGGACGTGCGGAGGTAGAAGGGGAAGAGATTGGCACCGCGCTCAATGACGTGTCGTGCGGCATATGAGGTCGTGACAATGGGCGGATCAAACTCTTTGCGATTCTGATGAACCGCCGCTAGCCAGGGATTGCCGGTTGCGACGTGCGGGAAATACTCGCTGCGTTTCTCGTCAAGTAGCTTCGTTTCAGGCTCCCAATAGAGCCAACGCACATCAAAGGGCCGGTAGCAGTAGCGAACAATATTCTGTGGTAAGAAGCCGCGCTTGAGCAACGTGTCACGGATCACAATCGGATTAAAGCGTGCGCCTGCCCCCATGATGCCTGGCATCGCTTGCGCCATCTCAGCGTGGCTATATTGCGGATCAAAATATTGCCGCATCCGTTCTTCTAGTGGCTCGCGGTCAATGTTAACCAATACGTCGTCACGCCCAGTTTGAATACCTGGAAACGATGTGGGTAAGATCTCTGATAAAAGCGGCCAGTTTACATATTCTGGGGCTACTTGAGCAGGTGCAAGCGGCAGGCCGAGGGCCAGCGGCGGCTGTAGCTGTTGGTAGGCGGGCTCGGTTGCGCCGTCGAGCTGGTTGACGAGTTGTTGGCGTTTGTCACGGCCCCAGAGATTGCGGAAGTGAACATCTGCAAATTGTTCCGGCGGCACAGCGACCCTCCGCTCGTGCCTTACCATCAGCGCAATCGCCGTGCCCACCTGGATGCCCTCGCGGTTGAAGTCGGTGGAGAAGACACTGGGGTCGGGAGCGCCCTCAGGCGTCACCTTGCCGGTGCGGTATTTGTCGCCATTCAGCGAGTCGATCCAGATTTGGTCGAACGCCTCCAGGTAGCGCTCGCGCATCCCGGTGAAGGAGAGCCCGTCGAGCCAGGAGTAGTTCGAGATGTAGCAGACAATCCCGCGCTTGCTGGTTTCGACAATCTGGCGCTCGGCCATGCGAAAGAAGCGCACATACAGGTCGTTCAGCCCCTGACCTTGCGGCGCAGGCGCACGCTTGGTGGTGCGGTAGGCGTTGCTCAGGTCGCGCTCTTCGTCCAT
>JBBRUG010000566.1:0-1965 GCA_038247995.1 Chloroflexales bacterium | reverse complement strand
GGCGTACATGCTGTTCCCACTGCGGAGTAACCACCAGATTGCTCAACTCATAGAGCATCCGCTGCGGATTCCGATCGGCAACTTTTACAACGGGCTCGATCCGATCGATGATGCGCGTGGCAAACGTATCGATAATCTGCACTTAAACGTCCTCTCCACGGTACATCTTGAGGTGCGGCGACGATTGTTTGAGGAAATAGTACATACGGCTTGTATTGGGTACACGGAAGCCGGGCACGAGCAGCACAATCGGAACCGGTCGGCCTGTGGCCGGGTGATCGAGGCTATGCTCGGCAAACTTCTCCATGACTGCCGTCGGGTTCGTAAGCGGATGAAGCGCTGCAAGCCCTTCCAGCAGGATCACTGGTCGCACATCGGGAGGCACTTCCTCCAAAGCCTGTTGCACAGCGATCCGCAGTTCGTCTTGCCAGAGGTCGGCAATATCATTGGGCGCAACGGTGGATATGGCTGGGTCGGGGTGAACCAGCACCGCCTCGCGCCCTGCTTCTTCGCCCCGGAGTACGTCGATTGTCAGATCAAGCAGATCGATCCGGATCGTATGCAGCGACGGAAGCATGGTGAAGAGTTCGTCTACAAAACGGCGCACCTGCCGGTCGGCGTCGGGGGCGTAGACGAAGTAAAGGTATGGTCGGCCGCTGCTCTGCCCAAGACCATCGTAGGCGCTCTGCAGCCGGGTGCGCAGGAAGCCGAGGCGTTGTTCAAGCTGCTCCATAGAATGATCCATCAGTGCGTGGTAAGCGTTGTGCAAGGTGCGCTTGCACCCGTTCAGTCGCCATCAACCAAAGCCGCCAATCGGGATGATCAGCGAGACGGGCTTCAGGGATGCCCTCCTCGATAAGTAGCCGAGCCAGGTGATTGAACGCCGCAGCGTCAACCACAGGCTCGACAATCTGCCGGATCTGCCGGCCGTGCAGCAATCCGTAGTCACGCAGGGTTGTCAGTAGATTTCCGGCAATTTTCACCCGCGTCGCGTAACTCCAGTTGCCAATCTCGGGATGCCGTACAGCGCGCTCAGTGAGAAACGCGAGCGCATCATCACGGTTGAGTTGGGGTTCGCTACGCTGCCAATGCGGGACGACAAGATTCTGCACCGTGTCGTACAAAAGCGTCTCCTGGCGCGCGTGATGGACGAGCAACAGCGTGCGCAGGCGCGCAAGATCGTCCTGCAAACTCGCTGCTACCAAATCGTCCAGCACCCATGGGGGCGGATTCCAGCGGGTGAGGCGTGCGAGCACATTGCGCACAATAACCACGCGAGTTTCACGAGAGCGCTGAGGAAGCAATTGCTCAACAAGCTCGTCACGGGCCTGCGCTACAGAACCCGAAGCTGCATAGGCGCGGAGGAAGAGCCGCGTCTCGGCGATCAGGCCATTTTTTGAGGCGGCCGTCGGCAAATATGGCCCAGTGGCCCGCCATTCGCGCAGTACGGCTGTGGTTGGCGCTGTTCCCATACACACTCAGGATAGTGCCGAAGATGAGTACAAATGGAGCTTACTCATCGGCATGAACCGAATCCGGGCGCGGGGCAGGCGTGAACTGAGGGCGTTCAACAGACGCCAGCAGTGCATCAAGATCAACGCGCTTATAAAGGCGATGCCCATTAACAGGATGGCGATAGGCCACTAACTTCCCTGATCGCTCCCAATTGCGCAGTGTGTTCACCGACACGCCGAGCACGGCTGCGGCAGCTTTTATGCGTAGGTATTCCTGAAAACCCACCACAGAACCTTTCTGCTCCAAGGCCGGAAGCTAAGGAAACCTACCAATACCTACCACAAGAATGCAAGAGGTGTCATGATCTACGACCCAAGGATACCACAGCACTGTTACGTATGAGTATGACGATCTTTTTACAGAATTGAAAAATTATGAAATCTTTCAAAAGCAGTAGTTACGGATAGTCAATAGCCATTTTATTAGTAGTTGAAGTCGCAGGTCGTGAAG
>JBBRUG010000565.1:0-2014 GCA_038247995.1 Chloroflexales bacterium | reverse complement strand
GGCTATGTGTTACAACTGCTGATCACCGGTGTGGTTGGCCCGCCGCCGCCGCTTGTCGGCGCGGTGCTGCTCTGTAGTTCGCCGGTGAGTATCGGCGGTTACTTCCTTGATCGTGGTCTGCGCGGCGCGCCGATGGTGAGCTTGCCCGCGCTGCTGCGCCGTGAGCCGGCCACCGTGCGCGAAGCCTTCTTCCGCCCCAATATATCTGATACGGAACTCGAACGCCACCGGGCGCGAATGGTGAGTGAACCGCCGCTCGTTACCCTGAGCAGCATGCTGTTGCGCCCGCGCCCGCAGCGCAATCGCACGCCGGTACTGGTTGTTGCCGCCGAACACGATGCCGTCTTCGACCTGGAAGCCCAACGCGCCACGGCGGTAGCTTACGACGCCGAACTTGTCTGCATAGCAGACGCCACTCACGACCTGATGCTTGACCCGGCCTGGCCCATAGCTGCCGACGCAATTGCGCGCTTCATCGACCAAGGTTACGGGTATGCGTAAGGGCGGGTCGTGACCCGCCCCCTACCGCACCCAATCTGCCCGGTAAAGACGCCAGGGCGGGGCGGCTCTCCCGCCCCGCCTGCCACCTATCAGACTGTCAAACTGTCGGTCTGCTGCGTCACCATCTGGCTGCGTAGGAGTTGCACCTGTATGGGCAGGATGTGATCCAGCCCCTTGGCATGAGTCTGGTTCATCCAGGCCATGGTTGCGCTGATCATCAACTCTTTCAGGTAGGCAAACGAGAAGCCGTCAGTTGCTACCGCTGCAGCGCTGATGCCCGTCGTCGAGAGGCGCAGTTCGTCGCTCAGGCGCGTATTCCAATCGGCGATAAACGCCTCGCGCTCGGCTAATACCGGCAGTTCAAAGTGATACTTGCGATCAAAGCGGCTCGGTCGATCGAGGATCGCCGGGTCGAGGCGCTCAGGGTAGTTGGTCGTCGCCAGGGTCAGAATGCCGTCGTTGCCGGCAAACCCGTCGAGTTCGTTCAAGATCACCGAGCGGTTTTCCGCCGTCACCAGCGTGTCGAGGTCTTCTAGCACCAGCACGCAGGGGGCAGTACTGCGGGCGCGCTCGAACACTTTGCGAATATTGCCGTGTTCGTGTGAGCGGTCCGCGTCGATGCTCTTCACATACAGGCATGGCCGGCCGAGCATATTCACCAGCGCCTTCACCGCATGCGTCTTGCCGTTGCCCGGCGGCCCAATCAGCACCACCCCGCGCTTCCAGGGCACGCCATAACGCGCATACGTCTCGCGGGCCGCGAAGAAACCCGTTAGATCGTCGCGGATCTGCTGCTTCAGTGCGGCCGGCATAATCAGCGTGTCCCAGGTTGCCGCCCGAATGGCGCTGAACAGTTCGTCGCTTTTGCGCCAGTAACCGTCTTCAAACACCAGCACTTCATCGTGGACTGTGCTCGACCATGCGCACACAGCGCGAAAAAAGCTCTCGGCCAGGGCCGCATCAGGCGCGATGATCCAGGCTAGCGTCTCGTGACAGGCTGCCGACTCATACAGTAGCAACAGATCAAAATTGTGGCCCTGCCAGGCAACCTGGAACCAGCCATTGACGATCCGCCGCTCAAATTTTTGCGGCTGGCTGTCCCAATCGTGAATAAATTGGGCGTGCAATTGCGGATGCGGTGTCAGCACACACTGCGCAGCATCGGCGTACGCCCGAATATCAAAGGCACAAGAGTTTGTTTCGAGAATCGCCCGATCTGGGTACAATTCTGCCAGTTCGGCCCCGGCATAATAACCCCGGGCATCTTCACCAAGCCCCAGATGGGCGTGGATCAAGTGTGGGTGTTTGGGCTGGCGCTCCGCCGCCCCATTCGGACTGTGTAAGCTAAATTGCATTGTTTTTGTACTCATTCAGATATATAGGTATAGAAAGATCTATTGTACCAGGATAGCAATGATGCTGCGGCCACGACTCAATCTTCAGGCGGGGCTGATGCAAAGTCAGCCGATCTGGCACCATCCTCACCCCCCAACCCCCGCTCCGTCACGCGGAG
>JBBRUG010000564.1:0-2064 GCA_038247995.1 Chloroflexales bacterium | reverse complement strand
GTTTGATATTGTGCTGATCTTCCTCACTTTCGGCGCGGTCTTTATGGCCCGGGGTAAGTAAGCAGCAGTGTCGGCCCGCGTGAGTTGGGGGGATAGCGGATCAGGATGCTGAGCGGGTAGCTGTACACGCAATGCACAGCTACTTCGCTATTAACGACACGTAGCGCAGTGCGGATGCGTGTCCGGCGGGGGAAAGGGTGTATGGATGGATATGCGAGATGAAGGGGTTGCCCTGGGGGGGGCCGCATTCCAGAATCGGGCCTACGCGACCGACCTGACCGATGCGGAATGGCAGCAGGTGCAAGATCTGATTGAGGTGACGCAAACCGGGCCTGGCCCGCGGCGCTCGGTAGACCTACGCGCAGTGCTGAATGCTGTACGTTATAAGCAGCATACTGGTTGTCAGTGGCGGAACTTGCCGACTGATATGCCGCCGCGGAGCACGGTTCACGGTTATTACCGGCGTTGGAACAAGAGTGGGGTGCTCAACCAGCTCGCGGTGATGCTTCCTCACGAGGCTGCAAGCACGAGCATTGGCGAACACGTAACCGCTGTGCCCAGCACGCGGGCCTGGACAATGCAACGTGTCGAACAGCCTGAGTCGGCTCTGCGCGAACCGGTTCCATCGAGATGAGCGATTGTTTATCGGCCTGACGCTTCTGGCCAGTTGGCAGCGCCGCCCTTCACTTACATCAATCCGTATTCCGCAGTGGATAGGGAAATGTGAGCCGAAGGGCGGCTTTATTGTGTGAACAAACCGTCACGAAGAATACTGCTGCGCTGTTGAAATGGGGCCTTTAAGGGCCTGGAATGGATGAATAAGCGCAGTTTGGCTTGAAGAGATGGGGATTGGCCGCGTAATGGGCGTTGGAGGTTGAGCAAACTGTAATTGCAATTGGAGACGCCATAGCCTATATTGAATGAGCCGGGGCTGACCGAATCACGGACAAGTCATACTGATGCGGTAGTACGCGCTCAGAAACCTCGCTTCGGACGTCGTTCGTGATCGTTGAGTCGCCCGATTAGGAGCAGCAAGATGAGCAGCCTCCATCTGAAAACAACCCGGCCGATGAAAGTCGCCTATCTGATGTCGCGGTTCCCGAAGATCTCGGAAACGTTTGTCCTCTACGAGATTGTCGAGTTGGAGCGGATGGGCTTGCGGGTTGAGATCTTCCCGTTGATCCGCGAGCGCGAAGCCGTCGTCCACGCCGAGGCCGCACCGTTAGTGCAACGGGCGCACTACAACCGGCTGTTTGATCCCAAGGTGCTGGCGGCACAGGCCTACTGGTTGCGCCGCGCCCCACGGCGCTATCTTGCCACCTGGGCGACAGTATTGCGGAGCAACGCACGTTCGCCCAAATTCCTGGCCCGTGCAGTTGTGGCTACAGCCCAGGCTGCGTATATGGCACGGCGAATGCTTGAACTGGAAGTTGAGCATATTCACGCTCACTTTGCCACGCACGCCGCTCTGGCAGCCTATGTTGCCCATCGCTTAACCGCTATCCCTTACAGCTTTACCGCGCACGCCGACGATATTTATACCGACCAAGCCATGCTTGACGCCAAGATCCGGCACGCGAGCTTCGTCGCTACAATCTCGGCGTACAATCGGCGCTTTCTAATTGGCAAGTATGGCCACGATGCAGAGACGAAAGTATTGGTGAACTACTGCGGCGTCAATACCAGTGTATTTGAGCCGCGCCCTGCCTTGCCTCAGCGCGAACTGTTCGTAATGACCTGTGTTGCGCGCCTGGAGGAAAAGAAAGGGCATCGGTACCTGATCGACGCCTGCGCACGACTACGTGATGCTGGTTTGAAATTTCGTTGCCGGCTGATTGGCGACGGCGAGTTACGCGCAGACCTGGAAGCTCAAATCACCCGGCTCGATTTAGGGCAGCATGTGGAATTGCTCGGGCGTCAGCCGCAAGATCAGGTGCAGGCATTCCTGGCCGCTTCTGACGTGATGGTGTTGCCAAGTGTTACTACCGCCGACCGACGCCAGGAGGGCATTCCCATTGCGCTTATGGAAGCAATGGCTACAGCTCTGCCGGTCGTGTCGACGCG
>JBBRUG010000563.1:0-2073 GCA_038247995.1 Chloroflexales bacterium | reverse complement strand
GCTTGTTTGGTAGGTCGCCGGCAATGAGCCGGGGTGGGCTAATCTCGAATACCGCCTCCTGCGTATTGTACTCGACGTGGACGTGCGGTGGGTTGTGCTCTTTCCAATACATAAGCACGATCATGCCAAAGAACGCGCTGATACGGGGCACGTTGGTGATCCTCTCGGGGTAAGAAAATCGCTTGGTAGCAGCATCACTTCGTGACAAGCATGGATGACGTACGCCTACGCGGCGGCCTTGTTCTCGGCCGCCTCAAGGAGCACGATGAGCTGTGAGGCACGGCCCTTGGTGAGCCGCTTTGCCGCCTCGACGTGCTCGCGTAGCCGCGACCAGGTGGCCGCCGCGCGCAGCTGCTTCAGGCTGAGGTGCTGGAGATTGAAGACGGCCGCGATCTGCGGCGCCAGTTGCTCCAGGGTGCGGTCCTGGTGTGCCTCCACCTTGCGGCGGATGAGGCTCAGCTGCGGGTCCGATGCCGGGGCATCGGGGTCGCGGATGATCATCGGGCGCTGCTCCCTGTTGGGAGTACCCAGCCCGACACGCGCGTGGGCCTCGGCCTGCGCCGTGCGGGCGCGGGTGAGCTGATCGGTGGCCTGCGCCACCTCGGCGCGCTGCGGTTCGGCAGTGATCTTGCATCGCTTGAGCGCGTCGATCAGCCCGTGGGCCTGGCGCTTGGTCAGCGTCTGCCAATCGGCGACGGTGATCTGGCGCTCGGCGGCGAAGGTCGCCAACACGTCGTCCGACCACCCGAGCTCGTCGGCCAGGTCGTCGATCAGTTTGCGCTGGCCGTCGCTGGCCGGTTCGGCGGGGGCAGGGGTGGGAGCATTGGCGCGGATCTGGGCGATCTGCGCCTCGACGGCGAGGTGCTGGGCTGCGAAGATCCGCAGGCCAGTCGCAACTGCCTGTTGGATCTCTTCGTCGGAGGCGTCGATGGGAAGCACCACAGTCTCTTCGACGGTGGTGTAGTCCTCGCCGTGCTTGATTGCAGCACGGTAGGTGCGGGCGATAGTCGCGGGCTGCTGCTGAGACATACGTGCTCCTTGTGGTGGGATGCCGCCCGGTGGGCGGCTGTACGAGTACAGCCCCCAGGGCAGGGGGGGGAAACGGCGAGGCACAAACAAAAAACCCGCGACGACGATCTGTGCGATCACAGAAGGCGTGCGGGCAGCAGGACGGGGACATTCCCCAGGTGTAAGGTAATAGAGTGTGCGAAGAAAGATAGCACGAGGCTATCTACGGTTGTCCAGGTTGTGTGTGTGCAACGGTCGGTCTGGGTTGGATACTCGTACCAGGGGCGGCGCCGCGCCCGATGCCCTACGGGGCGGGGAGCGGAGCCGGCTGCGCACGAGCGGCAGGCCCTACACGACCGGGCCGCTTCATCAGCGGGTAGCCGGAGTGTAGCAGAGCGGTGTAACCAACCGCGCACCTGCAACGAGAAGCTCGTATTTTTCAGCGGTACAGGTCGATTGTCTGCACAACTTCAATCGGTAGCGTGTATATCGACTGATCCTTGTTCCAGTTCTTCCTCTCGCTTTACGTACGCATGGTGTGCAACAATAGCACGAGCTAGTGCCGCATAGAAGTTTTCAGCAGACCAATTGTTTTTGCTCAGTGTGGCGTTATAACCGGATGAATAATACCCCTCTTGTGTGTTAAACGCATCAATGTAGATGGTTTTCCCCGGCATCCATACCCTAAGCATGAGGTTTGATTCTCCTGCAATATGAACTCCTACTTGCTGTTTGTTTTCTGACAGTACCGCATACACTAAAGGCTATTCCGATTTATGGAGCGACCGCACCACAAAGCCGTAAAGTTAGAACAGCACATAATTTCGCTCGTATCACGTTTAGCGTTTCCTAAAGCGTTAAATTACAACTTGACAAAACAAATCGGAATAACCTTTACTTTTTCAGCGGTAGCCTCGTCTAATTCGTAAGGGTTGCATTCGCTGACTACGAGAAGTTGATTTAAATCCTTCTTGCGCATAAAGGTTCTCGGTAGTGTCATCCGGTTTTCGCCACCTTGGGTATACTGAAGGGAGACGCCGCTAGGATAGAACGGGAGGCCAAGAT
>JBBRUG010000562.1:0-2105 GCA_038247995.1 Chloroflexales bacterium | reverse complement strand
TTTCAGCGACGAAAAACAGGTGGCAAATAACGCCATTACCCTCAATGAAAGCGATCTGGGCGCGTATTTCCGCATTGCGCGCATCTTAGTCGCGCCAGGCGGCTCGGGCGCACAGCTGCGCCGGATTACGGAAGCTCAGCCTGGGCAGGTAGCCCAACATGGCGACATCCTGGTGCTCCAGGTTCCCTACGCCGCCAGCCTGCTGGTGGTCGATCATGCACAGGGCAATATCCGCTTGCGCAGCTGGGATCCCGCCGACGCCAGCCTGCAGGGGCAGTCGTTTGCGATGAACAACTACCAGAACCGCCTGGTGCTCCAGTACGACTCGAGCGCGCAAGAATGGTATGAGTTGCAGCGCAACAGTATCTCGCCTGACTACTACTTCCCGATCAGCCTGGATGAAGTTGGCCCGCCCGATGATCGGCGGTACGCCTCGGTATGGCTAGCCGGCCCATCGGAGCGCACGTGGCGGGTAACCAGCGCGGCCCCCATCCCCGCCAGCGATCCCCTGGAACGGTTCGATGAAGCGATGCGGGTCTACATGCAAGACCGCAATGCCATAGGCGGCGCGTTGGCAATCAGCGTAGACGGGGATCTGGTGCTCGCACGGGGCTACAACTGGGAGATCCCTGAGGCGACTGCGGTAAAACCGGAAAGCACGTTTCGACTCGCCAGCGTCAGCAAACCGATGACGGCGGTCGCGATCATGCAGTTGGTGCAAGATGGGTCGCTCGACCTCGACCAGACCATCGTCAGCATTCCCGGTGTAGCGGCAGCGATCGGCGCGAACGCCTGGGAAGATCCGCGCATCAACAGTGTGACCGTGCGGCACTTGCTCCAGCATCTGGGCGGCTGGGATCGTGGCATCACGCCCGATCCGATGGTTCACGCCGATTTCACTATTTGTAATGCAGTCAGCTCAACACTGCCCACAACCCTGGCGACGATTACAGAATACACCAGCGGCCTGGATCTCGACCACACGCCCGGCGAAGTTTATGCCTACTCCAACTTCGGCTACGCTCTGCTCGGGCTGATTATCGAACAGGTCAGCGGCATGTCGTATGCGAACTATATGCAGACGGAAGTGTTAAACCCGCTCGGCGCCACAAACACGCTGCTGACCGGCAACACCGAGGCTGAACGGCATCCCGGCGAAGTCTGGTACTACCAACCGACCAACGGCATGCCCGCCAGTCGGCTGGGCTTCAGTGACCCCAACCCCGAGCGGGATCGCTGTACCGCAGGGCATGCCGACCGCGTGCTGAACCCATATGGCGGGCTCAATCTGCTGCCGATGGCGGCGCACGGCGGTTGGGCGTCATCGGCGGTTGATATGGCGCGTTTCTTGGTGGCTATGGAGCAGAACAGCCTGATCAATGCAGCAACGCGCAGCATCATGTGGGAACGCCCAGCGGGCCGTGCAGTACGGGTATTGCGCTTCACAACGGGAAGCAACGCTTTCGCTAACTTCACACGTGACGCCCGCGAGAGCACGGTACTTACGCCCATCACCGCGACGGACACCCAACTGCTGGTCGGAAGGGGACTGATCCCCTTCAGCGGGGTCGCGTTTGAACTCCAGCAGCCGGGGCAAGGCTACAACCTGCGCGTCGCCTACTCGACCAAAATGGGTTTCCAGGAGTTGACGGTGGATGCCAACGACCTTGCTGACGGTACCGCCAACTTCAACCCCGAGGATATCAGCGAGCCGGCCACGATCAGCTTTACGCCACCAGCCGACTGGGAGCCGATCACGCTCGCTGAGGATGTCTACCCGCGCTACTGGATCCGCATCACCACCGATAGCGCGCCGACTGTCCCGGCACAGATCCAGACCATCACACCGGTCGGCGGACGCGAGGCTGACTACGGTCACGGCTGGAGCGTGGGCCATAACAACAACACTGTCTATGCGCTCGCCTACCGTGGGCAGAGCATCCCCAACGGCGTCACTGTGCAGGGCGTGCTGAGCCACGCGACGGGGCGCGTCGTTGGCGTGGCGCACAATCCCGTAACCAACCAGGGTACGCTGCAGTTGAACACGCTGCGTGGTGGGTCATTCTGGCCTGATGAGCGGCTGATCTATGCCGGCACCGCCGCGC
>JBBRUG010000561.1:0-2175 GCA_038247995.1 Chloroflexales bacterium | reverse complement strand
GCGCTGAGGAACACGGCCCGCTCGGGGCCGGCAAGCCCGGCTAACCCACTGCCGACATCGAGCGTGCCCACCAATTGTCCCTGTCCATCGACAATCAGCAGCGCTCGTTGGGGCGGCGGGAGCAGTTGGGCCAGGGCTGCGGCAAGCGGTTGACCAAGCGTGGCTTGCGGAAAGACCGTCTGCATAATCAAGGTTACGCGGGTAGGCGGCTCGGCATCACGCACCCCGCCTTCTGCGGCGGCCTCGGCCTGATCGACAGCGGCGCGCAGCACATCCGCAGGGCCAAGCAAGCCGACAAGTGTACCGGCCTCATCGACGAGTGGTAGGTGGCTGTAGCCGGCTTCGATTAGGGTAACGAGCGCCTGCGCAATTGCGGTGCCGGTACCAACACTGCGCGGTTCGGTCGACATCACACTGGCGACATCGCGTCCGATCAGTGGGGCCAGCAGTGAATCACGTTCAGCGGGCGTAAGGTGGGTGAACAGTTCGGGTCGTAGGCGCACATCGGCGCGCCAGGCTAGATCTTGCTCGGTAAGTACGCCGACGAGTTGTCCGGTTGCATCAACGACGGGCAGGGTGCCGATCTGTTGGGCACTGAAGATGGCAAGCGCCTCGCTAAGTGACGCTGTAGATTGGATAGCCGGCGGGCGCCCGCGCACAATCTCGCCGACACTGCGATCGGCGCTGAACGGCCCGCGAGCGCGCAGCAGCGCCCGATAGACCGGCACTTCCTCAAGAGTCACCAGAGCATTGCCAATCAGGGCGTCCAGACGCGGTAAGAGCCGAGCCACCCGTTCGGCACGATCGATCCATTCGATCACCACGGGTTGGTTGCCGGTGAGGCCCTCGATTGGGCCGGGGCGACTGCGGCGGCCGGGGCCAAAGCCGGCGAGGCCTTGGAGTGCTGTGGCGCCAGTTGCGCCGACGCGCTGCAACTCCTCGAGAACCGCAAGATAGAGCGGGCCGCCCTCCCAGCGATCGGTTGCACTGAGATACATGCGCACCCGTTGGACAGCATTGGGATTCGACATAGTGGTGCGTTTCGAGTGGATGAACTATTCAACACTATTGAGATTATAGCATCCGCATCCTGCTGCAATCCAAACTATTGACAGTAACTCAGCTGAGTGTTACAACTGAAGGTCACAAGGAGGGTAATCCCTGCTCTGCGCCGATTTTTCCAGGTCTACCATTAAAGGACACGCTCATGGCCAAAACCCTGGTTCTGATTGGCATCTCCGGCTCGCGGGTCGGCCAGGCCACCCCAATCCAGGCACGTACATGTGTGCTGGGGAGTGCCGGCACTTGCGACGTCATTCTGCACGATCGGCAGATTCAGGCGCGGCACGCCGAGATTCGTCAGATGCTGGCCGGTTGGTTCGTGGCGCCGCTCAGTTCCGCCGCGGCGGTTGCTGTTAACGGTACTCCGGTGACGAGCCAGGCCCGGATCCAAGAGGGCGACCTGGTGACATTGGGGAGTGTGACCTTTAAGGCAGCCTTCCAGGAGTTGCACGTACGCGAAGTGGGGCGGTAGAGTGCAGAACAAGCCGAAGGCTTCGGACTGCTGAAACCTGAATTCTGAATCCTGGAAATCATGCGAGTATCAATTGTTGGCGCTTCAGGGTACGTGGGCGGGGAGTTGTTGCGGCTACTATTGCTTCACCCTAATGTGCAGGTAGCGCAGGCGACGAGTGGGCGCAACGCCGGGCGGTATCTGTATCAGGTTCATCCGAACTTGCGCGGGATTACCTCCTTACAATTTATTCACCCCGATAAACTTGATCCGTGTGACGTACTGTTTCTCGCGTTGCCACATGGCGCGGCGGCCCGGGCTATCGCGCGTTATACAAGCTTAGCCGAACGGATTGTCGATTGCTCGGCCGATTTTCGGCTGCGCGATCCGGCTGCATATCAGCGCTGGTATGGTGAAGAACATCCGGCGCCGGAGTGGCTAGCACGCTTTGTATACGGCTTGCCGGAGCTCTACCGCAGCGAACTACGCAATGCACGTTATGCCTCGGGTGTCGGTTGCAACGCCACTGCTACAAATCTAGCGCTCCTGCCGTTGGTGCGTGCAGGCCTGATCGACACAGCGCAACCGGTGATCGTTGAAGTGAAAGTCGGTTCTTCCGAAGGCGGCGCTGGGGCGAGCGCGAGCAGTCATCACCCTGAACG
>JBBRUG010000560.1:0-2217 GCA_038247995.1 Chloroflexales bacterium | reverse complement strand
GTGATTGCAACCTATTTGCTGCTGGGCAGCGAGCCGGCGCTGGTTGATCCCGGCCCGGCCAGTACGCTGCCGACAATCGAGGCTGCGCTCGCTGAACATGGCCTCGCGCTCACCGACATTCGCCATATTCTGCTCACCCACATTCATCTCGACCACGCCGCCGCCACCGGCCAGATCGCCGCGCGCCACCCCGATCTGCGGGTCTGGGTACACCAGCGGGGGGCGCCGCACCTGATCGACCCGTCGCGCCTGCTCGATAGCGCCGTGCGCCTCTACGGCGCCATGATGGGGCCGCTCTGGGGCGAGATCCTGCCCGTACCTGCCGATCACGTCACCGTGCTGCACGGCGGCGAGACGTTCAGCGTCGGCGGGCGCACAATTCGCGCCTATGATGCGCCGGGCCACGCCAAGCACCATCTGG
The DNA here is from genome assembly GCA_038247995.1 of Chloroflexales bacterium. GTDB lineage: Bacteria > Chloroflexota > Chloroflexia > Chloroflexales > Chloroflexaceae > JBBRUG01. The sequence continues at coordinate 1,796 of JBBRUG010000560.1, read as the reverse complement.
TCTATTTTGATCAAACCAGCGGTACGGCCTTCGTGGGTGATAACTGCGGCGTGCGTTTGCCCGGTGTCGCCTATGCGCGCCCGGCCACGCCACCGCCCGACATCGATCTGGAACATTGGGAGCGCACGCTAACCATGCTCGAAGAACTTCAGCCCAGTTGGCTCGCACTCACCCACTTCGGCGCCTACAACGATGTTGCCTTTCACCTGAGCGATTATCGCGCTCGGTTGCGGCGTTGGGGTGAAGCAGTGCGGGTCGGGTTGCAGTCCGGTGTCGATCCGGCAGCCCAGCAGGCGCCTCTGGCGGCCCTGATCGCCGCAGAGATGGCCGCGCTCAGCCCTGCCGAACAGGCCCTGATCGAGGCTCAGGGCGGCGCTGTCGATGTGAACTTTGCCGGGCTCGCCCGCTACTGGCAGAAGCAAGGCCCACTTGCGCCTGCGCCATAGTCAAGGTATCATTTTGCGCACCGTTGGTGCATGTGCATACAGGAAACAGCTGCCGGGTTGCTGAGGAGCTTCCCGACGGCATGAGAGGAAGAGGAGATATCGATGCGCGTCCTGATCCTTGGCGGCGACGGCTATTTGGGATGGCCGACCGCAATGTATCTCTCGCAGCGCGGTCACGAAGTTGCTGTCCTCGACAACATGGCCCGGCGGAACTACGACAATGAGTTAGGGGCGGAAAGCCTCGTGCCGATCGCTTCACTTCAGGAGCGTATCGCAATCTGGGAGACTATTACCGGCCGTAAGATCCAGACCTTCATCGGCGACTTGTGCGATTACAGTTTTTTCGAGCCGGTAGTGCGGAATGTCCGGCCCGAGGCGATCATTCATTACGGTGAGCAGCGCGCGGCGCCCTACTCGATGATCGACCGTAGCCACGCGGTGTACACTCAGGTTAACAACGTTGTCGGCACGCTCAATGTGCTCTACGCCATGGCCGACTACACACCCGACGCGCACCTGATCAAGCTTGGCACGATGGGCGAGTACGGCACGCCGAACATCGACATCGAAGAGGGCTACATCACCATCAACCATAAGGGCCGCACCGATACGCTGCCCTTCCCCAAGCAGCCCGGTAGTATGTATCACCTCTCCAAGGTTCACGACAGCCACAACATTATGTTCTGCTGCCGGATCTGGGGCTTGCGGGCCACCGATTTGAACCAGGGTGTTGTGTACGGTGTGGACACTGAGGAGATCAAGCTTGACGAGCGCCTGCGCACCCGCTTCGATTATGACGGTGTCTTCGGCACGGTGTTGAACCGCTTCCTGGTGCAAGCGGTGGCCGGCGTGCCGCTGACGGTGTATGGTGAGGGTGGGCAGACTCGCGGCTTTCTCGATGTTCGTGATACGCTGGCCTGTGTCGAACTCGCCTTGCTGAACCCGGCTGCTGCCGGCGAGTTCCGCGTCTTCAACCAGTTTACCGAGCAGTTCAGCGTGCTCGATCTGGCGCTGGCCGTGCAGAAGGCCGGCCGCGAACTGGGCATGGAAGTCACGATCAACCACCTGCCCAACCCACGGGTCGAGAAGGAAGCTCACTACTACAATGCGATCAACACCAATCTGCTCAGCCTTGGCCTTCAGCCGCACTTCCTCAACGACACGCTGCTCGAATCGGTGATCGATGTGGTGCAGCGCCACAAGCAGAATATCAAGCCCAGCCTGATCATGCCCACGGTGAACTGGCGCAGCACCGGTACGCCGCTCCTGGAAGCCGAAGCTACTGCGGATTAAATAGACGGGGTGGGGGGGTTGTTGTAAAAAAAAAAAAACCCCCCCACCACACAACAG
>JBBRUG010000559.1:0-2264 GCA_038247995.1 Chloroflexales bacterium | reverse complement strand
GGCGCTTCATTCGCGGCTGCGCCCCCAAGCCCCTGCTTGCGCTACCGCGCGCTCACTGCGCCAAGGAGCTTGCGGGTATCGATGGCGCTTCATTCGCGGCTGCGCCCCCAAGCCCTCTGCTTGCCCTACCGCGCGCTCACTGCTCCAGCGGAATCGCATTTCGCGGCGCCGAAGGCATGAGGCCAGTCGTCCAAACCGGGTCGAGGCCGAGCGGGTCGAGTTGGGCGTGACGGCGCAGCACTTTGGTGAAGGCATTGGCAAGCGTATTCACACCGCCCCAGCCGTGAATGGGCATAAAGCTGAACTCGGTGCCCCACTTGGCTACCACGCCGCTGCCGACGAGCGGATTGGTGGTGATCATGTTTGAGATCACCAGATCTGGTTTGTGCTCGGCGATATCACGCAACTGACGGTCGAAATTGGCCTGCTCAACGAGGCGCACACCTTCGAGCCGTTCGAGCTCGCGGGCGTGGAAGCGCCGATTAATCGCCGGCGTAGAACACTCGATCAGTTCGGCGCCGGCAGCGCGCAGGAAGCGGGCGAGCGGCAGTTCCATCAGAATATCGCTGGCGAAGAAGATCTTCTTGCCGCGCAACAGATCGGTATGCTCCTTGATCCGCGCCCATGCGGCGGCCTCGCGCTCACTGAGATCGACCTTGAGATCGAAGTGGGCGGCGAGATCTTCCCAAAAGGCGCGCGAGCCGTCGGGGCCGAAGGGGAAGAGCGAACTCAGGATCGTGCAATCGCGCTCGTTGCGCAGTTGAGTGGCAATTTTGGGCAGGTACGGCTGGAGCGGCGCAATGATCGTGCCGGGGCCAATCGGCGGCAACTCACTGAAGCGCGTGGCGGGCAAAAAGCCGGCCACTGGAATGCCGAGCCGGGCGGCCTCCATGCTGAATTCATCGGCAATTGCGTCGTTCACCGAGCCCAGGAAGACCACCCGCTTGTCTTCAGGCGGGGCTGCGGGGCAGAAGGGCAACAGCGCCTGAAGTACCGAGTCCTCGCTCTGGGCAAAGGTGTAATCGAGGCCGGAAGCCGGCACGAACAACACCGGCACTTCGGGCGTGCTGACTGAGTTCGCCAATCCCTCAAATTCAACCTTCATCACCTCGGGCGTGCAGGAAGAAAGCAAGAAGATCACCGAGGGCTTGTGTTCGCGGCGGATCTCCTCGATCTGTTGGGAAATATCGGGCTGCGACGAAGACAGATCGCTCTCTTCGAGCAGCGAGACTGCAAAACGTGGCCGGGCGAAGATCATCACCCCGAGCGTATTCTGAAGCAGGTGCGCGCAGGTATGGGTGCCCAGGATCAGGAAAAAGCTATCCTTGATCTTCTGATACAACCAGCCGACACTCACTAACCCGCAGAACGAGTGGTACAAACCATCTTCACGGATGAACTGGGCGCGAGGGGGCATGGCGTGCTCCTCATATCGCGGGCGACAGGGCCGGTAGTGCAGAGTTGGTACTACGGGATTCAGCGCGATTATACCATGTTATGAAAGGATTTGATATATAAACAAAAGCACTGCAAAGACGGTGCATGCATTTTTGAGCTGCTGATGCGCAGCTCCACTGCGCATCAGCAGTTCATTACGCCCAATCATACGGCTGCAAAAAGCGCGCACAGTCGGCTTCGGGGCTGCCGGCCTCGGGCGTGTACTGAAATTCCCAACGCGCCAGTGGCGGCAACGACATCAAGATGGCCTCGATATAGCCGTTGGTTTGCAGGCCAAACACCGTGCCGCGATCATAGACGAGGTTGAACTCGGCGTAACGCCCGCGGCGGTAGAGCTGCCACTGGCGTTCACGCTCACTGTACTCCTGCATCATGCGTCGGCGCACAACCGGCAGGTAAGCGTCGCGAATGGTACGAATGCCGTCCTCAGCGAGCGCAAGCGCTCGATCAAAGCCGTTAGGCTCGGCGGGGGCCAAATTGTCGTAAAAGATCCCGCCAATTCCGCGCATTTCGTTGCGATGCTTAATGAAGAAATATTCGTCGCACCAGGCTTTCCAACGCGGATAATCGGCGAGCGGCGTGTGGCGGGCGCAAAGATCGCGCAATGTTGTGTGGAAGTGGCGCGCGTCATCGTCGAAGCCGTAGGCAGGCGTCATGTCCATGCCGCCGCCGAACCAGCCGACCGGGCCGGCCTCGAAGTAGCGGAAGTTGGCATGGAAGGCCGGAACATACGGGTTGCGCGGGTGCAGCACCATGCTGATGCCGGTGGCGAAGTAGGGTTGGCCTTCGGCGGCGGGGTGTTCTTT
>JBBRUG010000558.1:0-2267 GCA_038247995.1 Chloroflexales bacterium | reverse complement strand
GGCGGATGCGCTCCGCCTCAACGCCACCTGCGGCGTGATAGGGGCCGTAGGGACGCAGCGCGCTGCGTCCCTACGGCCCCTATCACGCCGCAGGTGGCGTTGAGGCGGAGCGCATCCGCCCGTCTTCGGCGAGGGCCAGGAAATCGCCGCCGTCGAGTTCGGCCACCGGGTTCAGGTTATGATAGATCACCTGATCAGCCAGGGACCAGAACTCGATCCGCTCGCGACGGAAGGCGGTGTGGAGCCGGGTGCGCAATTCACGCGCAACCTGGAGGTGGGTTCCGGGGCGCACGCGGGTGATTGTGCGCACGCGCACGGCATCTTGCTCGAATTCCTCGACCCCCTGCACCTCAGTCGGCTCCAACACATCTTCACTGGCGACGTCCAGTTCAGCGCCAGTGGTGCGAATCACTGCATAGGCACGCTCTAGATCGTGTTCATAGGCGATCGTCACGAACACTGCGGCAAAGGCATAACCCTTGGAATAGTTCACAATGTCGCCGATCTGGCCGTTGCGCAGAATGTGTACCTGCCCGTCGGGATCGCGGATACGCGTGGTGCGTACGTCGATGCTCTCGACCACACCGCGCGCCTCGTTCGTTTCAATGTAATCGCCAACGAGATACAGGTTCTCGAACAGAATAAAGACGCCCGAGATCATATCGGTGAGCACCGGCTGGGCAGCCAGGCCAACCACCAGGCTCAGCCCGCCGATTGCCACCAGGATCGGGCCGATGTCGATGCCCAACGCGCCCAGGGCGAACAGGAACGCGGCAAAGTAGGTTACATAGCGCAGCGCATCTTTGATCAGCGGGCCGAAGGTGCGCCGCTGTTGCCATTCCACATCGCTCAGATCGCCGCGCACAAGGAGCGTGCGATCAATCACCAGGTTCACAACCTCGATCACCACCCGACAGAGGAATCCAATCGCGATGATCTGCACCAGCGCCGTGCCGTAACGCGCGAATCCGGCCAAGCCCTCGATCTGCTGAACCGCCAGGGTCGCCGCTGTAACATAGATAATATATTCCAGCGTCCGACTGAGCAGCGGCACCAGGCCACGCAACTGATCGTAGAAGACGTCGAGACTTGCCGAGCGCACGTACTGCTCGCTAAGATAGTCGAGCGTGTCGATCAGCGGGGTGACGATACTTACAAAAAGCTGGCCGGTGGTGATGATTAGGTACACTTTAAGCACAGTGAAGGCGACTGAACTAATCGTCGTCGGCAGCGGCAGCAGGATCGCCGCCACGCCTGCTGCGCCGATCCAGACTGCGCGCACCAGAATACGGCCCAGGCGTTCGTAGAAGCGCTCGATGCTCGCGTCGCTGGCCCGTACCTGTTTGAGCCTGCGGGTGCCATTGCGCAGCACCGGCATGAGCCGGTTGATCAGCGCATTCAGGATGCGCGCCACGGCCAGGGCGCCGAGTGTGCCGGCGCTGCCGATGCCCAGTTCACGCCAGAAGGTTACCGGAACTGAATTCTGGAGTACGTCCAGGCCAACGGCTGTGATCAAGCGGCCCTGGATCGTGAGCCATGCGCTATACACGACAAACGCTACGCCGGCGGCCAGGAAGAAGAGCAGCATCCAGCCACGCAGACCGCGCCCCAGCCCTGCCAGCAAATCGCCGCGCCCCAGGCCCGGCACGCGCCGCAACGCCCGGAGAACAAGGCTGATCAAACCTACCAGTACCCCGAAGAGCACCACCAGGATCAGCAGGCCCACCCCGATCACCAGCAGATTCGTATAGAGCTGATTCGTGTCGATCATCACGCGCGCCGCCTCACTTTCGGGTATTTGCTGCCGCGCGTGAAATAATAGCATTTGTGCGGCTGAAACGTTTGCGTTGCAAACGCCTCATGCCTCACGGCACAAGATCCTCCACCGCAAGATCCTCTTCGGCATGGGCCACAAAAGGCACGCCGGGACGGCCGGTGGCCAGCTCGGTGCGATGAAAACTGGTAAAAGTGCGCGCACCGCCGGACAGCGTTGCGACATTGGTAAGCCCATGCTGGCGCAACGTACGGTAGGCCAGGTAGCTGCGGAAACCGACCATGCAGTAGAGCCGGATCGGGCCAAGTTCGGCGGCGGCGGCCACCTCACCCAGGCGCGCCCGCAGATCACCCAGCGGAATGTTGCGCGCGCCGGGGATGTGCCACTGAGCGTACTCTTGCTCGCCACGCACGTCGATGAGCGTAGCATTGGCCGGCAAAGTAGGATAATCCTCGGCATACCAACACTGCATATCGCCGCGCAGCAGGTTTGC
>JBBRUG010000557.1:0-2291 GCA_038247995.1 Chloroflexales bacterium | reverse complement strand
GTGAGCCACGTGGGGTACTCCTCGGCAAAAAAATGCACAAAGGGCGAAGCGGTTTCAATACCGGCCTGCCAGGCGTCCAGGCGATCAAACGGTTCGTCTTCGTCAGGCTCGTCATCTTCGGCTTCATCCGGCGCCGACCCGACGCGCCAGAGGAACGATTGCACGTCGATCAGGTCGCGGGCGCCGAGCGGCGCAAGGTCGCGGCGGAGATCCTGGGCCAGATCGCGCAACTGAGCGTAGGTTTCGGGATTGGGTCGGGTCGGCCAGGGCAGGTCGATCGCAAGCGCCTCTAGCGCATCGCGGAAGGGCCGTGGTTTGACGAAGATGAACTGTTCCGGATCATGGAGCATGAGAAAGTAGGTCGCCGCCGGCCAGACACCGGGCTTGTGCGTGCTGAGCAACGCAACCCAGGCTTCAAAGCGCTCGGCGAAAGCGCCGGCACCGTAGAGCAGATCGTAGAGGCGGCGGGCGAGCGGTTCGGCGGGTGCATCGAGCATGACCCGCAGATCCCACTGGTTCAACAGGTTATTCTGCTGCCGATAGCCGCTCGGCGTCTCGACCGCGCCGCTGCACGCCTGCTTGATCGCCGTTTGCGCCGCCGCAAAATCACCCCGCGCAATCAGATCGCCCAGGCGCTCGCGGCCAAGCAACTCACGCATGCGTTGGGCGAAGTGAACCTTGTAGAAGCGCTCGTCGTTCGTGTAGCGCTCATCTTCGAACGAGGGGTAGTGCTGCCTGAAGCGCTCGACCAGCCGGTTAAGGGTGGCGGGATCGTACAGGCGGGGCGTTGCTCTCGTTGCATGTGCAACCGGCTCAGCCTCACGTTCGCCACCCTGCGTGTTGCGCACAGCCTGGGCAAGCCGATCCACCAGCGAAGGCGCCGGTTGCGCGGCAGGCGGCACGGCGTCCGGCTGATCCCAGGGGGCGGTATAGTTCAAATCGGCGAGGCGTTGGCGCGCACTCGCTCGCTCGGCTTCGGTAAATAGTTCGGCGTATTCAGGGCGCAGCACAAACGCTTCAACCGACAGATCGAGCCGTCCCAGCTCCCAGATCGCGGTAAGTCCTGCGGCAACGTTATCCTGCCGAAGTAAGCGCCGGGCAGCTTCCACACCGCCGTGCTCCTGAACCATTTGGCGGAAGTAGGTTGCCCGATAATGAAGCTGCGCCAACTCCTGATAACCATCGAGCATAGCCTGGTGAAATTGGGCAGCGAGAGCAGAGTCGGTCATGGATTTCCTATTACCTCGGATGTTGACCCATGCTGGTCTGTGGGCGCGTGAGTCCTGCGAGGCCCTGGGTGCGCAGCCGATCATAGATCGTCTGGGTTGGTGCGAGCCAAACCTCGCCGGTGCCGCTGAAGGTTTGCAGCAGCCCTTCGCCGCTGGTAGCGGTACCGAGCAGCGACTTCGTCGATTTCTCAACGCGGAAGTCGATCTTGCCTTTGCGCAGCAGCGCGAAACTACCGTCCACGCTGAGCTTATCGCCGTTCAGCGTAATGCGGACAATCTCCTCGGCGGGCACCGGACTGCTCAGTACACACCAACCGCTGCCCTTCACACTGGTTTGAAATAAGCCTTCGCCGCCGAAAAGCCCCGACGAAATATTCTTCTGTACGGCAACGCCAACATCAACCGTGCCTTCGGAAGCGTAAAACATCTGCTTCTCAACAATTGCCTCTTCACCGTCAAGGCGGATCAAGAGGAAATGGCCGAAGGTCGGCTCCAGATAGATCTGTCCGGTACCGCGATACCGCGGCTTGAACGTTGTCTCGCCAGTGAGCATATTGGAGGCCATCTTCTTCATCATACCGCCCAGGCCGCCGACGCTGCTCTCCAGGTTGATGTTGCCGTGCATAAAATGCAGCGCCCCAGACTCAGCGAGCACCTCGCCGTTGTTCAGGCTGATCCGGATCTGCTTTAAGCGCAACCCAACCTGTTGGGCGTAATACAACTGCTCGGCACCGGAGATGTCTTCGCTCCCGTGCAGCGCATTGTAATGCAACACCTCAACCATCGAGTTTTTGCCCTCTAAGCGAGCCGTCACCGTAACATTCGGATCGGGTTGCTCGCGTGCAATGGACGGTGTAATACTCATCAGACACTCCTGTGAACGGGTTTGGTTCTTTTACTAGTATACGGAAGCAGGCGTGCACAAATGCGCTACTGAGCAGTACAATATTCCTCCGCTCGCTTACTTGGAATAACAACGAGCGGCAGTGCTGCTTCAGCCCTCAGCCCTCAGCCCTCGCTTCATCCCTCATCCTTCATCCCTCATCCTTCATCCTTCATCCT
>JBBRUG010000556.1:0-2297 GCA_038247995.1 Chloroflexales bacterium | reverse complement strand
GCACGAGGATCATGACAACTCCTTGAGAACCACGGAACCACGGAACCACGGAACCACGGAACCACGGAACTACGGAACCACGGAACCACGGAACCACGTAGTAGACTGTCCGCGCGCTTTTGCTGGATCTGCGGAGGCGGGGACGACACGCAAGATCACTATTTCTCCTGGTCATGCCGGCACACGTGGGCATCCCGCATGTCACGCCTGCGCACCCACACGCCCATACGGATCACGTTAAGGACTTCCGCCGCGTCAGACCTTACTCCCCGCCCCGCTCCATCACGCGGAACGGGGTGCCGAACGGCTAGCCAGAATCTGGCGCGGCTCCCCCTGCTCCACGCCGATGGAGCAGGGGGTTGGGGGGATGCGGGAAATCTAATGTTGGGATGCGTTCCGTACATATTCAGACAAACGCGCTAGCGCTTAACGTGATCCGTATGCCCATACGCCTTCGCCCTACAGCAGGTTCAGGCGGCGCAGCCAGCGCAGCGGGTAGCCGAATGTACGTGCGCCAATATCGCCGCCTTGGATGAGTAAGCGAACGCGGGCCTGAGCAAGCTGGGCGGTTTGTTGACGCAACTCCATGCGGGTGAGATTATCGGGTGCGATCACCAGGTTGATCGCCTGATCCCAGACATCGGCGCGCCAGGCGCGGAGTAAGCGCGCAGTAAGCCATTCATCGAGCGGGCCGCACGATACATCGACCAGTTGCATCAGGCGCGCATACGGCTGAACAACTTCGTTCTGCACACAATCGATCGTCTCGGCAATGATTGTATTGACGGTGCAATAGTCTTCGTAGCGGGCGTGGCGTTCTGGGGCGGCTAAGTGGCGCCAGGTTGGGCGGAGCAGGTCGTCGAGGACGAGCACGAGATCGTAGTTGATGTGCGCATTCACGCCGAGCATCAAGTTTTTTACCACCGGCGTGGTCGGTTCGGCGGCAAGCTGGTGCGCCTCGCGCCAGATCGGCGGAACTCCAGGCTGATCGGTCTCATAGGCTTCGAGGGCAGCAAAATAATAACCGGCAAAGTCGTTAACAAACTGCGCCACCCACGCCGGATCGTGGAAGCGCCCGGCAGCGGCGCCGGCGAGCATGTTCTGGGTCATCCGCAGGTAACAGGCCAGGAACACCGCCCGGCTGTCATTCTGCTGTTGCCACGCGGCAATCTGGGTTTCCATCCGTTCGGTGAGAGTGGCTGGGTCGTGCATCAGGAAGCTCCAGGAGATGGCAAGAATGAATATTCAGGATTGAAGCGCGCTTTCAAATGCCGGATCGATCCCCAGTTCGCGTAGGCGAGCAGCACGGGCCGCGGCGCGCTTTTGAGCGACCTCGGCGCGTTGATGCTCGATCGCGCGCTGTGCTTCAGCCTTTATTGTACACCCTGCGCGGTATAAGGCGCCGTGCGAGATGCTCCAACCTGTGCACGTTCAGGTTATTCATCCCAAAGTACAACTAGCTCGCTAAGCGGGCGGCGTGGGCGGCGCACCGGGTCCTGGGCGGCATAGCCGATTGGGATGAGGGCGTGCGGCAGGAGGTTTGCATCGAGGTCGAGTGCGGCGCGCACGGTGGGCTGGCAGAAGAGCGGCGCGCACATCCAGCCGCTGTCGAGGCCCAACGCATAGGCCGTGAGGAGCATGTTCTGAATGGCGCAGCCGAGGCTCTGGATGGCCATAATTGTCTCGGCCTCTTGCCGTTCGGCGTCGGGATAAACATCGAGGTTGTTCAGGTAGAGACACGGAATAATGATCGCCGGCGCGCCGACGATCCGCGCGTGCGATTTACGAAAACGCAGTTCGATCGTCGCTTCGTCCTGGCCGTCGAGGGCGAGTTGGTGCCGCCATTCGGCGCCCATTGCGTCGGCGAGGCGCAGTTTGGTGGCTGCCTGGGTGATTACGGCAAAGCGCCAGGGCTGCCGCCCATGCGGCGAGGGCGCCCAGCGCGCCGCTTCGAGGATTTGATCAAGTTGCGCCCGGCTCACCGGATCGGGGCGGAAGGCGCGTACGCTGCGCCGCCCAGTGATGATCGGCGTCAGGTCGGTTTGGGTAGAGGGGGAGGGCATGGATGGCTCCATTACGGATCACTGAAGCACTGAGCGAGTGAAGGCACTGAGGCACGGAACCACTGAGGCACGGAACCACTGAGGCACGGAACCACGGAACCACGGAACCACTGAAGCACTGAGCGAGTGAAGGCACTGAGGCACGGAACCACTGAGGCACGGAACCACTGAGGCACGGAACCACTGAGCGAGTGAAGGCACTGAGGCACGGAACCACTGAGGCACGGAACCACT
>JBBRUG010000555.1:0-2328 GCA_038247995.1 Chloroflexales bacterium | reverse complement strand
TGACCGAGCGGCTCGATGATGGGCGCAACTACACCGTGCAGCACTTCGAGCGCGCCCGTTTTGAGCTAACCAGTGGTGGCGTGCGCCTGGCCTTACTTGGCTCGGCCCTCGCGCCCTGTCAGCGTCGCCCCGGTTTGCCGCCCAACAATCCGCCCACCCGGCCAGTGCCCGAAGGCGATCCGAGCGAGTGCGCCAGCATTCCCAACGCTATCGCGAGCGGGCGCGCATACCCTGAAGTCAGCGCCCCCGGCACGACGCTCGGCTTCGAGGCGCGCAACTACCTGCCCGGCGAGTTCATCAGTATGTGGATGAACCTCCCCGACGGCACCGTGCGCGCGCTACCCTATCAGGCGATCGCCGGCGGCGATGGCGGGGTGCTGATCGGCTTCCGTACCGAAGCCGGCGACCCCGTCGGTCAGTGGAGCCTGGTCGGCCAGGGCACCCGTAGCGGCAGAATCGTTGTGGCGTCATTCCGCTTGCAACGCTGATCCTTCGGGCAGTTTTAGGTACCATAACGGATGCTGAAAGACGCGAGTTGGGCATGTGCCCGACTCGCGTCTTGATCATGGTCTAGCCGATATATGCGAACTGTCAGACTATCGGACTGTCAGGCTGCCTACGGTCTTGCCTCTAACGTCAATTCAAGTTCTTGCAGGTCGCCGTTACGCATTACCGTTAGCATTACCGTATCGCCGACGACGTAGTTCAGATCTAATTGCCCGATCAGCGCATCGCTATCGGCTACGGCGAACCCGTCGAGGGCGGTAATTACATCGCCGTCAACCGGTAAACGCCCGCCGTTGTATGGCTCAATCCGCTGGCCGGCGCGTAAGCCGGCCTGTGCTGCCGGGCTATTCGGCCGCACTTCGGTGACCAGTACGCCGCGACTCGCCGCCAGTTCGTAGCGGCGGGCGAAGAGCGCATCTACGGGGAACATTCCAATTCCCAGCCACGGATGCTCGTAGCGCCCGATGCTGATCAACGTCGGCACAACTTTCAGGATTGTGCTGGCCGGTACTGCATAGCCGACCCCTTCAAAATTGGTGCTGCCCAGGCTCACTGCGATCGCTGTGTTTACCCCAATCACCTCACCGCGTACATTCAACAACGGCCCGCCCGAGTTACCTGGGTTAATCGCCGCATCGGTCTGAATGATATTCGGGATGCTGAAGGTGCCAAAGCCGCGGCTCGGCCCGCGCAGCGTACGCCCCAGCCCGCTCACTACGCCTACAGTGAGCGTATTCTGCTCGCCAAACGGGTTCCCGATCGCCACAGCCATCTGCCCAACATTCACCTCACGCGAGTCGCCGACTGTGAGCGGCGCGACGCCGGACGGCAGCGCATCCACTTTGATCACCGCCAGGTCACTATCGGGGTCGGTGCCAATCAGTTCGGCGAACAGGGTTGTACCTTCGTAGAAACGCACCTGAAGCTCGGTGGCCCCCTCAATGACGTGGTTGTTGGTAACGATATACCCCTGGTCGTTGAAGAGAAAACCTGACCCCTGACCACGCGGCCCGTCGGGAAAGCCGGGTACGGGTGGATGATCGCTGGGTAGTTGCTGGCCCAACGCCTCGATGCTCACCACCGCCGGGCTGGCGCGGCGATAAAGCTCGACGAGCAACCGTTCCTGATCAACCAGCGCGTCAACGAGATTTACTTCAAGAGTCGGTTGGGGCGCAAGAGTGGGGAGTGGCGCGCTGGTAGGCCGCGGCAACCGGCTTGTCGGTGTGGGCGCAACTTGCTGCATCGCGGCAACCTGGGTCTGGATCGCGGCAACCGTCGGCTCCGTCTCACGACCAATCGGAAGTCTGCCGCCAAAGCTACAGCTCGCCAGCGCAACAAGTGCCAGGCTCATGGATAGAAAGAAACGCATGCTAGGTAACCAAATCTAGGGTAGGGTCACCGCCGCCAGAGGCCTGGCCAGAGGGAGATGAAGCAGAGACCGGCTGCAAAACCAGCCTGGGCACCGTTGATGAGCAACAAACCGCGCGGCGCGTACCACCAACCCGCATAATGTCCGATAATCTCCAGCGGCCAGAGCAGAAACGGGGCAGCGGCAAGCACGAAGCGCCATCCCCAAGGTTGGTTGCGGTACCAGAGCAACCCCCGCCCGACCCAACCGCTTGCATGGCCAAAGCTCGCCCGCGCCGCCAGCAACCCGATCGTAGCGCCCCAACAACGGGCGCAGACTGCCATCGGTAGCCCAAACAAGAAGTAAGAGCGCTCAGGCGTCGGACAAATATACGTTGCTAGCACATCGCGTGCCAACACGCCGGCATCGCTGAGCAGTGGCAGGCCGGTAGCGCGAAATAATGGCGAAATAAT
>JBBRUG010000554.1:0-2379 GCA_038247995.1 Chloroflexales bacterium | reverse complement strand
TGACGCGCAAGCGCAGCGAGGAAGAGCGCGCCGCTCAGACTGCGATCCGTCGTCGTCGCCAGCACCAGCGCAACCCAGCGCAGCACCGCCTGCACCGCCGGCGCCTGGGGATGGGCGCGGCTCATCGCGGCGAGGTCGGCGCTATCGAGGTGGACGTGGGTGATCAGGCAGGCCGGGTCAAACTCGTCGAGCACGACCACGCCGGCCTGCTCCCACCAACCGGTCGCCTTGAGCAGCGGGGTCGCGGCAAAGAAGTCACCCTCCTGGCCAAACTGCCGCAGGTAGGCGCAGCGATCAACGAAGGGGCAGCGCCGGGCGCAGAGCGCGTCTTTGACGCTGTAGCCTTTTTGAGCCAGCGTGATCGCCTCGGGCAGTTTGCGGCAATTGCTCTGGTTGCGACCGGCAAGGGGAATGAGCTCGATGGCTGCCTGATCGTGCAGTTGAGCCTTGCGCTGGGCTGTCCAGACCACAAACCCGCTGCCGTCGTCGCCGGTTGGCGTCGTCTGCATCCAGTCGCGGATGCCCTGGGCGGTGTTGAAGCCCTTGCCGGTGCCTGGCGGATGCGCCAGCACCAGGATGCCTGCGCCTTCCGTCGCGTGCGCCGCCACTTGGGCGGCAATCTGCGCCCGCGCCTCGCCAAGCGTGGTTCCGGTTTCCTCTGCCGGCGTAGCGCCGTGCGTCGCCTGGGCCTCGGCAATCTGCAAGCGAACCGGCCGTTCGCGCCGCAACGGATAGCTGTTGGGCAGCGGCAGGCGGTGGCGTTCCAGCAGCGCGCGGTCGATCGAGCGGTGGTAGTCGTGGAGCGGTGGCGCGGTGGCAATGAGGTGCTGGAAGCGGGCGGCGCCGTGCTGGAGGATGAAGGTGTCGATCTCGGCCTTGGTTTCACCGGGCGAAAGCGGAAGCCGCGCGATTCGTACGGCGAGCCCGGCGGCGGCGCAGGTCAATCCGTGGCGCAGGCTCCACTGCTCCTCAGGCGTGAGCGCCGGCGTGCCATTCTGTGCCGGTCGCACCTGACTGTCGTAGCAGAGTACCACCTCCGCAACGCCCAGGGCAACAAGCTGTTGTGCCCACTCCTCGCGAAAGACATTCAGACCCGGCTGGCCGATGGTAGGCGCATCGAGATCGCCGGCGTGGAACGCCTGAAGCGCAACAAGCGCTTTGAACTCGGCCTCAGTGATGATCACCGTCCGCGTTCCGGGTGTGATGCTATCCCACCCCAACGGCGCCGTCGCGCCACGTGCGTCGTAGGGGCCGAGCGAGCGATAGCCCTTCCCCGTGTCGTAGGTGCGCGTGCGCAGATCGACAACTTCTCCATTGGCAATGTACGGAAAGACAATCCGCCCGCGCAGGTGCCAATGCGTATGCTGTTTGCCGTCGTCATCGGTGATCACCAGGCCCGCCGCCTCGGCGTAAGGGAATGCTTCAGGGCAGGCGCTGCGGAGATAGGCGACGAGGCTCTCGGGATCGTTCAGTGTCACGCCGAGCACAAAGTGGCTGATCACCGCATCGGAGAGGCCGCGCTGGTGGAGATATGCGCGTGGAGTTGGGTGACACGGGTCGAGCAGCCAGGCATGCGCCCAGAGGGCGACAGCTTGGTACAGTTCACGGTAGAACGGGATGTGCGCGGGATCAGGCGCAACACGTGGGCGCCAGGCAACCGCGTTGTGTTGCCTATCTCCATGAATCGTCAGGTCATGCTGCGGGTCGCGATCCAGGTTCTTGAGCAGCCCCCGCTGATTGCAGACTCGGCACCAGTAGCGCTCGGCGGGGCGGCCGCCGCCGGCCTCCATCCAAACGTGGAAGCGGTCCTCGCCGCCGTCGGGACAGAAGGGGCACGGCCCGACATACAGACGACCGTTCCGGCTCGCCAACCGCATCGGCGCGAGCCGGGGATGCAGGTGTTCGGCGTACGGCACGGTCGTTCCTCCTACCGCCGCTGCTTCGACGGCATGGCGACGCCACCCCAGTCACCACGGTGACCAGGCGATGGAAGGCGTGATCAGCGTCCATGCGCCAAAACGGTGCTGGCGCAAACGGAGTGAACTGTCCGGGTCAGTGCTTCAGGGGGCGATCAGTTCGCTCAGTGCTCGGGCATTACGGCATCAAATGGCGTTGCTGGTAGTCGCGCAGACTATGGAGGGGAATGCGGCGTAGCCGGCCCTCGCCAACGGCACGCAGTTCACCACGGTCGATCAGCCGGCGGATGGTGCGCGTATTGTAGGCAAGCAATCGGGCCGCTTCAGAAATTGTTACCTGCAGTGGCTCCAGGCGCGCCTGGCCGTCGCGGTCAGGCAGTTGATCGATGTGGTTTGGGTTGAGAACAGATGGCTCAGGCTGTGTCACAATGATCTCCTTATGCGTTGGTGTAGATCAGTACAG
>JBBRUG010000553.1:0-2404 GCA_038247995.1 Chloroflexales bacterium | reverse complement strand
GCGAGTTCTTCCAGTGCGGCGGCGGCCGACTGCTCATCACCGGCATCAAGACCATCGGCGCTCTGCTCAAGCTGCTCGGCCAGATCAGGTCGTTCAGCGGCGAGTTGGTCGGCCGCATCGCGCAGCGCATCGGCGAGATCAGCCCGCGCTGCTTGCGAAAGCTGGCCGGCCTGATCAGCGACTTCGCGCAAGCCTTGAGCAGCAGCGGCGGGATCGCCCTGATCGAGCGCTTCGGCGGCAGGCCGGGTAACACTCTGGTCGCGCAGCGCATCGGCGATCGCGGCAAGGGCAGCCTGATCACCCGGCCCAGGCCCAACAGCGGTGCCAGGTTCAGTGCCGGCCTGCGCCCCCGGCGGCTGAAACGGCTCGTCGGCGAAACGCTCGTCGGGAGGCGCGGGGCGGGCGATCGGCGGCAATGGTTCAGCCGCGCCAAACGACGGGGCAGGCAGAATGCCGCCAAAAACCGCCAACCCAAAGAATAAACACAGCAGCGCCAGCAGCATCCCAATTTCGACCCACGGGAAGCGCCGATGTGCGGCAACGTGGCGTCTAATCCGACCGAGGTTCAGGCGGGCCTGCTCATTCAAATGGGCCGCAACACCTTCGGGCTGCGCATCAAGTTCCAGGGCAGTGGCAAGTTGCTCGTGCAGCCGAAAGCGCCGATCAAGCCGGCGTGCAACCTCGTTGGCGCGCATACGCGGACGCAGCAACAGCACTGCGCCGCCTGCAAGGCAAACCAGAGCCATCACAGCGAGCCAACGGAATTCGAGCGTAAGGCCTAAAAGCAGGCTTAACCCCAAGCCAAAACAGCCTAGCGAGAGGCCAAGCAGAGCCGAACGCAGCAGCGTACGCATGCCATCGCGGGCCCAGCGATCAGTCGCTAGGCGATCAAGTTGGGCGCGTAACGTTGTGCGCATTGAGGCACGCGGTTGGTTATCGTTAGTTAGCACACAGGCATTGTACCTGTGGGCAATCGACGGCGTCAACCGCAATTACGAAATGCACCATAACCAATGTACGCCTGCCGGATGATCATGCGCAGATTACCCCAGTGGAAAAGGCGGCGGAGGCGCCAACTCAAGCGGCGGAGGGCTTCAGCCCGAACGCCGCCACACACCCAATCGGCCGCGCCCTTGAGGGCGCGGCGTCAGCACGCTAAAGGCGACAACTCCATAACGCCACTGAGCGCGGAGACGCAGCCCGGCAACGGCCAATTGCCGATTCAAGCGATCAAGCGGTTGGAAAACAATCCCGCCAAGGCCGAGGAATTGCTGCATTGCCCGGCCCAGCGGGCGCTCAGCCTGCACAAGGTGCATCAGCACCACCCGACCAGTTGGAGTAAGCGTCCGGGCCAGTTCGCGCAGCGCTGCATTGCTATCGCCGATCTCGTTAAGCGAGCCGCCCATTGCCAGTACCGTTGCACTGCCGTCGGCAAAGGGCAGTTTCTGGGCGCGCGCACGCACATAGCTGATGCGTAACCCGGCGGCTCTAGCATAAGCCCGGGCCTGGCGCAACATCGGCAGCGCATGGTCGATCCCAATCACATGGCCCGGCGCTCCCGCTCGAGCCTGCTCCAGCGCGCGGGCGTACAGTCCATTGGAACAGGCTATATCGACGATTAACCCACCCCGGTCGGCCGCAGCCAGGCCGGTGACCAGCGGCAGTTCGCGCACGTAGCCAAATGGCTCACCACTTAACAGCGTAAGCGCATGGGGACGCCAGGTACGTTCATAGGCCCAGGCCGTCGGCGGGAGGTAATTCGTGAGTTGAGCGGGGCTGTCGGGGCGCACAGAGGGGCCAACCAGATCGACGATCCCGTCGCGGATGGGATAGCGCGCACCGGTCGGACTGCGCAACCAGCCGTGCTCGATCGCGCCATCGGGAGCGGTTCGCGCACCGGGTTCAAGTGTAAGCGGAAGGGTAGGGACGTTGGGGCAGGTCAAGTAACGCAGGGCTTCGAGGTACATGCGCGTTGTTTACCGCGTTTCTCGCAATGATTGCGCCGCGTGATCACTTCAAGCTGAGCATAATGCGCTACCGATTTGCAACTTGGATTAATACAAAATCTCAAGCAGACTGCTCTGGCGGTCGATGTTCGGCTCGACCAGCCGTTCATCCTGGACAAGGCTCACGAACAGATCAAGCAGATCAGGGTCCCACTCGCGAGCACGCCCCTCTTGGAGAAGCAGGATCGCCTCGTCGCGCCCAAGCGCACGGCGGTACGGCCGATCGGTGATCATCGCGTCATAGGCATCTACGATTGCCACAATGCGGGCGCCAATCGGAATGTCGCGGCCGCAGAGTCCACGCGGGTAGCCACTGCCGTCCCAGCGCTCGTGATGATACAAAATAATTGGCCCTACATCGGCGGCAAAACGCATCGGAGCGATAATCCGCGCTCCAT
>JBBRUG010000552.1:0-2446 GCA_038247995.1 Chloroflexales bacterium | reverse complement strand
GCGCGTGAATGTGGAAGGCACTGAAGCGGTATTCCGCGCCTGCCGCACAACAAATGTGCCGCGCGTCGTTTTCGCTTCCACTGCCGCCGTGTATCCCGCGCAGTCCGGCCCGCTCCACGAAGCGCTAACCCCTGGCCCACTCGATATCTACGGCTACACCAAGCTCTTCGGTGAGCAGTTGGCCGAGTGGCACCAGCAGCAAACGGGCAACACCGTTTCCATCGCCCGGCTCTTTAACGTGTATGGCCCGCGCGAAACCAGCCCGCACCTCATCCCGCAGTTGCTCGATCAATTGGTTGAAGGTGTCGACGAGATCCTGGTCGGTAACCTCGATCCGAAGCGCGATTATGTCTATGTAGAAGATGTCGCGCGTGGTCTCTACGAACTAGGCGTTGTGCCGGTGGCCGATCCGAATACGTTGCTGCGGGCGAATATCGGCACCGGGCGCGAGTATTCTGTGCGCGAGGTATTGGAGGCGTTGCAGCAGATCACCGGGCGCTCGATCCGGATTGTGCAAGACCCGACCCGCATGCGGCCGAGTGATCGTCCGAACTTGCAGAGCGACCCAAGCACATTGCGCAGCCTTGTGGGTTGGGCGCCCGACACGGACTTTCTAACCGGCCTGGCCGGCCTGTATCGCTGGGCTATGGAACAGCGCGAAGCCGAAGCACGCGTCGCAGTCGGCTAAATGTCGGATCTAACATACTGAAGGAGCCCTGTGATGGCTGGCCTAAAAGTGTTTATGCTAGGTCCTTATCCTGAGAACCCCGACAAGATTGTCGGCGGGGTTGAAGCGGTCAACTTTGCGCTTACGGCTGCCCTCGCCGACCATCCCGATATCGAGAAGGTGCTCGTTGCGGTTTTTCATCGCGGCGCGATCAAGGCGACCCATGTCGAGATCAACCCGAAACTTGAGGTGCGCTATGTGCGTGTCCCCTTCCTTTCGGGCGATACGCTGATCCGTTCGCAGCAGTGTGTGCTTGCCGTGCGCCCGCTCGTGCGTGCGTTCGCCCCCGATGTCGTCCATGCGCAGGGCATCGATCGCCAGGCCGATATTGCGATCCAGCTTGGTTTGCCGGTTGTCGTTACGGTCCACGGGTTGGTGCATGTCGAGGCGCGCCTTGCCGCAAAAAATCTGCCCGGCCGCCTGAAAGTGCTGCTGTTTGATGCGATGGTACGGCGTGTGTTGCGGAAGGCGAATGTGGTTATCTCGATCTCCGACTACGACACGCGTTCACTGGAGGGCATGATCGGCCAACAGCGGATCAGCATCTCTAATGCAATCGGAGCCGACTTCTTCGCCCCGGCCGGCCCGCCGCCGGCAACCCCGACGATTCTGTTTGCCGGTGTGCTGCGCCCACGCAAGAATGTACTGGGCCTTGTAAACGCCTTTGCGCAGGTGCGTGGGCGGGTTCCGGCTGCGCGCCTCGTCGTTGCGGGGCCAGCCCCTGATGCGGAGTATGCCGCGCAGGTACGTGCTCGCGTAAAAGATTTGGGCCTGGAAGAAGCTGTAACCTTCCTCGGCCATGTGTCGAATGAGCAATTGCTGCAAGCGGTGCGCGACATGAGCGTCCTGGCGCTCTTCTCATATGAAGAGACATCGCCGACGATCATTGCCCAGGCGCTCGCCGTTGGGCGACCGGTCGTTGCCTCGCAGGTCGGCGGCATTGCTGAGATGGTTCTCCCCGGCGAAACCGGCTGGCTTGTTTCGCCCGGCGACGAGGCGGCCCTCGCTGATCGGCTGAGCCAGGTACTTGCCGACCTAGTCAATGCCAATACGATGGGGCAGCGTGGCCGCGATTTTGCCCGCCAGCGCTACGAGCCATTGGCTGTTGCCAGCCAGACGATCCAGGCCTATCAGACTGCGATTGCAGCCGGCAGCCCTGCGCTAGTTTCGGCAACACCGGACGCTCCTGTACGCTAATGGTTCTTCAATAATGGTTTTTCAGTATTTTCGCTTTAATTTGAAAGTGCTCATACGCTCGATGGTGGTGATCGTCTGCCTCATGCTGATCTTCCCCACATCGGCGTTGACCAATGCCCAGCCTGTTCGTGTAACATCGCGTGGGTACCTTACGACACCGCAAGAGTTGGCGGTTATCAAACTCAAGGCTGCCCAAGGGATCGCGCCCTACGCGTCGAATGTGCGCGAGTTGATGGAGCATCATACCCTTACCAAGCCAACAACCTGGATTGGCCAGCAACGTATCAGTGGTTCGCCTTATTGCTCCGACGGTTCGCAGCGTGATCAATCCGGGCGTCTTTTGGCACGCGGTCCGACGTATATTATCGAGGGCAGTCGGCTTGCCTACGCAAAAATGCTCGTTGCTCATCTTACCGATGATGGACGAGCTGACTCGTATGCCCGCGATGCACGTTCACGGGTGCTCCAACTGACGACAACGCAGGATTGGGGTGGTAATAATTACTCGGCAAATAATCAGTG
>JBBRUG010000551.1:0-2480 GCA_038247995.1 Chloroflexales bacterium | reverse complement strand
TCTGCCAATTGGGCGGGGTGACATTCTGCATATAGGGCTGAGCCTGGTTCGAGAAGCCGAAGATGTCGATCACATCAACATCGTTGGCGGTCAGGCGCGTCTGGGTAACGGTGCTGAGTTCGCTGGCGTTCACCACGGCCAGATCCACGGTGACATTGGGGTATTTGGCCTGGAATTGCTCGTTGAAGGTGTTCATAAATTCCACCGTTACGGCCAGATCGACGGCAAACCCGCGCCGGCTAAGATATTCTGCCAGGCGCTGACCATTCTCGGCCTGATCACCCAGCACCAGCGCGCGTTTGGCACGCTCAGGCAGCAGCGGGGACGGCGGCGACGGCGACGCCACGATCGGCAGCATAAAAAAGACCGTCGAACCGGCGCCCTCCTGCCCGGTAGAGTTAAGGCCGATCGGACCGCCGTGGAGTTCGATCAACCGCTTGCAAATCGCCAGACCCAGGCCCAGGCCGGTGTAACCCCGCGTAATGCTGCGATCGGAACGGCGAAACTCACTAAAAATCGCCGCCTGATCGGCGGGCGGAATGCCCAACCCGCTATCGATCACGCTGACGCGGGCATACTCAGCGCCGGCCTCCACAGTGAAACGCACACGGCCCTGGGTAGTAAATTTGACGGCGTTGTTGATCAGGTTGAGCGCCACCTGGCGTAAACGCGTCCGATCGCCCCAGACCCAGGGGCCGTGCGGGGGGAGGTCGGCGCTCCAGGCCAGCCCTTTATCGGCGGCGAGGCGCGCCCCGGTTTCCACGACCATGTGCAGCGTTTCGCTCAGATCGACATATTCGTTGGCCAAGCGCAACTGCCCGGCATCGCTGCTCGCCAGATCGAGCACATCGCCGATCAGGCCGCCCAGATGCTGCGCGTTCGCCGCGATCCGCTCGAGATCGTCGCGATAGACGGCGGGCAACTCAAGCGCCTGTTGCGCCTGCGCCTCCACCAGCAAGCGGCTCAGCCCAACGATCAGGTTCAACGGCGTACGCAGTTCATGGCTTACCGTCGAGAGAAAGCGACTCTTCAACTGGTCGGCTTCTTCGGCCAGTCGCCGGCCTTCCATTGCTTCGTGATACAACTGTGCGGTGTAGAGTGCGGCCGCCATCTGTTGCACGATGGCACCGTACCGCTCCAGGTGATCGCTGTCGAAGGCCACAAAACCCAGTTGGCCGCGGGCGTTGACGAGCGGCAAGAGGGCGAGGTTGCGGCTCACTGAAGATCTGAGCGCCGTGAGGGGCGTGAAAGAATCTGCGGCGGGGGAGGGCGTGGGCTCCGGCTGCGCCGTCGCAATGGGCAGGCGGCGGGTGAACGCTGCAGCCTCAACCCGTTCAGCGCGCTCAGCCCGCTCAGTGATCTCAATGTGCTGCGGAAAGTCGCAGTTGCGGCAGTGCAGCACCGGTGCATCAGGATCAGTAAGGCTGCGCACACTACACCGGGCCGACGCATCGACCGGCTCGCCGGACGCAAATAACGCCACCCAACCGCAGGTAATGCCGATCGCCGGCAGGTGGCGCGCCAGGATGGCGAAGACATCGGTCTCATTGAGCGCCAGTTGCAGTTGCGCCGTCAACACACCCATGCGGTTAGTGATCCACTGCTCGTTCATCACGTAGCGCCAATGGCTACGCTGCATCTGAGCGCTGATCACCACCCGCGCACCGTCGAGCAGTTCGGCAGATCCGGCGGGCAGATCAGCCTGCGCCTGCACCGGCACGCTCACATCACGCGAGAGGGCGGAAATGTGCAGCGGGTTAACCACCAGCAAGCCAGCGGTATTCCACGGCCCGATCGGCACAAAATCGGCCTCGGGCAACGGAAACGGCCAGGCCGGGCGCAACGGATCGTCGGGCGTCGCCGAGGAACCCATGCCGCAGCCGATCAACAATCGGCAGCCGAGGTGCTGGGCTGCGAAGCACATCCCATGGAACAATGGATCGAGATAATTGAGCGGTGTGGCCGTCCAATAGTATTGCCAGCCGGTAAGTACACCGATCGTCAGGCCTGGATCACGTGGGAGTGCAGCCATTGCAGAAACCTCGGCGGTGAGGTATGAACACTGAGTGAACTATACCGCATGCAGAACGGAACAGGCAACCTTGAGTGCCGACGACGGAACCACTGAGGGGGTGAATAGCTGAAGCACTGATCCCACCCCGCTCAGCGCCCTCACGCCCTCAGCGTTTCAGTGGTCCCGCCCATGGAATCACTGAGGGGGTGAATGAGTGAACGCACTGATCCCGCCCCGCTCAGCGCCTTCACGCCCTCAGCGCTTCAGTGTGCAGGGCATCCTACTGCCGTCCGGCTCCCCATCTCCGCCTGACGGAGATGGGGTTGGCTTGCAGGTGTAGGGTTTTTACAGGATCGCGTCCCAATGCGCTATTCCCCGCATCCCCCCAGCCCCCTGCTCCCTCACGTGGAGCAGGGGGAGCCGCCGCAGATTCGGCGTCCTGATGCTGTCGGAAGCCCCGCTCCCG
>JBBRUG010000550.1:0-2484 GCA_038247995.1 Chloroflexales bacterium | reverse complement strand
GTCGTCCGTCGTCCATCGTCGGTTGCCCGTTGTCGCACCTCCGCCACCACCGCCTCCAGGCACTCGCGCACCGCCACGCCGGGCGGGAGGGCTTGCTGGGTCGGTTCGATACTGCCTTCGCGGTAGAGATTCTTACGCCGCAGGTCGCTTGGATCGATGCCGAGCGCGTGGGCGAGCCGGGTTACCATCACTTCGCTGGCGAACTGCGCTTGCGGCGCGCCGAAGCCGCGGAATGCGCCCGATGGCACATTGTTTGTATACACGGCATAGGCGTCGGCGTGAATATGTTCAACTTCATAACATCCCGAGGCGAAGAGCGCCACGCACTTGATCACCTCGGCGCTCGTGGAGGCATACGCGCCGCCATCGGCCACTGCTTCGGCCCAGACTGCCGTGATCGTACCGTCGCGCCGGGCGCCCCAGCGCGTGCGGATCTGCACCGGGTGACGTTTGTGGTGAGCGATCATCGACTCGGCGCGATCCCAGATCATTGCCACCGGGCGGCGCAGTTTCCAGGCTGCCAGGGCGAGTAGGTGCTGTACCGAGAGATCTTCGCGCCCGCCGAACGCCCCGCCGATTGCGGCATAACGGACCACAACCTGCTCGTCGGGCAGGCCCAGGATCGCTGCAATCTGGCGCCGATCCTCGTGGAGCCACTGGCCGGCCGTCTCGATGATCACGCGCTCCTGCGCATCGACGTGCGCGATCCCGGCTTCAGGTTGCAGGAAGGCGTGCTCTTGCCAGCCGGTGCTGAATGCGCCCTCAACCACAACTTCGGCCTCGTCGAGTGCGCGCAACGCCTCGCCCTTGCGGATCGGGCAATGGAATAACACATTGCTGGCGCGGTCGGCGTGAACCAGGGGCGCATCGGCGGCCATTGCGGCGCGCGCATCCGTAACGGCAGGCAGATCTTTATAGATCACCTGTACCAATGCGGCAGCCTGGGCGGCGATCGCGGCGCTGTCGGCCACCACAACAGCGACTTTATCGCCCGCGAAGCGAACTACATCGGTGCAAAGCACCGGCTGATCCGCCTCAACCAACCCATATGCGTTATACGGCACATCAGCGGCGGTAAATACGGCCACCACGCCGGGTAACGCACGTGCGGCGCTTGTATCGATGCCGCCGATCCGCGCGTGGGCGCGCCCAGCCAAAACCACCTTCAAGTGCAGCATTCCGGGCTGCACCAGATCGCCGGGGTAACGGGTGGCGCCGGTTACTTTGCCAAGTGCATCGGGGCGTTCAATCGGCGCGCCAATCAGCGTACTCATCGTTCCGCCTCGGCTGCCTTACGCGCATCACGGGCCACCCAGCCGACAATTAAGGTGATCGCCATTGCCGTCAGCGCACTCAACCCACCCATAGCGAGCGCCGTACGTGGCCCGTCAATCGCGGCATTGTCACCAAAAATCGGCGTGCCGGTGAGCCGTTCCGCAGCGCGCTGACTCACGATAACCATTCCGAGCGGCAATAATGAACCGACTGCCGCACCAAGCCCCTGGCCGAGCACTTGCACAGGGCGCCCCGGTGTCCGTCGGCCGATGCGCTCACGGGCGAGCGTGGTTGTGCGTTTCCCCCGCGCGGCTGATCCGAGCGCAATCAGCGTTGAGCCACCACCGACAAAAGCGGTAAGATGCAAGCCCAAACCGGCGGCGGCAGTCGGTACGTGAATCTGTACCGGCTGGCGTCGACTGCCGACGGCCTGAGCGACACACGCAAGCAGATAAAACAGAAAGCCCCAAAAACTCGTAAACGTGATCCAGCGCTGCACGTCCTCACTGCGCATCAGTTGATCCCTGGCCGGGGTTGGCTGGCTCATTGGGTGGCTCCTCTGTCCTCAAGCATCAAATAGCAAGCATCAGTGTAGCACGAGGTTGCCGGGCCACAGCTCAATTGATCCGAACTGCCTGATGCTGCTCAGCGATCCGCCGCAGGAATGCGCGCACAAGCTGGTTAAAAGCCAACGGTACTTCGCGTTGCGGCCAGTGCCCAACGCCGTGCAAGAGGCAAATCAGTGCTCCGGGGATGCGTTGCTGCGCTGCTTGAGCATAAGCAACCGGCACCAACGTATCGCGAGTGCCATGAATAAACAGCGTCGGCGCCTGAATTGCCTGTAGGCGATCCAGGTATGTCGTGCGCAAGCTTAGGAGGCCTACTTCGGCGCGCTGAAAGGCACGAAATGGGCGCCCGACACCTGGCTGCGCAACAATCGCTTGCATTTCAGTCACCAGATCAGCGCTCAGTCGCTGCGGATCGCCAAAAATCGACGCGGCCGCTGCGCGCATGAAGGTGCGGTTGCGCGCCAACAAACAATAGAGGCCGTCTCCGCCGATGTTCGCCTGCACAGCCAGCCAACTGAGTAGGTGCAATGGCGCCCGGCGTTGGAGCCCGTAGCTCGCTACCGGCACTAAACCGCATACCCGCTCGGGCGCACGCAAGGCTAGCCCCAACCCAATTCCGCCGCCCATTGAAATCCCAATG
>JBBRUG010000549.1:0-2527 GCA_038247995.1 Chloroflexales bacterium | reverse complement strand
GCCCGGAGCCGGAGCCAAGCCCGGAGCCGGAGCCGGAGCTTGCAAGCGAGGACATGTATCTCCCCTTGCTGGAGAGATGACGGTTCTGTTACGTGAGTATGCCACGGCGTGCGACACTCAATTATGGAGCGCGTCGTGGCTTTCTTGGGCTTTCGAGAGCCATAAAGCAAGCGATTATGCGAATATTCGGCACTAGTTCAAGGGGAGTGTTACGAAGTGTTGTCGTAGAGCAATTGATCGCCGATTTATCTACTGCATGCCGGGTTATTTGCGCACTCTGCGGTAGGTGCATTGTGCATGAGCTGCGTAATACGTTACGAGACGCGCAATGAATGGTAGTGATCTGGCTGGTTTTAGGGGTTTCTACACTTAATTCTGCGCCTGATCCACGCGCTGATCTTTTTCAGTGTGATGTATGTTATTCGTCTGTTCATGATACTTTGAAATATTGTGAACACAGGTGCAATAAAATGAGGAGAATATATCATGTTACGGGATTGAGGCTATTTACAATGGGCTGCTGTGTGGATATTGATCGGGATAAGAATAGTATTAAGTGACGTGTTTGCTAAGAATGGAGCATGATCTTCGCGATTGAATGATATAACGGAAATCATCTTTCAACATGGCGCATTAGGTGGAATGTGCTATAGATCTAGTACTTCTTAGCGTTTTGTACCAAAAATCAGCATAATGCGATGATCTGACCTGAACAAACTGTAATTGCATTCAAGGGTGCTACTGGCGTATATTCAAAGCAGGTCCAGTTAAGCGATGTGCACAAAAAGTGTGAATGCCTTAACTGAGCCAGGGGCGACTGAACTTGGCCCCGATGCTAGCAGATTGATAGCACTGACGGGAGGCGCTTGTGACTACACTTCATTGGCGGGTTATCGGGCTTCTAGTCTGGCTAACCTTCTTCTTCAATATTGATCGTCTGAGCGCTGTTACTGGTCAGAGCCTGGTAATTCAGAGCCTGGCCGTCTCTGTAATTGGAGTTCTGGCGGCTATTTTGCCGCTGCTGCCGATCCTCCAAGAGCGATCGCTCCTGACCCAGGCTTCGCTTATTGCGCTGCTCTATGGTGGAGTGTCCGCGCTGAACGGATCCTTTTTTTCTAGCGGAATGGCGGCCTGGAATATGCTGGCCGGCTTCGTGTTGCTGCTAGTAACCGTAGTCTTGAGCCATCGGGTTGCCCAGGGCTTCCTGGAGTTCCGCACCGCTGTCGAGACGGTGACGCTCTCGATGTCGAATGGCAACAAGCGTCTGCGCGGCCTGGACGAAACCCGCGAGATGGTCGATGTCGAAATGGTGCGCTCACGTCGCTTCGAGCGCCCGCTCAGCTTGGTGATGATCCAGGCTGATGCGACTTCGATTGATATGCAGATGCATCGGCTCGTGCAGGAAGTTCAGCGCGGAATGATGCAGCGCTACGTTCTGGCCACGATGGCCCACGTACTCTCGCGGACATTACGCCGCACCGACATTGTGGTCGAGGATGCTCAGCCCGGTCGGCTGTTGTTGGTAGCGCCGGAAACGAGCGAGGCTGAAGCGGCGCAGATGGGTATTCGTGTGGCGCACCTGATCCAGGAGCGCCTGGGGATTGGCGCAAGCTACGGTGTAGCGGCCTTCCCGCAACAGGCACTGACGTTCGAGGATTTGCGCAACGTTGCGGAAGCCCATTTACATCGCGAACCTTCGGCAGTCAATGGCGACCTGAGCAATGAGTTGCTGGAACTTAGTCCGCGGTCCAACATACCGGCCGCTGATCAAGAACGGCTTCGCGCCTGAGAGCCGCCCGTTATCGTACCGACGTTCTGATTAGCATTGCACTACATTGACCGAGGAGAATGACCTATGACCGCTACAATGATGAAACATCAGGTGCAAGAGACGGAGCACCTCCACGAGGCGATCCAGCAAGCTCCGGTAACACCTGCATATGCCTGGGTTGAGCAGCTTGGGCGTCACCGTATGCTCAGCCTTAAGCAGTACCTGGTGGTGAAGCGTGCGTTTGATGTGGCGATCTGCCTGGCGGTTCTCCCGATCCTCCTGCCGATGTTTGCCGTCGTTGCCCTGCTGATCAAGCTCGAATCGCCCGGCGCGCCGGCTATGTTTACCCAGTATCGCACCGGTCGTCATGGACGGCGCTTCAAAATCTATAAGTTCCGCACCATGGTGGCGAACGCCGAAGAGATGAAGCTCCAGTTGTTGCACCTGAATGAGTTGCAGTGGCCCGACTTCAAGATCACCAAAGATCCTCGCGTAACCCGGATCGGCAAGTTTCTGCGCAAGACGAGCCTTGACGAGTTGCCGCAGATCTTCAACATTCTGAAGGGCGATATGAGCTTTGTTGGCCCGCGCCCGACGTCGTTTGCCGCCAGCACCTATCGTCTCTGGCAGACCGAGCGTCTCGATGTGATCCCGGGCCTGACCGGCCTCTGGCAGGTGTATGGCCGTGCCGAAACTGAGTTTGATGAGCGGCTGCGCCAGGATATCACCTACATCCAGAATCGCGGACTGGTGTTT
>JBBRUG010000548.1:0-2562 GCA_038247995.1 Chloroflexales bacterium | reverse complement strand
TGCCCCCGCTCTATAATCGAGACCCGATTTTACGGGGTGGGCGTGGGCGGGCTAAGCCCGCCCATAAACCCTTTCCGTATTGACCGGGCGGGAGGGCCTGGGCGGGCTTCGCCCGCCCAGAAAACCTTTTCCCCGGCAACGAGCGTCAGCGAAGTTGCCGGATACACCATTTAGAAGCGGCCACGCCGCCGGGTAGGAGCAGGTTCGTTCATGCGGGCCTGAAGTTCACGGCTGAAATCCTGGGCGCTGCCCCAGTAGATGCTGATATCGGCGCTGTCGGCGAAGTAGGCTTCCAGGTAGCGACTGGCCCGTTCGGGTTCCAGCACTTCATTTTCTTGGGGCAAGATCTGGCCCGCAATGTGGGCATACCGCGAGCGCCGCGAGCGACCCTGCTGGTTCACCAGGGTGCGCAAAACAACCCGGAAGCCCCAGTCGTCGAGTTGAAAGCCGAGGAAGAGCAGCGCCGAATCGGCCAGGGCTTCACGCACGACGATCGGCACCAGATCGCGATTCGTGGCAATACCGAGCAGGAAATCGAAGTAGTCGTCTTCGGTGAGCACCAGCGAGAACGGCTCATCGAACGTGCCGAAGAGGTGAAACACCAGCGGGCGTTCGACGCTCGGGTCGTACGTCGGCTCGGTGTCGAAGATCGAGGGAACCTTGGCCAATTCTTCATTCCAGCGGCAGATCTCGACCACCGGATCCTTACCGGCAGCGCGCAAGGCCTCTTCAAGCATGTTCGAGGCGTTGGTGGTTACGAAGATCCGCGCCGGCAGGGTGGCGAGCACGGCATAGGGGTCGGTCGGGTTGCGTTCGCGTTCCTGCGCGCTCAGAAAGGCAAAGAGTTCGTTCAGGCTTTTCTTTTCGCCTCCGGGAACCTCCGCACCGTAGCGCTCGAGCAGTTCGCCGCGCAGGTGCTCGATCAACTCACGCTGCACGAAGCGGGCATTCTGCTTCACGGCGAGGAATTGCGCTACCTGGGGCAGATCCTCGCGTTCGTGGGCCTGCATCGGGTATTTGTAGGCATCGGCCCAGGTGCGGGCA
Source organism: Chloroflexales bacterium (assembly GCA_038247995.1). GTDB lineage: Bacteria > Chloroflexota > Chloroflexia > Chloroflexales > Chloroflexaceae > JBBRUG01. The sequence continues at coordinate 1,518 of JBBRUG010000548.1, read as the reverse complement.
ATGTCGCGGGTCGAGCCGAGCAATTGCTCGGACACCTGGCTGCCGATGATGGGCGTACACTCGCTATTCTGCACCGAATCGATCAGCGCCGGCCACTTCTCGAAGGCGTCGCGCTCGTCGCCGAAGCCCGGCGTATACCAGATCCGCCCGCTCTTGAAGCGCATATACAGGGCCGGAACCCAATAATCGGCGTGGTCGCGCACCTGGCCGCGCGCCACGGCCAGCGCCCGATCCACCTGGCCGTCGATCTGCAACTCCTGGAAAAAGGCCGGCACAAACCGCGTCACCAGAGTCATCGCCACATTGCCCTGCATAGCGATCACAGCCGGCACACCCACATCGGCGAGGCGCGGCCCGAGTGCGGCCAGCGCGCCATTGTCGCTCGACGCGGCCGGCCCGGCGCTGCCCGCCGTCTGGCAGGCAATCAGCATGATCAGCCGTGGGCGCGGCGCCAGTTCGCGAATCTGCTGTTCAAGCTCGGCCCCGTTGATGCGGGCGATCTTGCCCTGGTCGTCTTCCAGCCAGAGGTAGGTTGTGCGGTCGATAAAGCTGCCGTGGGCGACAATATAGAGCACATCGTAGGGCCGCTGTTCGGCATTGGCGGTGCGCAAGGCGCCGAGCATATTCGGCAGGGTCGCGCCGGCGCTGGGGGTGGTTTCCGGCGCTGTTGTTGGGCCGGCGCCGACTGTGTTGGCCTGCTGAGCGCTGCCGCCACTGGCCAGCACGCGCAGTTCAAAGCCTTCCAGACCGGCTTCGGCGCGTTCGCGTTCGGCCGGCACATCGACCGGCGCGAGGCGAAACTGCTCCAGGCCGCGCGGGTTGGCGATCAGCACCAGCGCACGCAGCCGATCGCGCGGCTTAGGCGGCACCGGTTGGCGATCGGCGCTGGGCAAGTAGCGCGAGAAGAGGATCTGGTCGCTCAGGCAGAGCGGTTCGCCTTTGGGGTTGCGCAGGGCTTCCCAACGCAAGGCCTGCAATTCCGGCGCATTCGGCGCAATAAACAGGCGCAGGCGGATCGGCAGCGGCGGGCGCGATGTTTGCGCCGTGACAAGCGACTTCTCGAACTCGGCGCGAAACTCGCCATCGGCAAAAAGCGCTTCGCCGAGCGCCGTGCCATAGGCGGCGGTGTCGTTGCTGAGTTCGTTCAGGCGGGCGAAATCGATCCGCAGTGCAGCCGGACGCAGAACGCGCACATCGGCATCACTATCGGGGTGCGCAAAGCGTAGCTCCAGGCTGTAACTCTCGGCATCAGAGCGCTGGATGCCAAGCTCAAGGTCGGCATAGTCGGCCATGGATTGAGCTCATTGTCGCTTGGGATAGAGTGGATTGTAGTATAGCACGCGGCGGCAGAACGGGGCAATAAGCAGGACGTTATAAAAAAGTGGGGAAACACTATGGTGGACCCCATGTCAAGCACAATCGTTGCGCCAGTTTTCCGTATGGTGCCTCCCGACACCGTGCTCAAACGCTTGACACCGCGTGGAGGGCGGGGAGCTTTCAGGTGTAGGGTTTTTGGGT
>JBBRUG010000547.1:0-2584 GCA_038247995.1 Chloroflexales bacterium | reverse complement strand
GCGTGTAACGGATGGCATTGCCCACCAGGTTCAGCACAATTTGCGCCACTCGATCAGCGTCGGCCACGGCAATGGCAGGCGCCTGCTGAACCGTGATCGTCAGATCACTGTCGATTAGTTGCGGGCGCAATTGCGCGACAATCCGTTCAACGAGCGCGGCCAGGTCGCAGGGCGCGATCCGCAACTCCACCTGGCCTGCCTCGACCCGCGAAAGCGTTTGCAGATCGTCGACCAGCCGCCGCAGCCGCCGCACCTCGTGCTGCATTGTCGCGAAACTGGCCGGGTCGTCGGGAATCACGCCATCAACCAACCCCTCCAGGTAGCCTTCCAGGCTGGCCAGCGGCGTGCGCAACTCGTGGGCAACGTTGCCGATCAGCGCCACACGCTGCACTTCAATCTCGGCGAGCGCGGCCGCCATCTGGTTGAAACTTTCCGCCAGGGCGGCAAGTTCGTCGCTTGGCGGCACCGCAACCCGCTCAGCATAATGGCCCGCCGCAATCCGGCGGCTACTCGCAGCGATCGCCCGCAACGGGTGTAACACCTGGCGCATCAACAGCAGCGCAGCGCCCAGGCCGGCTAGCGTGGCCGCCAGAGCCGCTACAATCAGCGCCTGACCAACGGCGACTCGAAACGTCGGCAGCAGCGCCGGATCGACGGTGCGGATCGCCAGCAGGTTGGCCGTGACCGTCAATGTGATCACGCCGACAATCACCACCACGATCTGCGTAGCGACGATCTGCCAACGTAACTGCTGAAGGATCATAAGTGGCCTCGCTATTTATTGGCGTTCGTCGCTGAAGCGATAGCCAATCCCGCGCACAGTGGCAATCAACGTCTGGCCGGTTGCGGCTTCCAGCTTACGACGTACCTGGCCGACATACACATCCACCACTCGATCCGTACCATAAAAATCGGCGCCCCAGACAAGGTCGATCAGCCGTTCGCGGCTGAGCGTACGCCCGGCATTGCGCACAAGCGCGAGCAGCACATCAAACTCAGTCGTGGTCAGATCGAGCGGCTGATCGGCCGCCCAGGCATCGCGGCTTTCCGGATCGACGCGCACATAGCGAAAACGTAACGCCGGATCAGGCGGTGTGATCGCCCGCCGCCGGCGCAGGATCGCCTCAACCCGCGCGGTGAGTTCACGCGGGCTGAACGGCTTGGTAAGGTAATCGTCGGCGCCGATACGCAAGCCCGCCACGCGATCCAGCTCTTCGCTACGCGCCGTCAGCATCAGGATGAACACCTCCGAGTGCTCACGCAGCCGCGCGGCAACCTCCATACCGTCCATTCCCGGCAGGTTCAGATCGAGAATCACTAGGTCGGGATGCCGATCCGTAGCCAACTCAAGCGCAGCGGGGCCGGTTTCAGCCAGCAGCACCGTATAGCCCGCGTGCTCTAGGTAGGCCTGCACAACCGTGCGAATGCTTTGTTCATCATCGACAACCAGGATTGTAGCGGGAGCATGCATAATGTAGATAGCATACCAGAGAATAAGGAACCCGCACCGGAGGCCACTTAATGGAGCTAACGATCGCCCAACTCCAAACCCGTTTGCGTGAACTGATCGCCACGCCCGATGCACCCGACGCCGCAATCGAAGACTGTTACCTGCGCCTCGTGGCGCCACGGGCCTGGGAACTGGCCCAGACTGGTTACGCAGCTGAGGGGCGCGGCGCCGTTGTGTTCGACTTGCGTAATGGCAGTTGGCGCACCGCCTTGCACACGCCTATCGACGCCTACTACGTGCCCGCAGCGCTTCTGGCCCAGGACGCCGGTGCGGAGGAGCTCGATCCGCTGATCGAAGTGGCTGTCGGGCGCTACGACCCGCGCCACGAATGGGTCGCCGTTGTGCTTTACGCCAGCGGCCCCGCTTGTTCGCGCCTGAGCCGGATCAGTATGATGGCCTGACTCGTAATGAACAATCGGTAAACGTCTGATGATCTGATGATCTGATGATCTGATGATCTGATGATCTGATGATCTGATGATCTGATGAATATGTCTAGCGTCTGGCGCCGGCTAAACTACCCGCAATGCACCACAAATGCAAAACTTCTTGCTTCTGGCGCAAAAAGCCGGCTTATGCTAGGATAAAGATAGCCGAGTGTATGCAGCAGGAAAGGGACGGATCATGGCGCGCGAACAACGCTACAGCCCACGTGACGAAGTATATTTGAGCAGCACAAGTTTTGAGGTCTATGTAGCCGCCGGTATCGTATTTGTAATTCTCTTCACCGCAGGCTTCCTGGCCGGTCATCTGCTCAATTATGCCTGGCTTGTCTGGCCCGGTTCTTTTGTCGCAATCCTGGGCGGTTACCTTGTGATCAACCGGCTCGAAAAACGCGAGCAGGCCCGTAAGCGCGCTGAACTCGATAAAGAATATCCGAAGCGCGAGAACTAATTGGGCGCCGTGTCCTGAAGGACCCGGCCTGGCGGGGCGGGGGGGGGGGGGCGGGGAAGACCCCCCCCCCCCCCCCCGCGCCCCCCCCCCCACCCCCAAAACATGCAACCCCCACCAACGAGAAAGCCGGGGGACGGGGGGGGACGGCTGTCGGCCCATGGGTAAATGGCCCGCGCGCTT
>JBBRUG010000546.1:0-2620 GCA_038247995.1 Chloroflexales bacterium | reverse complement strand
GGCGACCAGGATGGGGGAGCGGATCAGGAAATGATCTAGATGACATAATGCATGGGGCGTCCCATGGTGACCCGCCGGTTGTTTATGGAGTGATTGCCAACCCTGCGACGATAAAATCGGCGACTTGGGTGGCGGCAGCATCGGCATCGGCGACGAGGTGCAGCGTAAGCCGGCGGCAGGCGCGGGGACTGAGCAGTTCGAGGCAGATCGCGGCGAGCAAGGCCGGATCGCCGGCCCGAATGCTCCTTTGCTGTTGGCCGGCAGCGATAAGGGGTGTGAGCAGGGTGTGCAGGGTGGTATAGAGGCCGGGCGGCTCGGTCGTACATGCATCCGTTGCGCTTACCATGGCAGGTTGGTCGAGTTCCAACAAGGCGGCCTGGTGTACGCCCTGCCGATATTGGGTAATGATAATGGCGCGGATCTTCTCCAGCGGCGCGTGCGCATCGGCGGCAGCCTGGGTTAGGCAGCGGCGCGTATGGTCGCAGGCGGCGCCGCGCACAGCGGCAAAGAGATGTTCTTTGCTGGGAAACCGCCGGTAGATCGTGCCGACGCCGACGCCGGCGCGGCGCGCTACATCTTCCATTTTGACCTCCAGGCCGTGCTCAGCGAAGAGATCGTGGGCAGCCGCAAGCACACGCTCCAGGTTGCGCTGGACATCTTTGCGTTCGCGACGGGTTGGCGGGGCGATTTCCATGGGTGATGCGCGCTATTGGTGAGTGGGTAACCGGGTGCAAACTGTCAGACTGCAACCGAGTATACCATAGAATCACAAAGCGGAAGGGGAATACCGCTTCCGCTTGTGAAGTATTGGGTGAAACCTGCTGCCTGATCTTATGCTTTCTCGCGTTCGGCGAGCACGCGTTCGCGCTTGCGGCGGTCGGCGGCGACGCGGGTGGCGCGAGCGAGTTTGAGCGCACCGCGTTCGCCGTGGCGCTCGATCGAGAAACTGGTGCGCCGCACCTTGCCATTCTCCGACCAGGTGACCTGCATTTTGGGTTTGCCGCCAGACATCACGCGGCTTACGCCAAGCACGCCGGTATTTGAGGTTGGAGATTGGGCGATCACTGGTTCTTCGCTGCGCGGTTTGCCGAGTTCGCGCTCGGTTTGATCGCGCCAATCCAATGCGGCGGCCAGGGCGCCCAGCCGATCGCCGTATTTTTTGTCGGAAAAGAACTTTTGATGCATGCGCCCCTGCCATGGTACGCGAGACATGTAGCCGTAGGTACGTTTAGGCGGGTAGTCGATGCGGGTAATCCCCTTATGGCGGGTGGTTTTCGGCAGATGACGGGGTGATACGCGAGTGCGCTTGTTCCGTGTAGGGGGCAACCGCAGTTTTTCAGCCGGATCCGTTGGTTCCGCCGTTGTGTTGGCGGGCACTTCGGGCGCAGTTGAAGCAGTTGGCTGTAGTTCAGTGTTTGTTTGGGGCGGGCTTTCAGGCTTGTTGCGCGCTTGCGCCGCAGTGTTAGCCGACGCCTCCGCCTGCGGGCGGGCTGCGGCCCGGGGTTTTGGTGCAGGCGCTGCTTCGGCCGGCGGCGCAACAGTTACCTGGCGCCAGAGCACATAAGTTGGCCCGGTGCGACGGCCCGACGGCAACTCGATGCCTTCTTCTTCCCACAAAATAAACGAGCCGGGCAGTTGGTCACGGCGACTCTCCAGGCGGGCAGCCCGATGGGCGTAATCTTCAACAACGTACTTTTTTGGTTGTTCACTCATATGCTGTAAACAGCTAGACGTAGATACGAAAACACTGTTATGGGTGCATGGGTGCCGAATCAATGCCGATTGACATACCTATTGCGTTCCTGAACGATCTATAAAACATCATACCACAACTTTTCTATGCTTTGATCAGGTTTTGGGGGCCTTTTGCGGCGAATATCGCGCCTGATCACGCCAGATCGTTCAGGATTCTGCAAAACGATCGATTTTGGCAAGCATCTGCTGCGTTGCGTTAGCAGCGTTCCCATCGGCGGTGAATTGAGGGTTGTCAGACTGTCAAACTGCACGCCTGTCCGCCTGGTTCCGCAATGCAGATTGCGCGAGGCGTGTATACTAAGGATGCTTTTAGTTGTTATTCAGGAGGGACAGGTATGGCGAAGCTCAACGAGGAAACAATTGCCGAGCGGCTGGACGCGCTAAACGGCTGGACGCAAGATGGCAATGCGATTACGAAGACGTTCCGGCTGCCGAGTTTTCCGGCGGCGATTGCGTTCGTCACCCACCTCGGTTTTCGTGCCGAGGCGGCCGGTCATCACCCCGACATCGATATCCGCTACAACAAGGTGACGGTAACGCTCAGCACACACGACGCCGGCGGACTGACTGCGGCGGACTTTGACTTGGCGGCCGCCGCCGATGAGGCGATGGGCTAACCAGGGGGCAGGCAGCTACTTGCCGATACAGAAACGCGTGAAGATCAGGTCAAGCAGGTCGTCGCCGACAGTTTCGCCGGTAATCTCGCCCAGAGCATTCAGCGCTGCAGTTAGATCGCCGGCGAGCAGATCGGTGGGATGGCCGGCGTCCCACCCTGCGTTAGCGGCCTGGAGATGTTCAACGGTGCGGCGGAGCGCATCCTGATGGCGCGGGTTGCTCACCAGCCGTGCCGCGCCCGCCGCCGCCG
>JBBRUG010000545.1:0-2623 GCA_038247995.1 Chloroflexales bacterium | reverse complement strand
GATTTCATCCACAAATACCCGATGCGCCAGGCCGTGGCCGACCAGGCCGTGGTGCCGCTGCTCTACGAGGGGCGCATTGTCGAGCAGAATGTCGACAAGGACCAGTTGGAGCGCTGGTTCGAGCGCACCACGCGCCATCTCAACGACGAGCAGAAAGCCGACCTCAAGCGGCGCATGAGCGGCAGCGAGGCGATTAACGCCACCGAGCAGCGGATCAAGGAGATTGCCTTCAACATCGCCGAGCATTACCAAAAACACTGGCGCGGCACCGGCTTCAAGGCCCAACTGGCGAGCGCATCGAAGCGGATCGGCCTGAAGTATCTGCGCTATCTCAAAGCCGAAGGTATCGACGCCGCCCTGGTGATCTCCCCGCCTGACACCCGCGAAGGCCACGAGGAAGTGGGCGAAGACGTGCCGGAGGTACACGCGTTCTGGAAGCAGATGCTGGATCGTTACGGCAGCGAGGAGGCGTACAACCGCGAAATCATTGCCGCGTTCGGGCGCACCGACGGCAGTGAGATCCTGATTGTGGTCGATAAGCTGCTGACCGGCTTCGACGAGCCGCGCAACGCGGTGCTCTACATCGACAAGCCGCTCAAAGCGCATACGCTGCTTCAGGCGATCGCCCGCGTCAACCGGCTCTGCGAGGGCAAGGAGTTTGGGCACATCATTGATTATCGCGGCGTTCTGGGCGAGCTCAACGACGCGATGAACCTCTACGACGCGCTCGCCGAGTACGACGCCGAAGATGTCGTCGGCACCCTGACTGATATCGCCGGCGAAATTGCCCGCCTGCCGCAACTGCACTCAGATCTGTGGGCAATCTTTACCGGCGTCAATCAGCACGACCGCGAAGCCATCGAGCGCTATCTCGAACCGGACGATCGCCGCCAACGCTTCTATGACGCGCTGACCGCCTTCGCCCAGGCGCTGCGGGTGGCCCTTGCGGCCGTCTCGTTCTACGAAATCACCCCCGAGGCGCGCATCCAGCGCTATAAAGACGACCTGCGCTTCTTCCACCAGGTGCGCCAGAGCATCAAGGTGCGCTTTGCCGAGGCGGTCGACTACCGCGACTACGAAATGAAGGTGCGCAAACTGCTCGACGAGCATATCCGCGCCACTGGCACCAGCGTCATCACCGAACTGGTGAATGTCTTCGACACCGAAAAGTTCGACGCGGAAGTAGCGAAGCTGGGCACGCCGACCGCCAAAGCCGACACGATTCTCAACCGCATGAAGCGCACGATTAGCGAGCGGATGGACGAAGACCCGGCGCTCTATCGTCGCTTCTCCGAGCTCGTAGAAGAGACGATCCAGGCCTACCGCCAGGGGCGCATTGATCAGGTAGAATACCTGAGCCGCGCCCAGGAAGTGCTCGACGAACTACGCCGGGGTCAACGGGTCGGCGCACCCGAGCAACTCAAGCGCTACCGCCATGCGCCGGCCTACTACGGCGTGATGCGCGAGCCGCTGGTTGGCTATGGACTAAGTGACGAGCAGATCGCCGAGGTGGCGATTGCGCAGGAAGCCATCATCGAGGCCGGCAAAATCACCGACTGGACGGGCAATCTTGATGTGCAGAAGCGCATCAAGCGCCAACTCGATCATCAACTTGGCGAAGTTGAGCGCACGACCGGCGTCGCGTTTGACCTTGATCAGCTCGACGTCTTGATTGATCAGGTGTTGGAAGTCGCGAAAGCGCGTGACCGGCAGGGCTCATGAGTCAGGGCGCCTACACGATCCAATACGGGGAAACCACCATCGCCTACGACCTAGATTACGGCGCCCGCAAGACGCTGTCGATCAGCGTGGAGCCGAATCTGCGCGTACACGTCGTCGCGCCGTTCGATACCAACCCGGATGCGGTTGCCGCTAGGGTGCGCAAACGGGCGCCCTGGATTTTGCGACAACAGCGCGAGTTGGAGCGCTACTTACCGCAAACGCCGCCGCGCCGCTATGTGAGTGGCGAAACCCACCGCTACCTGGGCCGGCAGTATCGGCTCAAAGTAAGTGCAGGAACACCGGAGCGCGTCAAACTCACGCGCGGCCGGCTCTATATCGACACGACCGACAAGGACAATCCCTAACGCGTGCGCCAGCTCCTCGACGGCTGGTATGAACGCCAAGCCCGACGGATCTTCCCTGAACGGCTCCAGGCGGTGCTGCCGCGCATGCACCCACTCGGCGTCACCGGCGCGCCGACGGTGCAGATCAAGCCACTGCAGGCGCGCTGGGGAAGTTGTACAGGGAGCGGAGCGATCACGCTCAACCTGCGGCTCGTACAGGTTGCCAAGCCCTACATCGACTACGTAATCGTCCACGAACTCTGCCACCTGGTTGAGCACAACCACAGCAAACGCTTCTACGCGCTCCTGGATCGCGCCATGCCCGATTGGCGCGCGCGGCGGCGACAACTGAACGAGCTATCGGCACAATAACCCAGATTCTGGAAGAGCCATCTGAATGATAGCTTGGCGTATTGCCCCTTCTGTCCTCATGCATTCTACCGAACCGCAGCTGCTTGGCCATTTCGAGACTGCCATACTGTCGGCACGGTCTCGCGCTCCTGGCCATCGCTGTAACACCCAAAGATATTGCCGCGCTGCACGACGCTGAGGATGCG
>JBBRUG010000544.1:0-2634 GCA_038247995.1 Chloroflexales bacterium | reverse complement strand
CGGCTCTGCGGGCCGACCTGGTCACCGCTATGCGTCGTTGGCGCCCTGATGTCGTCTTCACCCACGACCCTGAGCAACCCTCCCCACCGTACCTGAGCCATCGTGACCATCGGGTCGTCGGACGTGCTACTCTTGACGCGATCTATCCACTCGCTCGCGACCGGCTCTCCTTTCCGGAACTGGAAGCGGCAGGCTTCGCGCCGCATACTGTCCGTGCAGTCTGGCTCTTCGCGAGTGCCGCCGCAGACAGCGCCATTGACATCAGCGCCACCTTTGAGCGGAAGCTCGCTGCCCGCCTTGTCCATGCCAGCCAAACACCTGACCCCGCCGCGCTCGCAGCGAACTGGCGGAAGCGTGCCGCCGAGATCGGCGCACTGGCTGGAGTGCTGCTCGCTGAGGCGTTTGTCGTGCTCACGCTGGACTAATGCTCATAATGGAGGGAGTGCTTGAAAACTATTGGTTTATTGGGTGGGATGAGTTGGGAGTCGTCCGCCGTCTACTATCGGCTGGTAAACGAACATGTGAAAGCTGCGCTTGGGGGACTGCATTCCGCACCGTGCATACTCTATTCGGTGGACTTTGCGCCCATTGCCGCATTCCAACAACGCGGTGCTTGGGACGAAGCAGGGGTTATGCTCGGTGCCGCAGCGCAATGCCTTGAACGGGCCGGCGCAGACGTTGTGGTGCTGTGTACCAATACGATGCATAAGGTTGCTCCCGCTATTGAATCCGCCATCCGCATTCCGCTGTTGCATATTGCCGACCCAACCGCTACTGCCATTGCGCAGCAGGGAATTACCACGGTTGGGCTGCTCGGCACCCAGTTTACGATGGAGCAGGATTTCTACAAAGGGCGGCTTCACGTAAACCACGGCTTGCATGTGATCGTGCCGTCATCGGATGATCAAGCGCTGGTGCATCGGATTATCTACGACGAATTGTGTCTTGGGCGGATTCTGCCGGAGTCACGGCGCGTGTATCAAGCGATTATGGCCCGCCTGGTTGCCGACGGCGCTCAAGCCATTATTCTGGGATGTACCGAGATCGGCTTATTGGTAACCAGCGACGATAGTACGGTACCGCTTTTTGATACAACCACGCTGCACGCTCACGCCGCAGCAGCCTATGCCATGCAGAACGAGGTGCCGACGCAGGCGGCTGTACCAACCCCATCATCTGCGCTCCACACCTGAACCGCCAAAGCAGCGCGGGCGCATTGGCGGTAGTGCCGGCAATGAGGAGCGGAGATGGCCCCGAAAGGCCATTACTACAGCCTCAGGGGCAGTTCGAACAACAGCATGAGTTGCAGGGCGGTCAATCCCAGCCCAATACCGGCCCCTACGCTCACCTGGGCAACGGTATGGCGGTTAAGCACAACTCTCGCCCCGCCAACCAAGGGGACAAGCATGAGGAAAGGCAGAACAAATGGTCCGAATTGAAAGAGCAAGGCTGCCAGCGGACCACCGATGGCGGTTGTATGAACACTGACTTTCCACCAGCGCGTAATCAGGGTAACAAGCAGTGTATTGGTTGCGTAACACCACAGCAATCCACTGACCAGAACCGGTGCTCCCAGCAGCGTGAGTACAAGAAAACCGACGAAATAGGATCCGGCACCTACGAGTAATGGGGTGGTTCGTTGTTCACGCTGCGTAATGTCGAGTGAGTCAACCGCACCGTGTTGCTTGAGCCAGAGAATATATAGCGGAATCGTGATAACCGAAAAACACACCGCAACGCCGTAATACAAAAGTTGCGCACTGAAGGAAAGCGACGGATCAAAAAACAGTAACAGAAAAAAGGCAATGGCAGGCAGAATCAGTGGATGCAACAGCGCAGAGATGATGTGCGATGCGACGATCATGGGCTTCATTGGTTCCTCGGCAAGCGCTACAGGTGTAGGATGCATCAACCGGAACTATACCCGTACGCAATCGTTATTGTCAATACTGCCATGTGAACGACATCCGCTCACCTGCAGGTGGCGCACCTCGGTTCAGGTGGTTCAGCAGTTCGCCGAGCAACTCCCGGGCGCGCCCGTTGATGGATCCGTCGGCGGATTACAATCCTATCGGCCCGCGATCCGCATCACCTCGGCCACTACATGTTCCAGCGGAAGGCGCGTATCAATTTCGTGCGTTGCGCCACGGCGCAACAGCGGCTCCACCGTTTCCAGATAGCCCAACACCTCCGCGAGCTCTTCGGGGCGCTTCCCATACGGATTATTCGTGCGCGCCGTGAGCCGCTCAATCAGCACGTCTGCCGGTGCACTGAGCAGCACAATGGCATCAAAGTGATCGTAGAATTGCCCCTGATTTGTTGCACAGCCGCTGAGAAACAGCACCTCACCTTCCTTGCGTTCCAGCAATTCCCGCACCCGATCTTCGCGCCAGATCCAATCACCGTCAGGGGCGTGTTCCGACCAACCCGGCTCGTCCATATCAACCGCGAGATAGCCACGCGCCCGCACCTCCGCGATCACGCTTGACTTCCCTGTTCCCGACATTCCGGTCAGCAAGATGCGCTTCATAGGGTCGCTCTTTCTCCTGGGTAAAACCGACCGCACACGGTTGCGGCCGGTCGTGGGCGCCGCCCCCGGCGCGCAGGCTGCGGCCCCCCCCCCCCGCGCGCGCG
>JBBRUG010000543.1:0-2639 GCA_038247995.1 Chloroflexales bacterium | reverse complement strand
GACGCCGATTTTGCCGCCGATATTGCCGAAGAGGCCGCCTACAACATCAATGAAACCCGGCCGCGCCTCGACGACTACCGCCGCGCCGTGCGCTCTGCCGGCCTGCGCGAACTGGCCCTCTTCACTTACGGCGCCTATCGCATGCCGCCCGAGAATCTGGCCGCCTGGTCAACCCAACTCGGCATTCCCGCGCCGACGGGTGCCGAACAGCAGGCGCTTGCGCGGCTGCGCCAACCGGGTTCGGCCCGTCACCTGCGCACCATGGCCGCCCGCCTGCGCGGCCACCCCGACCCGGCCAACATGCCACCCAAAGCCTGGATGGATCAGCTCTACCGCACCGTCGGCGGCAGCATGATCCTGATTGCCGAGCGCCGGTAACGCTTCCGTTCACTACGGAAGTCGGATCAGGAGTGGGCTGATCGCTATTGAAAGCATACATCACATATGCCGACACTCAAACCCTTGTCGCGCTTCGGCGCGCGTCTCTGGCTGATCCTGCTCTGCACCACTACATTCTTCGTCAGCCTTGCCGCCCCCGTCGATTACACTGCATCCGATCCCCAGGGCACCCTGCTCGTCAGCCAGGCGCTCCTCGAACATGGCACGCTCAGCCTGAACGCCTACCCTGAAGCCGCCGATCTAACTTATCGACTTATGCTCCAGGACGGCAGGCTCTACCACGCCTTCCCGCTCGGTACTGCACTGCTGGCCCTTCCAGCCGTCTGGCTCGCCAACCGCAGCGGGCTGAACATGGCCCTCCCGGCCCACGATTTTTTCGTCCAGGATCTCCTTGCCGCGCTCACCATCGCCGGCGCCTGTGCGCTCTTCCACGCTCTCGCCACCACATACATATCTGAGGCGCCGGGAGGCGCTGCTCCTTGCGCTGGTCTTTACCTTAGGCACGTCTATCGCCAGCACTATGGGCGCCGCGCTATGGAGTTTTAACGGCACCCTGCTATTAACCCTCAGCGCCCTGCTGAGCATCGTTCGCAGCGGTACAACTGGCCCGACGTGGCGCGGCGGCGTACTGCTTGGCATCCTGCTCGTCACCGCATATATCACGCGCCCAACGGCGCTCGCCGCCGGCATCGCCATACTGGCGTATTTTGTCGTGCTACGTCGGGGGCAAGCGCTCCTGGGCATTGCGCTCGGTGTAGCAGTGACTTTGATCAGCTTCGGCCTGTTTACCTGGAGTCAGTATGGGTTTCTTATTCCACCGTACTACCAGGGTCGTTCCGGACAAGGCTTCGACGGCAATTTGGCTACAATTTTTATTACCTTCTACGGCCAGTTTTTCAGTCCTGGTCGCGGCTTACTGAGTTTTACACCGTTCCTATTGCTGCCCTTGGCGGCGCTCCTGTTTCAACCGCACCTCTGGCGGCATCCCCTGCTCTGGCTGGCCTTAATCTGGTTCGGCATCCATACAGCAGCAGTGCTTACCTTTAAGCACTGGTGGGGCGGCGCGAGCTTCGGGCCACGTCTGTTCACCGATGCACTGCCGGCGCTCTTTCTGCTCACGGTTCTCGCCTGGCGGGCCGCAACCGAACTGCGCCCAACGGTTCAGCGCGCCATCGGCAGCCTGTTCGGCCTGCTCGCTGCTATAAGCATCGCCATCCATACCGGCCAGGGGCTTTACACACCGTCAAGTCAGCTCTGGCATTTTGCCGGCCTGCACAGTATTGAGGTCGTACCGGCTGCGCTCTTTGACTGGCGCTACCCCCAATTTCTATCTACTCCGGAACGATTAGCTGAACGCGATCTCATTTATCGTAACCATTCGCCATTGCCGAATACGCTCTGGAGCAAACCAGTGTTTGGCGTCCCTTACCTGCGCAACGATTTGGAATGGCGTCCACAAGACGTGCGCTTATCTGAGGATCTTGCCCTACGTTTTAACGGTACCTTGTTGTCGTTGTAATGAAGCGTTTGGGATGCGCTTGCTCTACGATTACAGTGAGCTATGGATTGTCAGCGATCAGGCCCAACCCGCCACGTTACGCGTTGAAGTCCGCCCGATCGGTCGCCCATGGCCGCTGCTGCTCAAGGTGAACGATGCTGAGCCAATCTTGGTTCCTACCGACACGCACCAGCATCTCACGCTGTACCTGAATTTGCGTCACGGCGCCAATCGGATCCGCTTTGAACTTTTCGGCTGTCAGCCGCTGGCGCTGGCGCCAAACGGTGACACCCGCCTGATCGCCGGCTTGCGCAACCTCTCCGTCATCAGCCATTCATCTGAAGCGCCCCTTCCCCGCCGCCTGAATCCTGACTCCTGAATCCTGACTCCTGAATCTGGTACAATGCCCGTCCGGTAAAAATCCGGTTGGGTCTTTCCGCGTCATTATGCGGTAATGCTGCACTTATACAGTACAAGTCGGCGTCCCGGGCCGCAGCGGCCCAGAATCCTCGTAATCGCAGCCCTGAAGGAGTTTTCGTATGCGCCCCCGTTTTAGCCATCGCCTTGTTCCATTGCTCATCTTTACCCTGGCCACGTTGGCGCTGATGCTCCCCGCCGGGCGCGCCGAGGCCTTTATCGCCCCGCAACGGGCAGGCTTTCCCTTTGCCGTGCCCAATACCCAGCGCGTTGGATTCGGAATGCCCACCCTCGCCGACATCAACGGCGACGGCAAACTGGATAT
>JBBRUG010000542.1:0-2679 GCA_038247995.1 Chloroflexales bacterium | reverse complement strand
CGGCAGTCGGCAGTCGGCAGGACGCAATTATTGTGTCCGGGTTTAATGAAAGTGCCGCCTAGCCCCTGACTCCTGGCTCCTTACTCAGGCAGCAGAACCGTACGTTCCAGCGCCGGCAGATTGATCACGCTGAGTTGGGCGCGTTCGATCCGCACCAGGCCCTGCTCGCGTAGCCCGCTGAGCACGCGGTTGACCGTCTCGCGGGTAGTGCCGACCAAGCTGGCCAGATCGTTTTGGGTGAGGTGGAGGTTGATCCGCGTTGCATCGCGCTCGACAATGCCATGCTGATCGGCAAGATCGAGCAGGGTGCGCACAACCCGCTGCGCTGCCGAATTGGTAGCCAGGTGTTCAATGTAGGTGTTTGTGGCGCGCAGGCGGTTAGACAGCTCTTCGAGCACAGTGATCGCAATGCCGGGGAAGGCTTCGATCGCTTGCAGGAACACCACGCGATGCAGCGTCAGCGTTGTGGTGGTGCGCATTGCTTCGGCAGTGGCCGAGCGCGGCCGGCCGTCGAGCAGCGCCAGTTCGCCAAAGAAGTCGCCACCGGCAAAGATGCGTACCGATAACTCCTGGCCCAGTTCGCTGTTGGTGTAGATCCGCACCTGACCGGTCACAATCAGGTGCAGTTCGTCGCCTTCGCTTCCCTGGCGGAAAATCGGTGTGCCGCGTGGGTAACTACGCTCGCCAAGTTTTGCGCCCAGGTAGCAGAGATGATCGTCGCTGAGGCGTTGAAAAATCGGGACATTGCGGAGACGTTGAATGGCTTGCATAGGCGCCCTCGGGTGCAGACTGGTGTAATGTCTGAATTATATGGCCTGCGCGGGGCGAACACTATGATCGTCGTCACGATGGCGAGGCATTCGCCATTATGCATAAACTGCGAATTGTCTTTAAACGAGCGGGACTTGCTGACTCAGACAATGCCAGGCGCCCAGGCCCCAGATGATGTCGGTGCAGTCGATGCCGACGATTTGCCGGGTGGGAAAACAGCGCTGAAGCACGGCGGCGGCGCGGGCGTCGTTCGGGTGGTTGTAGAACGGCACCAGCACGACGCTGTTGGCGATATAGAAGTTCGCGTAGCTCGCCGGCAGGCGCTGGTCTTCGTACACAATTGCCGGGGGCATGGGCAGGCTAAGAATGCGGAGCGGTTGGCCGTCCAGCCCGCGCATCAGTTGCAGGCGGCGCAGATTTTCCTGCAAGATCGCGTAGTTGTCATCTTGCGGATCCTCCTCAACGACGGTCACGATCGTATCGGGGTCGACAAAGCGCGCAATATCATCGATGTGGCCGTCGGTGTCGTCGCCGACAATGCCCTCGCCAAGCCAGAGAATCTGTTGTACACCGAACACATCGCGTAGGCGCTGCTCGATCTTTGCGCGCGAGAATTCCGGGTTGCGGTTCACATTGAGCAGGCATTGCTCAGAAGTGAGCAGCAAGCCCTGGCCGTTCACATCAATTGAGCCGCCTTCGAGAATCATTCCGCCGGAGAATGTCGGCACCTTGAGGTAAGCCGCCATACGCCCCGGGATCTGGTTATCGTAATCGTAGGGCGGGTATTTGTCGCCCCAGGCGTTGTAGCCCCAATCGGTCGCCGCCAAATCGCGCCCGCTCGGCCCATCGCGCACCACAAAGATCGCGCCGTGGTCGCGACACCAGGCGTCGTTCGTTGGGAAATGGTGAAAGTGGATGGCGCCGGTCGCGCCGGCATCGGCGAGTAATGCCCGGGCATGGGCTTCCGTTGCTGCGTCGTTGACATTGATTTGCACCGGCTCGGAGCGCGCAAGTTCGGCGACGAAACGGGCGTAGATCGGCTGAATCACATCCAGTTTGCCCGGCCAACTGGCTGCTTTGTGCGGCCATGAGAGCCAGGTTGACTGATGCGGTTCCCACTCGGCGGGCATGCGGTAGCCAAGTTCAGTTGGTGTACTCATAAAAGATCCAGCGCAAAATAGAGTGCCGTCTCGCCGGCGGCATCACCCGCCGGGTCATAAAGGCTCTGATCGAGGCCGCAGAAGCGGAAACCGATACGGCGATAGAACATGATTGCGGGGGCGTTGACATTGGTTACTTCAAGCCAGAGGCAGCGTGCGTTCTGATTGCGCGCCGCAGCAATGGCAGTCGTGATCAACCGGCGGCCTAGCCCCATTCGGCGCTGCGTCGGATCGACATAGAGATGCCAGATCGCGGTACGCCGACTCCAGACTTCGTGGCGTAGGGCCACGAAGCCGACCAGCGTAGTCCCAGCCTCGGCGACAAACCCTTCCTCCCAGAGCCGGTCGTCACCGAGTTCGTCCTCAAGCGGAAACGACTTGCGGATCGGCGGGTCGACCGGCGTTTCGACCAGGGTAAATGAAGTGGGCGTTGCCGCAATCTGGTAGATCTGATCGGTCTCGAATGCGGTAGCGAGGTGCAACAACGCGGTGCGATCATGAGGAAGTTGGATCGGGCGGAGAGTGATCATATACTAAATGGCTGGCCTTAGGGGGCGACCACATGGGGTCGCCGCTACGGGGGCGGATCGTTGTCATCAAGATCGCTATGTGGCTGGCCTCGGGCGACCACACGGGGTCGCCCGTACCTTGCAGGTGTAGGGTTTTTACAGGATCGCGTCCCAATGCGCTATTACCCGCATCCCCCCAGCCCCCTGCTCCCGCACGTGGAGCAGGGGGAGCCGCCGCG
>JBBRUG010000541.1:0-2680 GCA_038247995.1 Chloroflexales bacterium | reverse complement strand
TTCCTGCGCAACGCCATTGCCGACAATGATTTCAAGGCGCGCGGCGTGAGCGTTGAGGCCGACGAGATTTTTGTTTCCGACGGTTCCAAGTGCGACTGCGGCAATCTGCTGGATATTTTTGGTACCGGTAATCGTGTTGCGGTAATGGACCCGGTTTACCCCGTGTATGTCGACACCAACGTGATGATCGGCAACACGGGTGCAATCAACGCCAAGGGGGGCTTTGACGGCCTGACCTATATGCCGTGCACGGCCGAGAACGGTTTTGTGCCGGCGATCCCGAGTGAGCCGGTTGATCTCATTTACCTGTGCTACCCGAATAACCCGACCGGTGCGGTTGCCACTCGTGAGCAGTTGCAGAAGTGGGTCGACTATGCGCAGAAGTGCAAGGCTGTGATCCTTTATGACGTAGCCTACGAGGCCTTCATCAGCACGCCCGGCATCCCGCACTCGATTTACGAGATTCCCGGTGCGCGTGAGTGCGCCATCGAGCTGCGCAGCTTCTCCAAGAACGGGGGCTTCACCGGTTTGCGCTGCGGTTATGTTGTGATCCCGAAGACGCTGATGGGGCAGAAGAAAGACGGCGGCGCGCATCCCTTCCACGCGCTCTGGCTGCGCAACCACACGACCAAGTTCAACGGCGTCGCGTATCCGGTGCAACGCGCCGCCGAGGCGCTGTATTCGCCCGAGGGCAAGCAGCAGGTGATCGACCTGGTCAACTTCTACAAAGCCAACGCCGCGTTGCTGCAAAAAGCGCTGGTCTCGGTCGGGCTGGATGTGTATGGCAACACCGATTCGCCTTACCTGTGGGTGCGCGGGCCGCAGGGCGCCAAGAGCTGGGATTTGTTCGACCGCATCTTGCAACACGCCAACATCGTCACTACGCCGGGCAGCGGTTTTGGCGCGGCCGGTGAGGGTTACTTCCGTTTGTCGGCCTTTAACAGCCGGGCGAACGTGGAAGAGGCCTGCAAGCGGCTCGTCGATCCGGCGCTGTTTGCACCTTTCAAGTAGACGGCTGTCCAACACCCATGCCGAGACGGCCGGGCTGAAAGGCAATCAGCACGGCCATCTTGAACAGGTGATTCATGAGAAGGGCGATAAATGGTCTTTCCAGGCAAGGTGTCTTGTAGATTGCCATTTTATGCGGGTCGTGGCTTGCCTGATGTGAAGGTCGGCTATCCATGCGGCTTGCAGGGCATCGCTTCTAAGTGGTTTCAATGAAATCGACTGCCTTCGCCTTGCGCATGCTGCGCCGCGATGCGCGAGCCGGCGAGTTGCGTTTGCTGGTCGCCGCGCTAGTGGTGGGTATTGCGGCGTTGACCGCCGTTGGTTTTTTCACTGACCGTGTGCGTCAGGCGCTTGAGCGCGAAGCCAATCAACTGCTTGGTGCCGATCTGCTCCTCATCGCGGATCATCCTTGGTCGTCCCAAATCGCTATTGATGCACGCAACCGGGGTTTGACTGTCGCGGAAACGCGTACTTTCCCGAGCATGATAACGCTTGGTCAGGACGACGCTTTACACACTCAACTGGCCGAGATCAAAGCGGTTTCTGCCGGATACCCGCTGCGTGGCAGCTTGCGCACCGCGCCAGGGCTGAATGAAGCGGACTCTCCGGCGAACGGGATACCGGCAGCGGGGACAATCTGGGTTGATGAACGCCTCGCCTCGGCCTTGTCGGCGAAGGCGGGGGATGTCATTTCGGTGGGTCGGAATGCCTTGCGCGTATCGGCCGTGCTGACGCTGGAGCCGGATCGCGGGGTCAATTTCTTTAGCGTGGCGCCGCGTCTGCTGATGAATATTGCCGATCTTGAAGCGACCGGGTTGATACAGCCGGGCAGCCGAATCTCCTATCGCCTGTTGCTGGCCGGGGAAGCCGGATCGGTCAGCGCGTTTCGTACTGCGCTGGATAAATCACTTGAACGCGGCGAGCGGATCGAGGATGCGCAGAATGCCCGACCGGAGATTCGCACGGCGCTGGAACGGGCGCAAAAATTTCTCGGTCTTTCGGCCTTACTGACCGTCGTTCTGGCGGCCGTGGCCGTGGCTCTGGCCTCTCGCCGCTATATGCAGCGGCATCTTGATCCGTGTGCGGTAATGCGTTGTCTGGGAGCCACGCAGGGTTTTCTGCTGCGCGTCTATCTCACCCAGTTCGCCTTGCTTGGGTTGCTGGCGGCCGTTACAGGCTGCCTGATCGGCTATCTGGCGCACTTTGCTCTGTATGCCTGGTTGTCTCAATTGTTGGCCACGCCTTTGCCGCAGCCGGGCATGCTGCCGGCACTGCAAGGCAGCGCTGTGGGGGTGTTGCTGCTCTTCGGGTTTGCCCTGCCACCCCTTATTCAACTCAAAAGCGTGTCGACCCTGCGCGTGATGCGTCGCGAATTTTCATCCGGCGCCTTGCCGCCATCGCGTCTGATAGGCAGCTATGCGCTAGGACTGGCGGTATTGGTTGGCTTGATGTTCTGGATTGCGGGGGATGTTCGTCTGGGTGCGTATGTGGCGGGTGGTTTTACAGTGGCGATGTTGTCTTTTGCCCTGATAGCACGCGTGGCGATCCGGCTGGCCTCTATGGCCCGTGGCGGGGCAGGTTCACGAACAGGAAGTACCGGAGGCGGTATTGGCTGGCGTTATGGTTTGGCCAGCCTTGAGCGGCGTTCGGGTGCCAGTGTGGTGCAGATCGT
>JBBRUG010000540.1:0-2699 GCA_038247995.1 Chloroflexales bacterium | reverse complement strand
TAATCAACTTCGGCAAGATGTGGCTCGACAACGGCTCGTTCACCGAGTTGCAGTACGGACGGAACGGTTGGCGCCTGTTGCGCCTCAACGACGCCGCCCATCTCGAAGGGCTTGTGGCCGAAGGCGGCGAATAGGGGGCAGTCATGGCAATCGATTTTACGACCGGCGAACGCGATCCGCTTTCGCAGAATATTCGTGCCCTGGGCGAGGCATTGGGGCGGGTGCTCACCGATCAGAGCGGCGCTGAGGCGTTTGCACTCGAAGAACGGGTGCGCCGCATGACAAAAGAGTTGCGCAGCGATCCGTCGCCGGCCAGCGCCGCTGCAATCGCCGATCTGATTAGCGGTCTTTCGGTGGAGCAGCTTCACGGCCTGATCAAAGCGTTTACGCTCTATTTCGGGCTGATCAATCTGGCCGAAGGGGTTGAACGGCTGCGCGTGTTGCGTGAGCGCGAACGTAAAGTCGCCCCACAACCGCATCAGGAAGGGATCGCGGCGGCAATCTACGAACTGCGCGCTCACGGTGTGCCGGCTGCGGCGGTGCAGCGCTGGCTTGATCACGCCCTAATTATGCCGGTGTTCACCGCCCACCCGACTGAGTCGAAGCGGCGCACGACGCTCGTGCAACTGCGGCGCGTCTTCGACGGCCTGGTCGATCTTAGTCCCGGCGAGCGCTTGCTGCTGCCGGCTGAACGGATGGCTATTCTCGATCAGATCGAGCGTCAGATCGTCAGCCTCTGGCAGAGCGCCGATGTACGCTCGAACAAGCCCACCGTGCTCGACGAAGTTGAAAATGGACTGTTCTATTTTCAAACTGTGCTCTGGGATCTGCTGCCGCACATTTACCGCGAGCTTGCCCAGGCGCTCAACGACGCCTACCCCGAAACATCCTGGCAGATCCCACCCGTGCTGCGCTTCGGCAGTTGGATGGGCGGCGACCGCGACGGCAATCCGTTTGTCACCCCTGAGGTGACGCTGGCGACAGTCCGCCTGATGCGCAGCGCCACCTTGCGCCACCTGATCGGCTGTATGGAGTCTTTGCACTTCGATCTCAGCCCCAGCACCAGCCAGGTAACGGTAAACCCGGCGCTGCTCGACTGCGTAGCGGCTTATAGCGACGCCTTCCCCGCTGTTGCCGAGACGATGCGCTTGCATCACAGCCGCGAACCCTACCGGTTGCTGTGTGCATTTATCAGGGCGCGCCTGGAAGCAACGCTTGAATACACTCAACTATTCCAGTTGCGCTGGGGCCAGGAATCGCTGCCGCCAGCGCTCGTCTACCTTACCAGTGCCGACCTGCTCGCCGACCTGGAGTTGATGCACGCCAGCCTGCTCGCCAACGGCGGCGCGCTGATCGCCGACGGACCGCTGCGCGATGTGATCAATAAGGTTAAAATCTTCCGGTTGCACACGGCCACCCTCGATATTCGGCAGCACAGCGGGCGGCACCTCAGCGCAATGCACGAGATCTGCGCCAACGCTGGGGTTTGCGCCGACTATACGGCGGCGAGTGAGGCGGAGCGGATTACGCTGCTCGCCACCGAAATCGCCCGCCTGCGCCCACTCAGCGAGGTGCGTCTCGACCGCTATAGCGATCCTACGGTTGAGACAATTACTACGTTCCGCACGATCGCCGCGATCGCCGAACAACTCGACGCCGAGATCTTTGCCAACTATATCATCAGCACCACGGCCAGTGTCAGCGACATTTTGGCGGTGCTGCTCTTCTGCCGCGATGCCGGGCTGTATCGCCCCGGCGCGTTCAGCCGGATCAATGTCGTGCCGCTCTTCGAGACCGGCGAAGACCTGACCAATGCGCCCGACCTGCTTGATGCCTGCCTGCGGGTACCGGCCTACCGCGAACATGTGCGCCTGCGCGGCGACGAGCAAGAAGTAATGCTCGGCTACTCGGACAGCAACAAAGAAGGTGGGTTTGCCGCCGCCAATTGGGCGCTCTACAGAGCCCAGGTTGAACTGAGCGCCGTCGCCGAGCGTCACGGCGTACGCCTGCGGCTCTTCCACGGGCGCGGCGGCGCTGTCGGGCGCGGCGGCGGCCCGGCAGGTCAGGCGATCCTTGCTCAGCCGCCCGGCACACTCCAGGGCCAGATCAAAGTCACCGATCAGGGCGAAATGATTTCCGACCGCTACCTTGATCCGCGCACGGCCTACCGCCACCTGGAACAGGTAATCAACGCCGTGGTGCGCGCCAGTTTTCCCGAAACAGTCCAGCAACCCCACCCGGCCTGGATCGCGGCGATGGAGCAGATCGCGGCCACGGCGCGCACGGCCTACCGCGGCCTGATCTACGACGATGCCGCCTTCCTGCGCTACTTCCGTCAGGCCACGCCGATTGCCGAGATCAGCCGGCTGCGGATCGGCTCACGACCGGCCAGCCGCACCAACAGCGACCGGATCGAAGATCTGCGCGCTATTCCTTGGGTCTTCAGTTGGATGCAGAGCCGCCACACCCTGCCGGGTTGGTTCGGGTTGGGCAGCGGATTGGCGGCATTTGTCGGCGCGGAGCACGCCGAGGCAAGCGATATTCCGCTCACGCCGCAACTCACCCTGCTGCGTGAAATGTACGGCGCCTGGCCTTTCTTCAACACCCTACTCGGCAACGCCCAATTGATCATCGCCAAAGCCGATCTCGGCATTGCCCGGCGCTATGCCGAACTTGTCCCCGATCCGGAGCTTGCCGAG
>JBBRUG010000539.1:0-2706 GCA_038247995.1 Chloroflexales bacterium | reverse complement strand
TACGCCTTTATTGGGGTCTTTTTTCTTGCTGCGCTAAGTTTTCCGGTTATCCCCTTACTCTTGGCCTTTTTCCTGCGCCCCAAGCGCCCCACGCCGGTCAAACAGTCCACGTATGAATGTGGTCTGGAAGTTATCGGCGATATTCGGGTGCAATTTAAGGTGCAGTACTATCTTTATGCGCTGGCCTACGTCATCTTCGGCGTTGAGGTTATTTTCCTCTACCCCTGGGCCGTAGCCTTCGATAGCCTGGGTGTGTACGGCTTCGTCTGCGGTTCAGTTTTTATTGGTTTGCTCTTTGCCGGCCTAATCTACGAATGGCGCAAGGGCGCCCTGGAGTGGGTGTAGCTACATGCAAAGTGTAAAAGGCCAACCGGGCGCAACGCGCAACCCATAACACCCACCTCATAACCTATGTCTAACGAACCCAATCTTCAACTCGATCTTGAGCGCCAGGGCGTCTTCCTCTCTACGGTGAACCGCTTCTATAACTGGGGGCGGCGTTCGTCGATCTGGCCGATGGCCTTCGGCTTGGCCTGCTGCGCCATCGAGATGATGGCCTTCGGCCTGAGCCGCTACGATGTCTCGCGCTTCGGCGCCGAACTCTTCCGCGCGTCGCCGCGCCAGGCCGATCTGATGATCGTCGCCGGCACCGTTACCAAGAAGATGGCCCCTCAAGTAGTGCGGCTCTACAACCAGATGGCTGAGCCGCGTTATGTCATTTCGATGGGCGCTTGCGCCACCTCCGGTGGGCCTTTTCGTGATGGTTACAATGTGCTGCGCGGGATCGACCTCTTTATTCCGGTCGATGTTTATATTCCCGGCTGTCCGCCCCGCCCCGAGGCGTTGCTCCACGCCCTGATCACGCTCCAGGAGCAGATCGACCATCAGAAACTCGGCCGCGTGCGCTGGTACGGCCAAGGCGATCGCCCGCAAACCAGCGCTTTCCCCGTGCCCACCTTCGGCGCCAAAGGGCTTGAAGTCGATGGTGTCCTCGTCGATCCAGTCGGCGGCTTGCCCCTGCTTAGCCCCTACACCGCCCCGACCCAGGGTGAGCAGAAGAGCGGCCGCCTTGAGCACCCCGAGATCGCGCGCCACTTCCCAATTATGGACGCAAGCGTTGAACTGGAGCACGCTAATAAAGCAATTGGCGTGGCCCCCGAGATTGCCGCCGACGACCTGAAGCGCAATGAGGTGCGTGATGCCTGAGATCACCACCGCTGATCTACGCGAACGGCTAGCCCGCGATCTGCCGACGGCCCTGGTCGAAGCTACGTCGCTCGAACTCGCACCACCGCCAAGCCACGGCCCACAACCCGGCCCCTTCGTGAGCGTCGCAGTGCACGTTGCGCCCGATCAGATCATTGCCGCCGCGCTCTATGTGCGCGATACGCTCGGCTATACCTACCTGTCCGACATTGCCGTCGTCGATTATCTGCACGCCGACTTGTTTGAACTGGTGTATCGCTTCTACCAAGTTACCGGTGGCCCGGCGCTCATGCTGAAGGTGCGCATACCACGCGATGAGTCCGGCGTTCCATCACTTACACCGCATTGGCCGGGCGCTAATTTCCACGAGCGTGAAGCGTTCGACCTCTTCGGGATCCATTTTGCGGATCATCCCTTCCTGCGCCGCATCTACATGTGGGACGAGTTCGAGGGCTTCCCAATGCGCAAAGACTTCCCAAAGCAGGGCGACAAATACATCGGTGAAGGTGAGTAGTTGTGATTAAGACCGAAGAGCTCCAGATTAATATCGGCCCGCAGCACCCCTCTACCCATGGTGTGTTTCGGATGTTGGTCACCGTCGATGGCGAGACGATCACCGATCTGAAGCCGGTGTTTGGGTATCTGCATCGCAACCACGAGCAGATCGCCGAGGTGAACACCTACCTGCAAAATATGCCCTACACCGACCGGCTGGATTATTTCAACTCCATGGCGAACAATCAAGCCTATGCTATGGCAGTTGAAAAGCTGGCCGGGATCGAGGTGCCCGAACGGGCCGAGTATATTCGCGTGCTGATGGTTGAGCTAACCCGCATCCTCAACCACGCCGGCGCGCTGGGCTTCCTGATCAACGATATGGGCGCCTGGCAAACCCAACTCGCCTTCGGCATGCGCGAACGCGAGAAGATCCTCGACCTGTTTGAAGCCGCCTCCGGCGCACGCCTGATGTGTAACTACTTCCGCTTCGGCGGCGTGGTTCGCGATCTGCCGGATGATTTTATTCCGCGCTTGAAGGATCTGCTCATCGCAATGCCCGCCTTCGTCGATGAGCTCGAACGGCTGCTGCGCGAGAATGAGATCCTGCTCCAGCGCGCAGAGGGCATCGGCGTGCTCCCGCGCGACCTGGCGATTGCCTATAGTGTCACCGGGCCAGTGCTGCGCGGCTCCGGCGTGCCCTACGATGTGCGCAAAGCAGAACCCTACAGCATCTACGATCGCTTCGACTTCGATGTGCCTGTTGGCACGGTCGGCGATGTGTATGATCGTTTCCTGGTGCGTATTGAGGAGATCCGCCAGAGCAAGCGCATTATCGAGCAGATCATTGAGCAGATCCCCGATGCGCAAGGCGGCCATATCAACCCGAAGGCCCGCCAGAATGTGCGCCCGCCCGTCGGCGAAGCGTATGCGCGCATCGAGTCGCCCAAGGGTGAATTGGGCTTCTACCTGGTGAGCGACGGCAGCGGCAAGCCCTACCGCTAC
>JBBRUG010000538.1:0-2737 GCA_038247995.1 Chloroflexales bacterium | reverse complement strand
GGACGATGGACGATGGACGATGGACGATGGACGACGGATGACGGATGACCGATGACGGATGACGGATGACGGGCAATGGTGGGAGGTCGATGGTCGGTCGTCGGTGGTCGGTCGTCGGTGGTCGGTCGTCAGCGGTCGGTTGCGGGTGTTCACTACAATGCAAGCAGCGTTATTACCCGCACGTTGCTCAAGGAGAACCTGATGTTGCGAACCATTATCCGTCTGTTGCCGTTGCTGGCGATTCTGGCTGCCGCGCTGCCGCTGGGTGCGCCGACGCCGGTGCGCGCCGTATCGGATCGGCCGATTATGGCTTTCTACTATCCCTGGTGGGAGCTGTCGGATTGGAACTATGCGCGTATGAGCGATCTGCCGGCGCCGCAATATTCCGGCGGTGATGACGCGGTGCTCAGGCGCCATATTCAGCAGGCCGACGCCGCCGGGATCGACGCGCTGATCTGTACCTGGTACGGCCCCGATGAAGAACGGCTCAACGCACGCTGCCGGCGAATTATCGAACTTGCGCGGGAAATGGGCACAGATCTGCAGTTTACGATTATCCCCGATCAGTCGGCGTGGGGGGCGCTGAAGAGCGTCGATGCACTGGCGAATGCGTTGGCGGTGCTGGAGCGCGACTTCTTCAGCCAGCCGAACTATCTGCGCTTTCAGGGCAAGCCGACGGTGTTCTGGTTCTACCCGCCCGCGCTCGGCGGCCGGGCGAGTTGGGAGCAACTGCGCAATCGGGTTGATCCGAACCGCAATCAGTTCTGGTTCGGCGGTACCGACGACTTCAGCTATATGAGCGTCTTTGATACGCTCTACTACTTCGACATCACCTGGGAGCGCACGCCCGGCGCGGCAATGGCGAGCTACGAGCGGCGCCTGAACGACTACAACACGCGCAACGGCCAGAGCCGGCCGTTTATCGCTACGGTTATGCCCGGCTACGACGATCTCAAGATCCGCAACGGCCACCGCCGTGATCGTGAGAATGGCGCGTATTATCGCGGCACCTGGCAGACGGCGATCGATAAGAATGCCGCTGCGGTGGTGCTGACGAGTTTCAATGAGTTCTACGAGGGCAGCCATATCGAGCCGAGTGAGCAGTTCGGCGATCTTTATTTGCGTCTGACAAAAGAGTTCAGCGATCGGTTCCGCGCCGAGGTTGGACGGACGGCACAGCCGACAAACGGGACGTGCCAGCGCTTCGCTGAAACGGGCTTCGCGGTGTGTGGGCGCATCTTGCAGTACTGGCGTGAAAACGGCGGCCTACCGGTATTTGGCTACCCCATCGGCCCGCAGCAGAGCGTCACCATCGAGGGTCGCGCAGTGCAGGCGCAGGAGTTCGAGCGCAATCGGCTGGAACTGCACCCGCAAAACGCGCGCCCCTACGATGTACTGCTGGGGCGGTTGGGCGCCGAGATCCTGGAACGCCAGAGCCGCGACTGGCAGCGCTTTCCGCGCGTCGAAGCGGCGTCCGCAGGGTGTCTCTACTTTCCGGAAACGAACCACTCGTTGTGTGAGCCGTTCTTGAGCTATTTCCAGCGCAATGGGCTAGAGTTCGACGGGCGAGCCGGGTATAGCCTGGCCGAGAGCGTGGCCCTGTTTGGCTTGCCGCTAAGCGAGCCGCAACCAGAGCAGATCCAGGGCCGCATCTACACGGTGCAGTGGTTCGAGCGGGCGCGCTTCGAGCACCACCCCGACAACGCCGGCACGCCGTATGCGGTGCTGTTGGGCCTCCTTGGGGTGGAGCGCCGGTAGGCGGCAGGCGCCGGAATAGCTGATCTTCTGACGCCTGACTCCTGAATCCTGACTGCTGAATAAGGTATACTGTGCGCATCTCCTGGAGTTCGCACAGTTAGTTTGAAAGAGAACCCCCATGGCGAAAGACACCTTGACGGTTACCGATAACCGTACCGGCAAGACGTATGAGCTCCCGATCGAATATGGCACGGTGCGCGCTACTGATCTACGTAAGATCAAAGTTGACACCGACGATTTTGGGCTGATGTCCTACGATCCGGCTTATATGAACACCGCTGAGTGCAAGAGCACGATTACCTACATCGACGGCGACAAGGGCATTCTAGAATATCGCGGCTATCCGATTGAGCAACTGGCCGAGCACAGCTCGTACCTGGAGGTCGCCTACCTGCTGATCTATGGCGAACTGCCCGCGCCGGAGCGCCTGGCCTGGTGGAAGAACCGGATCAGCCGCCACACGTTCATTCACAACAACATGGTTGAACTGATCCAGGCCTTCCGTTACGACGCCCACCCGATGGGCGTGCTGATCAGCGGCATTGCGGCGATGTCGACGCTCTTTCCTGAGTCGAAGAACATCGATGACCCGGCGGTGCGCGAGAAGCAGATCTGGCGCATTATCGGGCAGATTCCCACCATTGCGGCCTACGCCTACCGTAACCGCATCGGGCGGCCGTTCAACCCGCCGGATAACGCGCTGGGCTACACCGAAAACCTGCTTTATATGATGGACTACATGGGTCACCGCGACTATGAAGTCAATCCGGTGCTGGCTAAAGCACTCGATGTGCTGTTCATTCTGCACGCCGACCATGAGCAGAACTGCTCGACAGCGACGATGCGCGGCGTGGGTTCGAGCCGGGGCGATCCCTACTGCGCGCTTTCGGCGGCCTCGGCGGCGCTCTACGGCCCGCTGCACGGTGGCGCCAACGAGGCGGTGCTGCACATGCTCCAGCAGATCGGTACGGTAAAGAAT
>JBBRUG010000537.1:0-2740 GCA_038247995.1 Chloroflexales bacterium | reverse complement strand
TTGCGGCAGCGTGGCTCAGCGCAGCGCACGCCTTCTGGCTGCCTCTCCTGCTCGCAGCGCCATTCGCTGTCGTGCAGTTCCGCTTTGACATGCTCAAACAGAGCCGGGCGCTGATCGCAGAGTTGTGCGGCGCGACGGCGATCAGCGCGGTGGCGGCGGCGATCGCCATGGCCGCTGGGTGGACGCTGCTGCCTGCGGTGCTGATCTGGCTGCTGTTGGCGCTTCAGGCGACGACGGCGATTATCTATGTGGGCACACGCTTGCGCCTGGCGCGGGGTACGCCGGCGCGGCGCGGGCCGGCGCTGGGAGCGCATGGCCTGGCGCTGGGCATTGTCGGCGGGTTGGCCGGGGCAGGATTGGCGTCGTGGCTCCTCGTTGCGCTCTTCGCCCTGCTGACACTCCGTGCCGCGCTTGGGCTGATGCCGCGCAGCTTGCGTACGCCGACGCCCCTGGTGGGTGCGCAGGAACTGGGGTGGAGCCTGCTGGCGGTGATTGGGATCGGGATTGGGATGTGATTCGGATGAACTATCGCTAGCAAGGCGCTGTGTCGCCCTGGTTGATTACCCCATACGGCAGACACACTGGCGCATGGGTTATTGGGTCAATCAGAATGGTTGCCCGAACGCCAAACACCTGCTCCAGCAGCGCCGGCGTCAACACCGTAACTGGCGGGCCATCGGCAACAATCTGCCCTGCCCGCAGCGCAATCAGTCGATCAGCATAGCGTGCGGCATGGTTGAGATCATGCAACACCATAATGATCGTTTTGCCATGGTTGTGGTTCAGGCTGCGCACTAGGTCGAGTACCTCGATCTGATGACCAATATCAAGAAAGGTTGTTGGCTCATCGAGCAGCAAGATAGGAGTCGCCTGCGCCAACGCCAGCGCGAGCCATACCCGTTGGCGTTCGCCGCCGGATAGGCTATCAACCGGGCGGTCGGCAAACTGAGCGGTATTCGTCAGGGCTAGCGCCTCGGTGATCGCAGCGTGATCCTGCCGCCGGAGCATGCGCAGCGGCCCAGCATGTGGGTAACGCCCCTGCTCAACTAGTTCGGCCACTGTGAGGCCAGCCGGAGCGGTAGGCCCCTGCGG
The DNA here is from genome assembly GCA_038247995.1 of Chloroflexales bacterium. Classification (GTDB taxonomy): domain Bacteria; phylum Chloroflexota; class Chloroflexia; order Chloroflexales; family Chloroflexaceae; genus JBBRUG01. The sequence goes on along the minus strand of JBBRUG010000537.1, from coordinate 1,648 downwards.
CAGCACCGCCAGCGTGCGGGCAACGGCATCTGTGGGCATCCGGGCAATCGCTGTACCGTCAAGATAGACTGCGCCTGTCCTCGGTTGTAACAGGCGGGCCAGCGTTTTCAGCAAGGTCGATTTCCCCGACCCATTTGGGCCGACGAGCGCAGTGACGGCGCCGCGTGCAATGCCTACCGAGAGGTCATCAAGTACGGTGCGGCGATCATACCCGGCGCTGATCTGTTCGGCGGCAAGCGCCGCGGCTGGTGTCGCATCACTCACGAGCTGCTCCGCCGCAGAAGGTAGAGAAAAAACGGCGCACCGAGCAGTGCCGTTACCGCACCTACCGGCAACCCGGCGCGGTACGGTGTTGTGGCGAATGGTGGGTTGAGCGTGATGAGTTGTGCCGCTACGTCTGCGCCGACGAGCAGCACAGCGGTGATTATGACGCTGCCGGGAAATACGCAGCGTGCGTCATCGCCGACCAGTCGACGGGTGAGGTGGGGGCCAATCAGACCGACAAACCCCACCGCGCCAACCACCGCGACCGCGCTTGCAGCCAGGAGCGCCGCGACGGCGAGCAGTGCTAGACGTGCGCGCTCAACCGGCACGCCAATACCGGCGGCAATTGAATCACCGAGTTGGAGTGCGTTCGCCACACCTGCGCAGAGCAACCCTACGGGTAGTGCGAACGCAGCCCACGGCCACAACACATTCCAGTGGATCCATACTCGTCCGTTGAGCGAACCGATCATCCAGGTGAGGATGCCGCCAAGGGCCTGATTGTTGCGCACCAGCACGAATGTCGTAGCGGAACTGAGGATGGCGCTTACCAAAACACCCGCCAGGACGAGTCGAACCGGGTCGGTGTTCCCCGAACGACTGCGCGCCATGAGTAATACAAGACCGCTTGCTGCTAGGCCGCCTGCTAACGCCACAAATGGTAAGGTGCGGCCCGGTTCAGCCATTGTGCCGCCGCGTGTCAGCCACAGCACGGCAAAGAACACGCCGCCGGCGCTCACGCCAGTCAGTCCCGGCTCGGCCAGCGGGTTACGCATGATCGCCTGGAGCAACGCGCCCGCCAATCCGAGCAGGGCGCCGGCAACGACGGCAATCAGGGCGCGGGGCAACCGCAACTCCCACACAATTTGGCGATGCAGTGGCTCGTCGGCCTGATCGAGGACAGCGCGCAGCACTTGACCGGGCGCAAGTGTCACCGAACCAACGCCAAGATGCAGCACCACCAGAAGCACGAGCAGCGCTCCTCCGCTTGCCAGCAAGATGTACGTCCGTCTATTCATGGCGGGCTCCGAACTGCGATCGCAGCAGGATGAGCAACAATGGCCCGCCCAGGAGCGTCGTCCAAATGCCAACCGGCAACTCAGTAGGCGCCAGGGCCAGCCGCGCCAGAAGATCGGCGCTCGTCAGCAGCACTGCGCCGATCAATGCTGCGATCGGCAGGACGTAGACTGCATTCGGCGTCGCCAGGGCTCGTCGCGCCAGGTGAGGGGCGAGGAGCGCCACCCAGCCGATCGGCCCACACACGGCGACGACTGCGGCAACTAGCGCCGCACCAATGACAAGCAGCAGCAGTCGCGTGGGCGCTACCGCCAGCCCCAGCCCCGCCGCCAGATCGTCACCCAATTGGAGCACATTAAGCAGCCGA
>JBBRUG010000536.1:0-2753 GCA_038247995.1 Chloroflexales bacterium | reverse complement strand
CGTCACTCGTCACTCATCACCCAAAAGCAACTCCAGCACCACTGCCCGGCATTGCAGGCATTCGAGGCGTTGAAGCAGGCTGCGCAGACCGCTGCTGTTGGCGGGGATGGTTTCGTGCGGCAAGGCCGGCGTTGCGGCGGGGTCGATCGCGGCGCTGGCGGCGAAGAGCAATTGGTTAGAGAACGAGCTATTGATCGGCCAGCCCTGTTCGTTGAGCAGGCGCACATCCTGAATTGCCTCGGGCGGCAAACCTAGTTCGCGGGCGACGATCGCCGTGGCGGTTTCGGCGGCTGTTCGGCCCTCAGGCCAACGCCCGCCGGGGAGATCGAGGGTGGGCCGACCGAGGCCGGGGCGAAACTGAGGCTGTGGAATGAGCAACTGTCCGTTGTGTACAGCGGCGACGATCAGCGAGGGCACCCGTTCGACGCGCCAGTAGTCGAGTTGTTGGCCCGTCTCATCGCGCCACTGCTCCGCGATCATGCGTACCCAGGGCGATTCGATTGTCACAATGCGCTTGTCACGTTGCCAGTTCATAGCATACCTCGCTACAATGCAGCGGATTAAAATTAAGGAACCCCTTTTATGTCCCAACCAACTCGCTTCGAACGTATGCAGCAGCGCTACCGTGATCGCGATCTGCCGTGGGATCTGCCGTTGCCGCCGCCCGAGATCGTTGCCCTGGCCAGCGAGTTACCGCCGGGCCGGGCGCTCGACCTCGGCTGTGGGGTGGGGCGCACGTGCCTTCACCTCGCCGCTGCCGGCTGGACGGTTGACGGCGTCGATTTTGTGCCCGAGGCGATTGCACTGGCGCAGGAGCGCGTGCAGGCGGCGGGCCGCGCCGAACAGGTGCGCCTGTTCCATGCCTCGGTGACTGATCTGGCATTTCTGGATGAACCCTACGATCTCGCCGTCGATATCGGCTGTATGCACGCGCTGGAAGGCGCCGATCTGGCGGCCTATGCGCGGGAAGTAGCGCGGTTGGTACGGCCCGGCGGCCTGTATGTGCTCTTCGCCCACCTGCGCGACGAGGATGCCACCGGCGTGCCGGTGAGCATTCCGCGCAGCGTGCTGCTAAACCTCTTCACGGATACATTTGCGATCGAGCGCCTGGAGGAAGGTGAAACCGTGGTGGCCGAGAACCATTGGGCCTCGGCGTGGATTTATTTGCGCCGGCTCGGTGCGTGAGCGCCGGGTGATCGATCACGGACGCCGGGTCATCGCCCCGTGTCCTCGTGTCCCCGATCAAAGGGCGCACTACTTCGTTTTTAGTGATGTGTTTTGCCGCTCCACAAGGTATCATCGCGGTAGAGGATCGCTTTTTGTGATGGAGTGAGCGCATGAGCCAGTTGACCGCCGTCGCCTTTCATGATCGCCATCAGGCCAGCCGCGTGCTCGACACGCTCCGGCTGCTCGAAAAAGACGCCCTGGTAAAGATCGACGACGCGCTGGTGTTGGTGCGCGAAGATGACGGCAAACTGCGCAGTTTGCAGGGCCTCGACGATGCGCTGCCCAAGATCGCGACGGCGGCGGGCGGCGCCGGCCTGGGGTTGCTGGTTGGCGCGCTCGCTGCCTTCCCGATTACCGGCCTGGCCGCCGGCGGGTTCCTGGCGCATCGGCTCGCCGCACGCCACCAGTTAGTGCGCCGCGTCCGCCAGTTCAACAATGCGATCGAGCCGGGCATGTCGGCGCTGTTCGTGGTTGGCGCAACCGATGATGCCGAACGGCTCATCGCTCGCTTGCAACCGTTCCTGATTGATGCGACCTTCCTGCAAACCACGCTCCCCGACGATCTGCTGACTAAGCTTGATCCATCGGCCGTGGCGCCGGTAACGATGCTTGATCGAGCAGCGATCAAGCGGATCATGGTGATCATCAACCCGGCGTCGGGGATCGAGCGGCCGATTCTCCGCCCGCTCAACCGGGTGCTTCGTTCAACCGAAATCCCCTGGGATATTGCGATCACTCACGGCAGCGGCGACGCGCAGCGCCTGGCGGCGAATGCCGTTATCGACGGCTACGATGCGGTGATGGTGTATGGCGGCGACGGTGCGGTGATGGAGGCTGCCGCCGGGTTAGCTGGCTCGGGCGTGCCGCTGGCGATTATTCCCGGCGGCACGGGCAATGTGATGTCGATCGAACTGGGGATCGATTACAATGTGGCGCAGGCTGCCGAGTTACTGAACCGCGACAAGATTCCCGTGCGCGACGTGGATATGGGTGCCGTCGGCGAGCGGCTTTTTGCCCTGCGCGTAGCCACCGGCTACGAAGCGGCGTATGTCCAGAACACCGCGCGTGAGGCCAAGGAACGCCTGGGCAAAATGGCCTATGCGCTTACAGCGATCCAGCAAGAACTCAAGCTGGTGCGCTACAATCTTACCCTTGATGGCAAGGAAGTTGAAGTTGACGGTTATACCTGTATGGTGGCCAATTCGGGCAATGTGGGAATGGCCGGCTTGCCGCTGCTGGCGAAAATTAGTATCAGCGATGGGTTACTCGATGTTGTTGTCGTCCAGAGCCTCAATTTTCTTTCGATGTTGCGCCGGCCGATCAGCGTCAATGAACAGGCCGAGCGCGAGCGCATGGTGCGCCATTGGCAGGCCCGCGAAGTGACTGTCACCACTGCCGAGGCCGACGCGCCCGAGTCGATCATCGGTGATGGCGAAGTTTGGGGCGAAACACCCTTCACGGCGCATATTCTGCCCGGAGCGATGCGCGTGATTGTGCCGCCGTAGGGTCGCATTGCAACCCTACGG
>JBBRUG010000535.1:0-2794 GCA_038247995.1 Chloroflexales bacterium | reverse complement strand
CCTGCGAAGCGGGAACGTCTCTCTGATCGGCCACAGCGCCGCCCTTACACAAGACTGAGGTTACAGGTCTTCATCCCCTGCGAAGCGGGAACGTCTCTCTGATAGTAGCATGTTTTTGGCGCATTGGGAAGCCATGGAATGGGGGTGGTTGCGCGGTTGGGCGTTGGCGGGGCATATGTGTAAAGGGTTTTGCGCCATTTCGGGTGGGTTGAGCGGCGTTTTGGCCCGTACTGCTGCGCTTGCGCGGCATGGGCCGGTGGATGCGGCCAGGTTGCGCTCCGTTGCAGCGCCATCCAGCGGCGCTCGTTCGCCTTCAGACGATGTATACATGGGGACTGGTTTCCACCGGCGGCCCGGCGCCGATTACGGCAATCGTGCCCACACAGGCGGCGCAGAGCCGATAGATGCGCAGGCTGTCGCCTTCGTCGGGCTGGATCGTGCGGGCAAGTTTGCGCCAGAGCGCCTGGTAGTGTCTGGCCTCCAGATCACACTCGAAAACACTGTACTGCACGCGCTGGCCGAAGCCTTCCAGGATTTTCGCAATCCGCGTGCGCCGCCGATCGACCGAGATGTCGTATGAGATCAGGTAGAGCATTAGCGTGCAATCAGCGGGGCGTAGGCGTCGCCGCCGCGTACGGCGCGGGCCAGACGCCGGGCTTGTAGTTCAAAACAGCGTGCATAATCGACTTCGCCCGGCCCGCGATCCGCGCCTTCGGGATGGGTGAACTTCACACGCAGGCGTTCCTCGAAGGCGGTGATCAAGCGGCGCTTGGCGTCGTCGCTCATGCGTACCGCATACGGGCTTTCATGGTCGCCGGTGCTGAAGTCGTCGTGGCTGAGCCGCCCGTCGGAACAGCAGCGCAGCACCAGCGAATCGATGATCAAGGGCCGAAATTCCTCCATCAGATCGAGCGCCAATGCCGGGCGGTGATAATCCGGCTGATGCAGATAGCCCAGGTAGGGGTCGAAGCCCACTGTTTGCACCGCACCGAGGATTTTGTGCTGGAGCAACGTGTAGCCAAGCGAGAGCGCAGCATTCACCGGGTCGGTCGGCGGGCGGCGGTTGCGATCTTGAAAGCGCCACGCCGGGTCGAACAGGGCGCGCAGGCCGCGAAAGTAGCGCGCCGTGGCGCTGCCTTCCACGCCTAACAACGCCGTGATGCGGGTTGTCCGCCCAACCCGGCTGATCGCTTCGCCGAGCGCGCTGATCGTCGCGGGCACTTCAGGATCAACGCTGCTCCGGTTGCGTGCAAAGCGTTGCAGCAGCGAGCGACAGTTGCGGAGCTTGCCATCCACAACGGCCTGGGCCTGCCGGAGCGCCCAGGCCGGGTCGTCGGCGCAGCGATACTGATCGCGGCGCAGGCTCACGTGGGGCGTTGCGGCACCCACCAGGCGGCCCTGATAGCGCCCACGAGTGGTGAGGAAGCTCAGTTCGATCCCGCGATCAAGCAACCTGCGGAGGGCGGGCGTGCTGAGTGTGCTATTGCCGAAGATCACGACATCGCTGATCTTCGCCAGGGGCAGGGCGCTGATCGTTGCGCTGTCGCGGCGAACGACAATGCGCTCGCCGTCGATGGCTACGGTTGCGCCTTGTTCAACAATGTAGAGTGTTGGCATAGTGTATGTACCGGGCGGCGCCGCCAGCTCCCTGGCCGGAGGGCCGTGTCCGAAAAGATGCGGCTGGCGAACTGAAGTCCTGGCGGCGTGCGTCCATCGTCCCTGTCACGCATCGTTCCTGCGTGTCCGCGCCGCTTCACGGAGCGCCTGAAGATTGACGATCTCGGCCAGTTCGAAGCGCGGCGGCAGGCTCTGGGCAACCGGGCGCAGGTTCAGGATGGGCGGAAAGTAGCCGCAGCGGCCATGGAGTTCGGCCAACAGCGCCAGGGCCAATGCCGCTAGGCCGGGCGGATTGATCAGCAGTGGCGCCGTTTGCCATTCCACACCGCTGAGCCCGGCTGCATCGGCGAGTTCGGCGGCAAGGTCGGCGAAGGGGCGCGTGCGATCGGCTTGGGTTGGAATGGGGCGCACCTCAGGCTCATCGTTGGCCTGCGCTGTGATCTGCGCGAGTTGCTCGGGCGTGAGTGGGTGCGCGAAGTTGAGCAGGATCATGGGGCAATCTCCGTGAGCGGCGGAAATTGGGCCGGTTTGCGCCCAAGGCGAACGCGCGCCTGTTCCGCCGCCGTAAACAATGCCTGCACCTGAATGTACAGTTCCTGATAGCTCGCACGGCTCATCGGAGTCATGCCGTGGGCGAGAATCGAACTGTTGCGCGCCGTCAGGGCATTGCTCAACGGTCCGCGCACAGTAGCGAATGCGCTCCCCAGCGGATCGTTCAGGTCGGACAGGAGTTGATACGCATCCTGAAGGCCCAGGCGCACCTTACCGTCGCTGTCGCGGCGTTCGGCGTAACGTGCTTGCACTGCTTCCGGCAGGGCAGCTACCGTAATGTCGCCGGTGCGTTGCTGGAATTGCAGATCCAGACGACGCTGCGCCAGCAACTCCACCGCTCGATAGAGTCGTGCGACTGCGTCGTCGCAACGCCCGCGCTCGGCCCGGCGCTCCGCATTGTGCACGAGATCAAAGACAAGCTCGTAGCCGCTTATTTTTCCCTTCCCATTGAGGAGTAACAGCGTTTGGAAGTGATCGCCGAGCGCCTGAGCGAAAGGCTGAAGCAATCGAAAAGCCTCAACATGCGCAAAGCGATCCCAGGCGTCGAAGCCGCGACAGAGGTGCACCCGACGCTGAACGGCGGCACGCAGAGCAGGCGTAAGCCTAACATCGCGCATCACCCCCT
>JBBRUG010000534.1:0-2822 GCA_038247995.1 Chloroflexales bacterium | reverse complement strand
GTGGTATACCGCACGCGGCTATCGTTACCTGGTGCTTAACGACGAGCGCTACGACCCGATCGATCAGCCGGTGTACGACCGGTTGTTTGAAGCAGGGAGCGTGCTGTTGCAGATGCCCACTCGGCGGCTGGGCTTGCAGCCTGGGCCGGGGGGCGCGGTGATCGACCTGGGTGAGCATCCCGAGCAGATCCCTTTTGTGCGGCGCGCAGTGCGTTTTGGTGAACTGGCCGAACTGCTTGGTTACGAAATCCGCCCTGGCGAGCCACGTGCGCGGATTACGCCATTGGAAGGCGCCGATCAACGAACATTGGCTTCCGGCGAAGCGCTTCAGATCAACCTTTATTGGCGTGCGCTCGCTGCTACTGATGTCGACTACGTGCTCTTCATTCACGTCTACGACGCCGAAAATCAACGGGTTGCCCAACGTGATCTGCCCCTGCGTTATGCCGATTATCCCACCTCGCGCTGGCAGGCAGGTGAACTGGTGATCGATCGCGCCGACATGCCGCTCCCGGCGCTGCCGCCCGGCGCCTATCGCCTGGAGTTTGGCCTCTACGATGCGACAACCGGCGCCGCCTTGCCTACGCCCAATGGCGCACCGGCGGAACTGACGACCATCCAGATTGAGTAGTTTGCGCGGAACAGCCCTGTGCTATACTTACAGCAAGTATATTTGGATGGAGCAGGAGGCGGATGGAAGCCGTAGACTCAACCCTCTCGATTATCTTCCCAGTACGCGATCCCGGTGGCCTGACTGCTGCCGTCCATACGTGCCTGGGCATTGCAGCGCGCAGCGCTACCGATCACGAAATTATTCTGGTGAATGATGGCGGTGGGCGTGCCGTTGCCGATCTCGCCAATCAACTTGCCGCCACTCACCCAACGGTGATGGTGCTTCAGCATGCCCAGCGCCACGGCTATACATTTGCCCTCCGCGACGGATGGAGTGTAGCTCGCGGCACAGCTGTAGCGGCGGTTGATCTCGCCAGTGGCGCCGACCCGGCCGATTTGGCTCGTTTGTTGCCCTACCGCCACGAGGCGGCGGCGGTGCTGGCCTATCGTACTGATGGCCCCGGTGGCCCGCTGGCCAAACTTGACGCAGCAGTGGTGCGGCGGATGCTCAGTGTTGACCTGCACGATCCGGGTTTGCGCATGGCGATCTTCCATACCGATTTATATGACGCATTGAGCAGCGCACCGAATGATGTTCTCGCTCATGCCGCCGTCGCTGCCGCTGCGGTACGCCGCGGACTGCCGCTGACTCAGGTAGGCGTTACGGCACGCGGCCAACGTAGTGAATTCGGCGGCCTGAGCCATGCCTTGACGCTCGGTGTGGGCGCACCCCACCCGCCCCAACGGAATGCAGTTATTGGCGCAATGACCGTAGCCGTAGCTGGTGGGCTATGGCTTTTACGGCGGCGCCGAGCCGACGGCAGCTAAGTTGCAACAATCGTGAACGCCGTTGCGTCTGTTCAGCAGACCGAATTGGTGGTATTGCGCCGCCAGTTGCGTGATGAAGGAGATGCACAATGAGCACGCCCGAACCCGAAAACAAGAATCAGCCGCAGACCGACATCGGCGCCGAACTTCGTGAACTTGGCCAGCAAATCGAACAAGCGATCCGCACTGCCATGGAGAGCGACCGCGCTAAGCAGGTGCAGAACGATGTCTCCGCCGGAATCAAGGAGATTGGCACCCAACTGCATAAGGCGATCGACTCGATCAAGGATGATCCGCGCATTCAGCAACTCGCCGAGAAGGGCGAAGAGGCCGTTAGCAAGGCCCGCACCAGCCAGGCCGCCCAGGACTTTCAGGAAGCGCTCGCGCGCGGTATTGCGCAGTTGAACGAGCAACTGACGGCCTTTGTGAACCGTACACGCACCGACGTCCCCGATGGTACTTCACCGGCAACCGGCGAGACGACCCGGCTTGACCCGGACGAGAAGCTGTAACTCGCCCATGCGGCGGTATGCTGCGTCGTACGGCGCAGCATACCGCCAACTTTTCCCTATGTGCGGACGCTTTACCTTAGCTACCGATGGCGCACAGCTCGCCGCGCAATTTGCGCTGCCGGAGCCGCCGCAACTTGGCCCGCGCTATAACATCGCGCCCACGCAGTCGGTCGCTGTAGTGCGATCGGCGGCGGTTGGGCGCGAACTTGTGTTGATGCGTTGGGGGTTGGTGCCGATGTGGGCCAAAGATCCTTCGATCGGGTCGCGGATGATTAACGCCCGCGCGGAAACGGCTGCTGAAAAGCCCGCCTTTCGTACGGCACTCCGTCAGCGCCGCTGCTTGCTCCCGGCCGATGGTTTTTATGAGTGGCAGGCAACGCCTGATGGCAAGCAGCCGTTCTACTTCCATATGGCCGATGCGGCGCCCTTTGCGCTAGCCGGCCTCTGGGAGCGCTGGAAAAGCCCCGCAGGCGCCCCGCTTGAGAGTTGTACCATTCTTACCACGGAGGCGAACGACCTCCTGTGCCCCTTCCACGACCGGATGCCGGTCATTGTCGCCCCCGCCGATTACGCACGCTGGCTTGATCCGGCGCTGCGCGACCCTGAGGCCGTACACGATCTCCTCGCCCCGTACGACGCCGACAGCATGGCCGCCCACCCGGTGAGCCGCGACGTGAATCGAGTGGCTAATGACGGCCCGCAATTGGTTGCGCCGCTGGGGTAGCGCCGACCAGTGGGGTAGCGGGGCCCCCCGCGGGGGGGCCGGCCCCCCCCCCCAAAACAACCCCCCCCGCCGCGGGGAGCGCCCCCCACGGGGGGGGGGTTGCGCCGCGCCCCGGGCGGGGGGGGGGGGGCAGCAGCCCCCCCCCC
>JBBRUG010000533.1:0-2835 GCA_038247995.1 Chloroflexales bacterium | reverse complement strand
GGCAGCGCGTAACAGCGCATTCGCCACCTGAGTATCGACAATTCGCACGCCGGTGATGTCGAGGATCGCCACATCGGCCTGTTGCTCAGCGATCCCTTCGAGCAGCGTTTCCATAATCTGCTGGGCGCGGGAGGTGTCGATTGAGCCAACCAGCGGCATGGCGATCACATTCTCGGCGATCGGGATGAGCGGCGTCGAGAGTTCGCGCAGCGCAGCGCGCTGGGCCTCGATGATCTCTTCTTGGAAATGCGTGCGCTCGTGCTCGGCGGCGATCTGGCGGGTGAGATCGATCGAGACGCAGAAAACGCCATCGGGGCGCCCCGCGGCATCAAAGAGCGGAGCGATCCAGTGATCGCGGCCGGCCGTGCGCTCCTCGTCATCCGTGCGTACATTGGCCGATGTTCCGGCAAGCGCTGTACGGACGGCAGCGAGAAATTCCGGAAACGCTGCAAAGACGTCGAAGACCGACATGCCGACGAGTTGACCGGGCTGAAGGCCGACCATCGCTAGCGCCTTACCATCGGAGAACGTGTAGACACCGTTACGATCAAGCGCAAACATGAGCAGCGGCGCCTCGGTTGCAATGACGCGCATGTGACCTTCGAGCGTCTCTGCATGCTGTTCGAACGGGCGGAGCCGTTCAACTTCCGCTTGTAGTTCGCTTACCTGAGCACGCAGCGCCACGAGTTCGGCCTGCGGATTTGTCTCAGCACTCATCAGTTGCTCCTTGCCCCAGTTTCTGTATTGGCTCGGTTCGTTGAATCAATGTAGCGCTTCTATTGTACCGCTTTCAGACGAAATCATTGCCTCTGTTGTACACTATAAACCGTACCAGACGAGCGCCAGAGGGCCAAATACAGGGTGCAAAAGCGATAGCGCAAACCGGAGAACCGTAGTATTCCGCCGCATCGAACCCGTAGAACGGCGCGGCTTTGTCCTCGTAGAGGGTGCGCAATTGGCGCGGGCGGCGGCTTGCTGCTGCGGTTATACTTTTGGTGAGGTCGGCATTCAGCAGCCGGCCCATAGACGCAGAATGCCAATCTGGAGGAGTTACGATGACCGCAACCGAAGCACCATATCGCTTTACGCTGGCTGATGCCGCTGCGGCGCTGCCGTTGCAGACGCCGAGTCAGTTGCGTTACATAACCATGTTTGCGCGCGGGAGGATGCGGGTTGAGTTGTATGCGCCGCAGGGCCACGATGCGCAAGAGCCGCACGAGCAGGATGAGTTGTATGTGGTTATGCGCGGCAGCGGCGAGTTCGTGAATGGGGATGCGCGCCACGCCTTCGGGCCGGGTGATGTGCTGTTTGTTCCGGCAGGCGTGACGCATCGCTTTGAAAACTTCAGCGCCGATTTTCAAACCTGGGTGATCTTTTATGGGCCGCAGGGTGGGGAAAAAGCTGAGGCGTGAGGCATGATTCGCCCGTCGCGCTTGTCACGCTCCCTATGCCTATAGTGCTACAATACAGCGGTGAAACACCTCTACATCCATATTCCATTTTGTGTGCGGCGCTGCGCTTATTGCGATTTTAATACCTATGCGAACATGGAGCACCGCATCGCGGCTTATGTTGATGCACTGTGCGCGGAACTGACCATGCTCGCCGCTGTGACGCCGCCGCTACCGGTTTCGGCGGAGGCACATGCCTTACGCCCGACGATCTTTTTTGGCGGTGGTACGCCGACGATGTTGAGCATTGCGCAGTTCGAGCGGATTCTTCAGGCGGCCGGTACGCTGGTGTCGCTGGAGGGCGCTGAAATTTCGAGCGAGGCCAATCCCGGCAGTGAGATTGATCGCACCTATCTGCGCGAACTGCGCGGGTTAGGGGTGAACCGGCTGAGCATGGGTGTGCAGAGCCTGCACGACCCCACACTGCGCGTGTTGGGGCGCATCCACAATGCCGCCGACGCCTATGCGAGCTACAACGACGCCCGCGCCGCCGGGTTTACGAATATCAACCTGGACTTTATCTTTGGCTTGCCGGGGCAAGACCAGGCGCAGTGGGCGCAGACTCTGGCGACGATTACCGACTGGGGCGTCGATCATTTTGCGCTCTACTCATTAATTGTCGAAGCGAGCACGCCGCTCTACGCGCAGGTGACGAGTGGGCGGGTGACGGTGCCCGACAGCGATGCGACTGCGGCAATGTACGAAGCGGCAATCACGGCTTTTGGCGCCGCCGGCTATGCGCAGTACGAGATCAGTAATTGGGTGCGCGAGGGCGTAGGACAGGGCGACAAGGGGACCGGGGGACAGGGTAGCCCTCAGCCCGCAACCCTCAGCCCGCAACCCTCAGCCCTGCCTGCTCGCGCCTGCCACCACAACCTGGCCTACTGGCTCAATAGCGACTACCTGGCGGCAGGAGCCGGCGCCCACGGCCATCTGTACCCGCTGCGCTACGCCAATATTCTCGGCATCGATGACTACATTACAACCGTGCGCTCCGGCGTTCGTCCCGTGGCCGACACAACCCCGCTCGACGCCGCCGACTTGCGCGCCGAGACGATGTTCATGGGTCTGCGGCTGAACGCCGGTGTAAGCGAGGATCACTTTGCGGCCCGCTGCGGCCTGAGCCTCGACGAAGCTTATGGCGTTGAGCTTGCCGAACTGGTTGAACTGCAACTGATCGAGCGCGATGCGGTTCGCGTGCGCCTGACCGAGCGCGGGCGGATGCTGGGGAACCAGGTGTTTGAACGGTTTGTGTAAAGAGTTTTTCAGTCGACAATCTGGCATACAGCGCAGGGGCGCGTCGCGCCGCGCCGGAACGCGCAAGAGGGGGCAACCAAGGCGGAACAAAAAAAAAAACCCATCGATAAAGATGTCGAGGAGTTCC
>JBBRUG010000532.1:0-2851 GCA_038247995.1 Chloroflexales bacterium | reverse complement strand
TCCCCCACCCACGCCGTTCGTCCTGAGCTTGTCGAAGGGCAGGCGCGAATCGCGAAATTTTTTATGAAGACCTATCGCAACCTGTACCCGCACGTCTACGACTTCGCGAATCTCTACGGCGCCTACCGCGCCGCACGGCGGGCCAAGCGCGACCGCGCCGACGTTGCGCGCTTCGAGGCGCGGGTCGAGGATCAGCTGTTTCGCCTGCAGGACGAGCTGCGCGACGAAACCTACCAACCCGGCGCCTACCGCCACTTCTACATCTACGAACCGAAGAAGCGCAAGATCAGCGCCGCACCCTTCCGCGACCGGGTGGTGCATCATGCGTTGGTCAACGTGATTGAACCACTCTTCGAGCGAACATTTATTCACGATTCATATGCATGTCGAGTGGGCAAAGGCACCCATCGCGCCCTCGATCGTTGTACACAGTTTGTGCGCCAACACCGCTTTGTATTGCAGTGCGACGTAGCGAAATTCTTTCCAACCATCGACCATACTATTCTGCTTTCCATCCTCGGGCGCACGATCGCTGATACACACGTGCTGCGCCTCTGCGAACGGCTCGTTACCAGCGGCGTCGGCGTGCTCGACAGTGAGCGCGAGTTGCATTGGTTGCCCGGCGACGACATGTTTGCACCATTGCGCCCGCAGGGCTTGCCGATCGGCAACCTGACCAGCCAGTTTTGGGCGAACGTCTATTTGAATCAGCTTGATCAGTTCGTCAAGCGCGAACTGAAGTGTCGGGCCTACCTGCGCTACGCCGACGATTTTTTGCTCTTCCACGACGACAAGGCGACCTTACACATCTGGATGAATGCGCTGCGCGACTTTGCTGCGACACGCCTGCGACTGCTGCTCCACCCGGCGAAGTGCCAGGTCTTCCCCACCAGCAGCGGCGTAGCGTTCCTCGGCTTTCGCCACTTCGCTACCCATCGCCGCCTCAAACGCCCATCGGTGGTGCGCTTTCGGCGGCGCCTGCGTACATTGCAGCAGGACTACGCCAATGGCGAGATCAGCCTGGACAAAGCCGGCGAGTCGATCCAGAGTTGGTGCGCCCATGCCGCCCACGGCAATACCTATCGGCTGCGCAACCAGATCCTGCGCCAGACGCTTTTTCGCCCAATGCATCCACTCCCGGCATCCTGAGTAGCCGCGCAGCGGCGTATCGAAGGGTGCCCTGAGCTAGCCTTTTCTGATGATGTCGAACCATCTAAGGGATCGCCGCAAACCCATCATCAATGAAAGAGATCGCTATGTGTACCGTCTGGGTCTACATACTTTGCTGCGCCGACGGCTCATACTACACGGACCATACGGCAAACCTTGAGCAGCGACTTGCTGCGCATCAAAGTGGGGAGGGAAGTGAGTGGACGAAGCGACGACGTCCAGTTGAACTGGTGTTTGCTCAGGAGATGCCAGACCATGATAGTGCCTTCCTGGTCGAACGACAGATCAAGGGTTGGTCACGGGCGAAGAAGGAGGCGTTGATCGCCGAGCAATGGGATCTCTTGCGCTGGCTGGCAAAGAAGCCGGCGTTTCGGCCAAATGGCTAATGCGTCGGTGGCGTATGCTTGTGGCCCGCTATTCAGCACCCTTCGATACGGCCTACGGCCTACTCAGGATGCTGGAGAGTCGGCGTCCGTCGTGAGCATGGCGCGGGCGCAGCGGAGGCGCATATCGAAGGATGCTTACAGACACACCTACTCAGCCGGTTTCAAAGGCTTCACGTATGAACGAAATCCCGATCTTTGCCAAAACCTATGATCTGCTGCTCTGGTTGGTGCCGACGACGCTCACATACCCGCGTGAGCATCGGTTTGCCCTGGCGATCCGCACCCAACAGGCCGCCTTCGAGTTCAACGAACTGATCGTGCTGGCCCGCAAGACTCGCGACAAGCGCGACCTGCTGTTGCGCGCCGACGCCCATCTCGAACAGCTCCGGCTCTACCTGCGCCTGGCCCACGATCTGAAGCTGCTGACGCTGCGCCAGTACGAGTTTATCAGCCGTGAAGTCAGCGCGATCGGTGCACTGCTGGGCGACTGGATGAAGCGCACTGGGGTGCAATCAGCGGCAGAGCGTCCGCGTGGCGCGCACTTTCGCCCGCCCGGCGACGCAGACCCGCACAACAGTGAGGTATAATCGGTGGTGGAACTGGCCGACAACGTGCTGCGCGGCGGCTCGTGGAACAACAATCGCGACAACGCCCGTTGCGCCTACCGCAACGACAACAATCCCGACAACGCCAACGATAACAACAGTTTTCGTCTCGCCACTCGCGCTCCTTACCCGCCGGAAATGCGCCGCGACGCCCTCAGCAATGAGGGGGGCACGGCGCCGAGGTGTTCCAGGAGAACGACAGGCCGGTTCCCGGTTTGCCTACGGGCAAGCCAAACAACATCCATGCCGCTCCCTGTGGTACGCGCCCAACGGCGCAGAAGCCTGGAGCGGCGTCGTTTTATCCGGAATCAAGCTCCAGTTCTTCGTCGCCATTCTCGACATCCCGCTTCCCCCACACCCACCCACCCGCCAGCGCCACCAGCAACGCCGTCGCCAGGATGTGCAGCCAGCCAGGGTTAGGGTGGCCGGGTTCGCCAACCCAGGCTGGTGGGCCGTGAAGGCGTAGCGGGCGCAGCGAGCCGGGGAGGTCGGGCGGGCCGAAGACGACGCGCTGGACGAGGTTCCTCTCACGTAGCTCACAATTAGGTGATAGCACTGGTGATCGCTTGCGCCGGCACAGCGATTCGCGTATACTGCCCCGGCGATTAACAACGTTTTTACTTCTCTCGCTTCCCCACCGCGGAGATCCCACGCCGCATCCTGATCTGGTGGCTCATTGACGCGACACGC
>JBBRUG010000531.1:0-2857 GCA_038247995.1 Chloroflexales bacterium | reverse complement strand
GCGACAAGCCACGCTGGGCGCCCAGATCGAGCCGTTCGCGACCGGTATCGAGCAACAGCAGCGCACTGCTGTGTACCGGCACCAGCGCGCCAACCACATCAAGGACACTATTCACTAGATCGTGCAGGTCGGTAGCGGTGCTGATTGTAGTTACAACCGCGTCGAAGGCCTTCAGACGGCGCTCGCTCTGTTGCACATCATCATACAATTGGGCATTTTTGATCGCGGCGGCAGCAATATTGGCGAAGATCTGCAACTCCGATCGATCGGCGCGCACCAGTGGACGCGGCGCATCATCAGCGGTAGATTCGGCGGAACTGATCAACTCCAGCACGCCAACCGTCTCACTGCCGACGCGCAATGGCAGGGCGATCGCCGTAAGTCGGCGCGGCAAGCGCTCGGTGAGCAGTTGGAACGCGGGCGTGATTGCCGGCGAGAGATATTCCGCCGTATCGCGATACCCGCGGATCGTCTCGGCGAACTGCGGTTCACCGCGCTGCAACGTCAGGCCGGCCAAACCTTCACCGGCACGCAGATGGCAGCCGCCTACAACGCCAACGGCTTCGGCATCCAACGCCGGGCCGCCGACAGCTTGTGCATCAAGACAACCCGTATCACGATCATCGACCCAGAGGATTGCCGCGCTAACGGCGGGCAACGCCTCGACCACCCGATCGATCAGGCTCCGAAAGAGTTCGGCTGGGTTGAGCAACGCCACCAACGACGAAGTAGCCTGCAACAGGCTCATCACCTGTGGGGCTGTCGTGGGTTTACGCGCACGGCGGGGGCGCGGCTCGCCGGAGCGTGCGCGCTTGGCCCGGCCCGCCGCCGATTCTTTTTGTATCATTGCCCACCCTTGTCGTGCATCGCCCAGGCAACAGCACGCCGGATTCCTTCGGCCAGGGGCACCTGAGGGGTAAAACCGAGCAACTCGCGTGCCAGCGAGATATCGGCGACATAATAACTTACCTCGCCGGGGCGTTTAGCCGGTTCAACAATAATGGTGGGCGGCACACCCAGGGCTATGCCGATCAGTTCCGCCATGCGCACTAACGTGTTGCCCTCGCCATAGGCCAGGTTAATGGTGCGGTTTGTTACTGTGCCGTCGCACAGGCGCGCAACGCCACGCACAATCCCATCAACACAATCATCAACATAGGTGAAATCGAGCACCTTCTCGCCCCCAAAGACCGTCACCGGCTCGCCGCCCGCAATTCGGTTGATAAAGAGCGGGATCACCCGCTCCATACGGCCGATATCGGTGTCGTAGCGCCCATAAACATTCGAGAAGCGAAAGATCAGATACGGCAAGTTATAACAACGTGCATACGAATAGATCAACGCCTCACCGGAGATCTTCGAGGCCGAATAGGGGCTTTCGGTATAACTGAAGTCGGCATTGGCCTCTTCAGTGAGGTAACGATGAATATCGCCGTACACCTCACGCGAAGAAGCGAATACCATCGGTAAGCCATTAACCCGGCAATATTCAAGTACATTAAAGGTCAGGGTAATATTTTCGAGCGCCCGATGCGGCTGTTCAACCAACTCGTGAACCTTGGCATTCGCCGCGAGGTGGACAACAATATCGCAGGGAGGGTAGGGAGCGCCGCCGATCCCGCCGCGAAAATCGCGATGGGGCGCCGATAAATCCTGGAGCAGCGTGGGGAACGCATCAGTCCAAGGATTCATCCGCCGATCCACGCCAAAGACGGTATGGCCTTCAGCGAGGAGGCGTAGAGCGAGATTCGTGCCAATCTGCCCGCTAGAACCTGTAATAAGCACACGCATGAGGGGCCGTGAATAGGTAAGGTAAACCGCGAATCCGCAGGCCAGTACTGCGTAGTATACCGCATCACGGCAAGGCACGACAGGACGCAGTCATACAACCTTCAGCTGGTTTGGCCGGCTTTGCCATGCCAAACCATCGGAAACTCCTACTCAAACGCACGAATAGGCGGCGGCAGATGGTTGGGCGTAGGGGCACTGCCCCGAGCAACCAGTTCCCCATTCACGAGTTCGTGGAGACCGCCGAGCAACTGGCGCAAAAGTTGTTCCAGATGGCTGCGTTGATCCATGCTGAAGTGCCGAAGCATGCGTTCCATATCTTCACGCCGCGCCTCTTCAACGCGCGTCAGGCGCTGTTCGCCTAATGGCGTCAGCATCACCTGCACCACCCGCCGATCGTCGCCGTCGCGCACGCGGCCAACAAGATGGTCGTCGATCAACCGATCAACAATGCCCGTCAGCGTTCCCGCCGACTGCTGCGTTGTTTCAGCGAGCTCGCTCATTCGGCAGCGCCGCGCATCGCGAATGGCAAACAGCGTCACCATTTGCGGCAAGGTTAGCGTAATCTCTGGGTGGCTGAGGGTTTGCAGCAACTGCTTATGGCTCTGCCAGGTTATCTGGCGAACAATATCATCAATCGCCGACACGTAATCAGTCCGAGTTTCGGTGTGATTCATCGCTGCATCCCTTTTTGCGCGCACAACCGGCGCACTTTCGCGCCCAAGCCATTCTAACGCTGATTAGAGCCATCTACGTGGCTGATTACCAAGATAGTCTAATCCTAAATTATTCTTGCGTGAAATATTTTAGTTCGGTATTATAGTAGCCTATAAATAACGCCGTGTCAATGACTTGTACAAAGCTAATCGCGCTTTGCAAAGATGTATTCCGCCGCCAGTTGCCTTGACACGTCGATTCAGAGCGTGCTATACTCGATATACGATTACGATAGCAATACCTTCGCCAAAAACCGACCGGGAACGAGCAAGGCTTTTGTGATACCGTTGGGGCGATCAAGCCCAACCAACGGAAAAACCACAAAAGCCATGGACGCTATTCTATCACTGGT
>JBBRUG010000530.1:0-2860 GCA_038247995.1 Chloroflexales bacterium | reverse complement strand
CCTGCCTTATTTCGTCCTCCGCCGCGGTGGGACCTGATGTATTTCGACCTCCGCCGCTGTGGTACCTGATGTATTTCGACCTCCGCCGCTGTGGTACCTGATGTATTTCGACCTCCGCCGCTTCAGCGGCCCATGTGTTCAATTCGACCCAGCAGCGCCCTTCAGGGTGCTGCGCTGCACCCAATGCCGACGTATCCTGAACTCGTAGGATCGCCCTCGTGAACAACCCTCCCCGGCTGCTCTGGAGCCTCATCCTCGCTTTGATCGTCACCCTGCTGCCGCAACCGGCTGCGGCGCGTTCGATCGAAAGCTTGGGTGTTCAGCATTTCCTCGACGCCCAACCCGGTGCGCTGAAGAATCTACGCGATGCTGACCGTACTGCGGCAACGATTATCGAAGGCAGCAGTCTCTATTACGGCATCAGTCCGCAGCTGATCCTGGCCCTCCTCGAAGCCACAGGTGCACTGCTCAGCGATCCGGCGCCGCCCCCGGAAATGCTGGCCCAACCTTTTAGCTCCACCGGCCCGCCAGGCTTCAGCGCCCAGATCGAATGGGCCACCCGCGAACTACGCGCCGGCCTTGGCCCCTACGAACGCGCACCCACCCTCCGCTTCACCGACGGAACGAGCGTCATGCTTACGCTTGATCAGGCGCCTGAGGGTGTCGCCGTCCAGCGCTTTCTCGCCCGCGGACGTACCCAACCTGAGTGGCGTACCACAGTCGCGGCGTTCGGGCTGGCCTTCGAACGCTATTTTAATAATGAACTGGTTCAGGTCGGCATCGGCGCGCCTGCTGCGCCGACCAATCTACCCACCAGTGGGTTCTTGCTCCAACCCTGGCCGACCGGCACCCGCGTCGTCCACCTGGCCTATTTTGATCATATGTACCCGACGGTCGATAGCGCCATCCCCGGCAACAGCTTTGTGGTGAACTATCTCGGTCAGGGGAACGTCCAGTACGACGGCCACGACGGCCACGATTACTACTTCCCCGATCAGCCGATCGGCACGCCGATTCTCGCCGCCGCCGCCGGCACCGCATATGCGCGTACCCAACGCGGTAACGGCGTCGTGATCGTCCATCCCGGCGGCTACGAAACAGTCTATTGGCACCTCGACGAGTTTGCGCCGATCTTTTTCGGCCGCATCGATAGCTCAAACGGTATTCCCGTCCAGGCCGGCGACTACATCGGCACCAGCGGCACCAGCGGGTTTGTGAAGGGTACGCCGCACCTGCACTTCGAGGTACGGCGTTATGGCAAGCAAATTGATCCCTACGGCTGGTACGGCCCCGGCCCCGATCCTTGCTCCCAATATGCCGGCTGTCTGGCCGGCGAGTGGCTCTGGCACAGCGCGCTAAGCGGCACCTACAACTTCACGCCGCCCACCATGCGCGACACACCCCTGCCCACTACCGATACCACGCCGCCGATCGGGACGCTCGCCGTTTCGCCGCCCGCCGATCTGCGCTTCCAGGCCGACTTCGCCGGACACGCCGTTCAGACCATCGGCCAGGGTTTCCCGGAAATTATCGGCAATCTCGCCTTCAGCGCCGGGCGGGATGATCAAGCCCTGCGGCTTGCCGGCGCCGGCATCGCGTATCCTACCGACGGCAACCTCAAGCCCAACGCCGGTACGATCGCGCTCTGGGTTGAACTGCCCGAGCGCTACCCGGTTAACTCGCTCCAACGTCATTATCTCTTTGCGGCCAGTGCCAACGCCGATGGCGCGCCGATCTATTCCGGCACCCTGGCGCTGCGGCGCGACATGCTCGGCCCCGACGAAACACCGCAATGGAGCTTCTGGACCAACGGCCCGGATCTGGAGCGTCGCGATCTGCTCGCCGTGCCCGACACCCTGGAACCCGGCTGGCATCACTTCGCGGTCACCTGGGATGACGTGAGCGGCGCCAAAGCACTCTATATCGATGGTAACCAGGTTGCCACGACCAGCGGAGCGCGATTGCCTACCGATGTTGGGCCGGTGCTCCAACTTGGTCGCTTCACCTATGGTGGGGCACCCGCCGGCGCAGCCCTCGACAGCCTGACGATCTACGATCGTCCACTCAGCACCGCCGAAGTTGCCGCCCTGATCACAGATACAGCGCAAACCGCTGAACCATTGCAACTATTCGACCGTAACATCCGCCTTGACACCAACGCCACCGACGATGCTGGCGGGATTGTCGCGGTCCAACTCGGTATCAACGGCAACTTCGCCGATCCCCAGCCCTACTACGATAGCTACCGCTGGCGCCTCCCCGCCCTATCGGGTCTGCACGAAGTAGCTGTGCGCTACTTTGATCGCGCGGGGAACAGCACAACTGTGACCGAGACAGTAAAGCTCGATTTGACGCCACAGGCGCAGATCGAATTGGAGCCGCTCGCAAAGGGCGCCCTGGTCAGCATTGTTGCCGCAGAACACGACAGCCCCATTGAAATGCAAGTTAGCCAGCAACCCGATTTTAGCGCTGCGCAATGGCAGCCATTGCGTAAACGGGTCTTCTGGGCCTGGGAACCCGATCTACCGGCACACCTATATGTACGACTGCGCGACAGCAACGGCAATCTGAGCACGCCTTACCGCGTCACCGTGCCCGGCAGCACGATCTATCTACCCCTCCTCAGCACACCGTAAGGGCGACCCGCGTGGTCGCCCGTGTCGTCGCCCCAGCCCGCGTGGTCGCCCCAGCCCCGTCCCCTCTCAGGTGGAGGGTTTTTGCCGTTGCCCGCACCCCCAACCCCGCTCCCTGAGCGGGAGCGGGGCTTCCGACAGCATCAGGACGCCGAATCTGCGGCGGCTCCCCCTGCTCCACGTGAGGGAGCAGGGGGTTGGGGGGATGCGGGGAATAGCGCATTGGG
>JBBRUG010000529.1:0-2867 GCA_038247995.1 Chloroflexales bacterium | reverse complement strand
TCTGGGCGGGCTTCGCCCGCCCAGGCCCTCCCTCCCGTTCAATACGGAAAGGTTTTCTGGGCGGGCTTCGCCCGCCCAGGCCCTCCCGTTCAATACGGATAGCTATAATCGAGCGGAGCATGACTCTTATAACACCGACATCCCCGCCGACGACCACCAATCCCTACGTCGGCCCGCGCTCCTTTCGCCCCGGTGAACGGCTCTACGGTCGCGACCGCGAACTGCGCGATCTGACCGGCCTGATCATCGCCGAGCGGATTGTACTGCTGCACTCGCCGTCGGGCGCGGGCAAAACCTCGCTGATTCAGGCCGCCCTCGTGCCGGCGCTCGAACGACGCGCGTTCCAGGTCGAGCCGGTGATCCGCGTGAATACCGCGCCGCCCCCCGATGCGCCGCCCGGCGTGAACCGCTATCTACTCTCGGCGCTGCTCGCCCTCGCCCAACGCCCTGATCATGCCGACCTGCCCATCGAACAGCTTGGCACGCAGAGCCTGAGCGATTACCTTGATGCGCTCGACGCCGCTGATGGCGCTGAGCCGGTTGATCGGCTGTTGATCTTCGACCAGTTTGAGGAGATCCTTACCGTCGATCCGCTTAATCATGTGGCCAAGGTGGACTTTTTCGAGCAACTCGGCGCAGCCCTGCGCGATCGCGACAAGCATCGCTGGGCGCTCTTTTCGATGCGTGAGGATTATCTGGCCAGCCTGACGCCCTACCTGCCCTACGTGCCGACCCGCTTCAAAACCACGTTTCGGCTCGATCTGCTCGACCCGATCGGGGCGCGCCAGGCGATCCAGGGGCCGGTGCAGGCAGCCGGCCACAGCTTCAGCGATGCCGCCGTCGAAGCGCTGGTGAACGACTTGCGCCGCGTCCAGGTGCAGCGCCCCGACGACACGATTGTGAAGGAGTTGGGCCAGGGCATCGAGCCGGTGCAGTTGCAAGTTGTTTGTTACCGGCTCTGGCAGCGCTTGCTGGCGAGCCAACCGGCCACCGCTGCGCCGGGGCCGATCGACGTGCAGCCCGCCGACATTGCCGGCGTCGCTACGGTCGATCAATCGCTGGAAGAATATTATGCCGAGGGCGTAGCGCGGGCGGTAGAACCAAGCAAGATCCCTGAGCGCGACATCCGCGAGTGGTTCGAGCGCAAGCTGATCACACCGCTGGGCATTCGTGGGCAGGTGCTGCGCGGCGTTGAGCAGAGCGACGGGTTGGCAAATAGCGCAATCCAACCCTTGATCGAAAGCTACCTGGTGCGCGCCGAGCAGCGCCGCGGGCTTACCTGGTACGAACTGGCCCACGACCGGCTGATCGGCCCGGTGCGCGCCGCCAATCAGCGCTGGTTTCAGCAGCATCTCAGCCCGCTGCAACTCCAGGCCGAACGCTGGCTTCAGGGCGGCCAGGCCGAGAGCCTGCTCTTTCGTGATGCCGATCTGGTTGCGGCGGAAGCATGGGTCGCCGCGCATCCCGGCGAACTGCGCCCGATCGAGGCAGAGTTTCTTGCCGACTGCGCCAAACTGCGCGCCGATCTGGAGCGCGAACGCCGCACGGCGCAGCGCATCCGCCGGCTGGCGATCTTCTCCAGCATTGCCGCCGTGATTGCGCTGGTGGGTCTGATCGGCGCGCTGATCGCGTACCAACGCGCTACAACTGCTGAGGCGCAGGCACGTGAGCAGGAACAACTCGCCGTGGCCGCGAAAGAGGAAGCGCTGGCGCAAGAGCGTCTGGCCGAAGAGCAACGCAGCCTGGCCACAGCGCGCAGCCACGCCGCCTACGCGCTCACCCAACTCGAAGTGAACCCGGAACGTGCTCTGCTCCTGGCGCGCGCGGCAACCCGCACGCCCGGCGCCGATGGTGCGCCGCTGCCCGAAGCGCTCGAAGTGCTCCAGCGTTTGCAGACCGAGTCGCGCGTGCGGCGGACGGTGAGCTTTCCCGATGAGCGCTTCGCCGTTGCCTACAGCCCTGATGGAACCCTGCTTGCCAGCGCCGGGATCGGCCGCAGCGTCGATCTGATCGATCTGGCCACCGGCGCAACCCGCACCTTCGCAACTACCGAGGCGTCGGTGCGCCAGCTTACCTTTAGCGCCGATGGAACCCGCCTGGCTGCCGCCGCCAACGCCGCCGGCGCGCTGGTCTGGGATGTCGCCAGCGGCGAACTCGTGCGCAACGTGCAACTCGGCGGTTTTACCTTCAATGTCGCCTTTGGCGCCGATGCCGCTACGCTCGCTGTGGCCTATACGATTTTTGACGACGCAACCGGCGGCGTAGCGCTGGTGAACCTGAATGACGGCGAACCGGTGCTCACAATCGACCATGGCACGGGCGGCACTGTGGCTGATCTGAGCGCCGACGGAACGCTGTTGGTCAGCGGCGGTGCCGATCGCCTGGTACTGGTAACTAATCTCGTCGCAGAAGACGATTTACAGTATCAGGTGGAGCTAGTCGATACACCGGTTGCCGTCGCGATCAGCCCCGACAACAGCCTGGTGGCGATTGTCGAGATCACGACGGCTGAGACGGTGCTGTGGGATCTTGAGGCGAACACGCTCACCCGCCTGGTCGGCCACACCGGCCCGGTACACGAGATCGCTTTCAGCGCTGATGGGCGGTTTCTCGCTACCGGCAGCGAGGACCGCACCGTGCGCCTCTATGCCCTGCCGGCCACGACGCCGGTGTTGGTACTAACCGGGCTTGACGCTTCGGTCTGGCAACTGGCCTTTCATCCCAATGGCTCGCGTTTAGCCACGTCAAGCGACGAGGGCGCGGTGCGCGAGTGGGACGTGACCGGCGCCTTTGGCAATGAACTGGTCTATGGCGCAATCGACCCGACCAGCCAGTTCCTCGCTGTGGGTGATCTGCTCGGCAGGGTG
>JBBRUG010000528.1:0-2872 GCA_038247995.1 Chloroflexales bacterium | reverse complement strand
TGGAGAGCGGGCAACAGCCCGCCGGGCCATCTGTCCGGAGGGTGAAAGGCGGGAGACGGCCCGCCAGGCCGTCTGTACGGAGGGAGGGCGCATGAGTCAGGTAGCCAACCCAATCAGGCGGTGACCAGTTTCAGTTCGACGCGACCGACGCGAATAATGTCGCCATCGTGGATATCGGTAGCGGCGCGCACTTCAAAACCGTTGAGGTAGGTGCCGTTGGTGCTGTGCAGATCTTCAAGCACCCAGCCGCGCTCATGCCGCTCTAAGCGGGCGTGTTCGGCAGAGAGGAATGTATCGTTGAGCGGCACTTCGCACTCGGTGCTGCGTCCGATCAACGTCATTGGGCTGAGCTCAAACGGCTTCCCAACTGGAATGCCCGTTTGCCCGGCATTTGTGACGATCAACTGGCCGTACGGGCTAATCGGCGCAGCGGCGGGCGCGCCCCGCATGCGCAGATCGCGGGCAACGACCTGGACAACTTGCCAGAGGAAAAAATAGAGTAAAAAGACTACTGCTACCCGCAGCAGCAGCATGATCACGCCAATGGAGAGGTTTGCGATGTCGAACATAGTGAGTGACGAATGACGAATGACGAATGACGAATGACGAATGACGAATGACGAATGACGAATGACGAGTTTACTGTGGTTCATCAATCGGATTGCGGGCAGGGTTGCTTGGCAACAGGGCGTGTAATCCGCAATACGCTACCCTTCTTTGAAGGTAATTTCCAGCCCCCCAAGCGAGATCACATCGCCGTCGCGCAGCGCGCTTTCGCTGACCCGCTCGCCATTGACCATGGTGCCGTTGGAACTGCCGAGATCGGTGATCCAGAAACGCCGAGCGCGATAGCGCAACTGGGCGTGGTGGCGTGAGACCCGCGCATCTTCGACGATCATATCGTTACTGAGGCCGCGCCCAATCGTGAGGGTTGTACTCTCAACGGGGATGGGCTGTGGGCCATTGGGCGTTTGAAGCAGAAGTAACGCATTGCCTTTGCGGGCCGGGGCCGCCTGGACTACAGTTTGCGACATCACCTGAGTGGCATCAGCGCCTTGGGTGTTGGTCAGTTCGGCCACAACCTGAATGCTGCGCTGGGAAACGGCCGCATCTTCCGCAAGGATGACCCGCGGGTGTTCCAGCATGGCAAAACTTCGTTCGGCAGCAAGCTCACTCAGATACGTGGCCATCTCCTGTTCAAGCTGGGCGCGCACCGGCTGGAAAGCAGCGAAATCTTGCGGGTTAAGGTAAGCCTTGTAGAAACTCGGTACGATCACCCGTTTGACGCTGATCGACTGGTTGCTCTCCATAGCTCGCTCCAGGCGTCGGGCGATCTCCACGGGTTGCACAGGGCTGCGGAAGAGGCGGGCAACCGACCCCTCAACCATCTGCTCCATGAATTGTTCAAAGCGGCTAAGTGCAGACATAGTGGTGACAAGGTGACCAG
The DNA here is from genome assembly GCA_038247995.1 of Chloroflexales bacterium. GTDB lineage: Bacteria > Chloroflexota > Chloroflexia > Chloroflexales > Chloroflexaceae > JBBRUG01. The sequence continues at coordinate 1,425 of JBBRUG010000528.1, read as the reverse complement.
GTGACCAGGTGAACTATAGACTGTCAGACTGTGAACTGTCAGACTGAATCAACCTTTCGCCTTCACGGCTTCGCCAAGGTAGATCGGCTCCAGGGTCGTAAGGTCGTCGTGGGCGCCGGTTTGGAAGCGTTGCCAGGCTAGTTCGGCGAGGTAGGCCGGGCGGCGCAGGTTGGCGGCGGGCGGCGGAAAGAGCGCCCGGCCATCGGTGAGCCGGGTAAGCTGTTCGCGGAATGACGCATCGAGATCGCCGCAGAAGAGCGTACGCTCGTGAACGACAGCGGCGAGATCGGCCAGGGTGTAGTTCTGGTCGGAGCCACGTCGTTCAAGCTGATTGCGACAACGGAACTCGGCGCTGGCGTAGCGCTCGCGGCCGAGGCGGATCACGGGAAAGATCGGCGCTGAATTGCCGCGTTGCTGGTAGGCCAAGGCTTCGAGCGTGCTGACGCCCAGGAGCGGCAGACCGGCGGCAAGCGCGATCCCTTTGGCTGTACTCAGCCCGACGCGCAGCCCGCTCCAACTGCCCGGCCCTAAGGCAACCCCAATGGCGCGCAGATCGTTGCGGGTAGCGCCGCTGTGGCGCAGTAGTAGATCGAGTTGGGGGAGGAGCTGCGCAGTATGGTTCCGCCGCGACTCCCAGGTACACTCCGCCAACGGCCCATCGGCAGTGTAAAGCGCCAGGCCGGTAACGGTTGTTGATGTGTCGATGGCGAGAAGCATAGGGTCAGGATTCAGGATTCAGGATTCAGGAAGCAGAAGGCGAACCTGCGGTTTAGCTTAGGTTACGAAAACGATGCGCCTTTAAACTCACTCAAGAGGGCATTATAGCGCTCGCCGTGCGGGATGAGGCGCAGGCGGCGCTTGGTTTCGCTGAGATGGGACAACTGAATGGCGAGATGATCGGCGGGCAGCCGATCAGCGGCGCGCTCAGGCCATTCAATGAGGCAAACGCCCGCGCCGTCCCACAATTCTTCCAGGCCGATCGTGTTGAGATCTTCCCCCTCGGCGAGGCGATAGAGATCGACATGGTAGATCGGCATAGCGCTGTGCTCGGCGCCGGCCCGATACTCATTGACCAGCACAAAACTCGGGCTAGTGACGAGATCATCGGCGGCGAGGCCGCGCGCAATACCACGCGCCAGGTGGGTTTTACCAACGCCGAATGTGCCGAGCAGCAGCAGCAGATCGCCTTGCTGCAACAGCGCGCCGATCCGTTGACCGATGCGCTCGGTCTGCACCGGGCTATGACTGATGAAATCGAGTTCGTGGGCGGCATAAACTGCGCGCGGCGCCTGATCGCTCATAGGGCTATTGTAGCATGGGACGAAGCGATGAGGACACGGGGACACGGGGAAACGGGGAAACGGGGACAAGCGGACGAGGGGCAGGCAAGCGGCCCAGGGCTGAAGCCCGCAGGCCGATGGCACC
>JBBRUG010000527.1:0-2879 GCA_038247995.1 Chloroflexales bacterium | reverse complement strand
CTGCACGAAGCCTGCGCGGCATTGATCGCCTGGGTTGAGTCCGGCCCGCCGCCGCCACCCGGCATTTCGGTGAAGATCGCGACGCAAAGCGGAAGCATCAGCGGCGCTCCGGTACAGGTTGTCGGTCGAGCCGACTCCGTCACATTTGCGGCGCCGCCTGATCCGGCGCAGGCCCGCGCCGACGCCGCCCTGATCACCTATGTGCGCCGCACGGTCGCCGAGTGCAACGCGCTGCCACTCGTGCAGATCGACCGCACCGATCCGGCGCAGAGCCGCCCGCTCCAACTCGCCCGGCTCTACATCAGTCTCGATACGACGCAGACGGTTGCGCTGACTGATGCGGAGATCGCTGCACTGCCGGAAAAGACTCGCGAGCGACTAACGCAAGCGCGCATTGGGGAGGGAACGCAACGCCCAGCACGGCCGCTCAGCGCCGTCGAAGCGCTCAGCCGTGCGCCGCGCCTGATGTTGCTCGGCGCGCCGGGGAGCGGCAAAAGCACCTTTGTCAGCCATCTGAGCCTGTGTCTCGCCGGTGAAGCGCTTCGCATCCGCGATCAGCCCGACCCCCAGCCGGAGGGCGGCTGGCTGGCTTGTCTGCCACGTTGGACACACGGCGCGTGCCTGCCGGTGCGGATCATTCTGCGCGATCTGGCGGCGTTCGCGCCGCTGGCCCAGGCGCCGCGCGGTTCGCTGCGTCTGCTGGAGGAGTTCCTCACGGCTACGCTTGCCGACGCCGGCTGCACTGCTGCCGGGCCGCTGCTCATCGATGCGCTGCGGAACGGCACGGCGCTGTTGCTGTTCGACGGCCTCGACGAAGTGGTGGGCGATGCGGTGCTCACCAGGGTTATCGCGACGATTCAAGCTGCCGCGCAGAGTTACCGCGCACCGATCCTCGTCACCTGCCGGGTGCTGGATTACCAGGAGGAGCCGCTGCGCCAAATTGCCGGCGTTACGACCCAGACGCTCGCGGAGCTAACCGCAAAACAGATCGATGGTTTTGTCGGCGATTGGTATGCGGAGTTGGAAGCCAGCGGGCGTCGCCCGGCGGCTCAGACGGCTGCCGCTACCCGCGCACTCCGCGAGGCGCTTGGTAGTCGCCCGGAACTGCGCGCCCTGGCCGGCACGCCGCTCCTGCTGACGGTGATTGCATTGGTTCACGCTTTTCGCGGTACCCTGCCCGATGCCCGCGCCCTGCTCTACGCCGAGTGCATCGATCTGCTCCTGCTGCGCTGGCGTCAGCCGCGCGGCGAGCACGATCTGCTGGAACGGCTGAACCTGCCGCAGTTCCGCAGCTCCGACCTGCTGGCCCTGATGGCCCGCCTGGGCTATGAGGCGCATCAGCGTGCCGAACGCGCTACCACCCAGACCGGCCCCGCCGACCTCGATGAAGCGGCGGTGATGGCGATCCTGGCCGAGGGGTTCGCCCGTTACGATGCGCCGCGCAAGTTTCAACTCGCCGAGATTGTGCTGACGGCACTTACCCGCGGCAACGGCCTGTTGCTCAAGCGTGGCCCTCAGGTCTATACGTTTGCGCACCGCACCTTTCAGGAGTTCCTGGCCGGGTTCCACCTCAAGAGCCAGCGCGACTATCGCAAGCTCTGCCTCGAACGCACGCCACTGGCGCACTGGCATGAGGTGCTGACCCTGATGGTTGGCTACCAGGTGCTGCAAGATCGCGAACTGGAGAAACCGCTGGGCCTGGTTGAACACGTGCTTATCCGCAGTGCGTTGGAGCAGGCGCTGGCCGGTGAGTTGCTGGTGCTGATTGGCCGCGAGCGCGCCGAACAGTACGACCCGGCGCTGCTCCAACTGCCGAATGGTCTCTGGCCGCAGGCGCGCACCGTATTGCTACGGCTGGTCACCCAGGGCCGCGCCCCGGAAGCACCCGCGCCGCTGCGCCAGCGCGCCGGCCTGGCGCTGGGCTTGCTCTGCTATGGCCCGCTGGAAAGCCTCGACCGCCCGGCGGCCCAGGCGCCCATGCCCGACCCACGCCTGCCGTTCGCCGTGCTTGGCCTGCCCGCACAGCGCCATAGCGGATGGCATAAGTCGATCGCTCACTACTGGTGTCCAATCGAAGCGGGGCTGTTCTGGTCGGGTGATGATCGCCCCAAAGAAGCTGACGATGACGAAAACCCGCTCCAACGCGCCGCCGGCGCTGTACGCCGTGCGCTGACCGGCCAGAGCAACGCTGAGCGCCGTGAAATGCTGCGCCGCGCTGTCATCCGCACGCCGTATCAGATTGCCCGTTATCCCGTCACGAACGCCGACTACGCCCGCTTTGGCGCCGCCGGCGGGTATACCGAACAACGCTGGTGGACAGAGCACGGCTGGGCATGGCTCCAAGGAGAAACTAAGCGCGCTCAGGCTACGGCTGACTACCGCCCGCCCTACTGGACAGCCCTGCGCTTCAACAATCCGCTCCAGCCGGTGGTGACGGTCACCTGGTATGAAGCCGCTGCGTACTGCCGCTGGCTCACGTTGGAAGGCCACGCGCAGGGCTGGTTGCCGGATGATCACGAGATCCGCCTGCCGACCTGGCACGAATGGGAACGCGCCGCGCGCCACATCGACCAGCGCCCGCATCCGTGGGGCGACGCACCGCCCGATCCGGAGCGGGCCAATTACAAAGATACCGGCCTTGGGGCGTCATCGATAATTGGCAGTTTCCCGCGCGGTACAGCCGCAAGCGGCGCGCAAGACATGCTTGGGAATGTGATGGAATGGACGGCAACGCCATATGAGCGTCCAGATCAAGCAGCGCCGGAACAAGACTTTACACGCGGAGAAGGAGTGATCCTATCGTATAGTGGTTGGAGCGACGGTGTAGAAAGTTTGTTCTGCGGCGCCCGCTTCAGGTTCATCCCGTACGACAGGTACAT
>JBBRUG010000526.1:0-2884 GCA_038247995.1 Chloroflexales bacterium | reverse complement strand
TCTTCAGGCGAACGTTGCCGAGCGCCGGGGATTGGTTGAGCACGCGCTTACTGCTCAGCGCGTACTGCTGATCGTCGATAACCTTGAGACGGTAGACGACGAAGAGCTCCTGACCTTCTTGCGGGAATTGCCTGATCCCACCAAGACTATCATTACAACGCGGCACCGCATTGATATTGCCTATGCGATCCGGTTGGCGGGTATGCCACGTGCGGATGCGTTGCGGCTGATGCAGCTTGAAAGTGAAACCAAAAGTGTAGTCCTGACGCCTGCCGAGATGGATGATCTGGAGCGGCGCAGTGGCGGTGTACCACTGGCGATTCAATGGAGCATCGGCCTGATGAGCCTTGGGCATAGCGTTGAAGCTGTGTTGCGCCGGCTCAGCCAGGGCCAGAACGATATTATTCGCTTCTGCTTTGCCGAGAGTGCAGCCCATATTCGTGGCCGCGATGCGCACCGCCTGTTGCTGGCATTGGCCCTCTTCGAGCGCAGTGTCAACCGGACGATGCTTGGCGAGGTAGCCGGCCTGCATGATGACCCCATCGGGCGCGATGATGGTCTGGCCGAGCTTTTGCGGCTCTCGCTGGTTAATCAGAAAAACGACCGCTTTAGCCTTCTGCCACTGACGCACGCGTTTGCCCGTGACGAATTGAGAACTCATCCGCACCTAGAGCAGGAGTTGCGGGAGGGTTGGGTGGCGTATCTTTCACGGTTAGCCTCAGCCTACGGCGGAAACCGATGGCGAGGGATCGACCGCGCCCAACTCCTCGACGATGGCCCCCACTTCCTAACCCTCGCGGAATGGTGCCGCCGAACCGATAACTACCAGATCCTTCAGGACATTACGTTCGGGCTGGTGCGCTATTTCGATCTGCTCGGCCAATGGGATGAGGCGCTCCACACTGCGCAGGCCGCCTTGGAGCAGGCTCGGCTCGCCGATGATTCGGCCACGATTGTTGACCTGATCATTTTTCCTATCGTCTGGGTGCTGCGTGGGCAACAGCGCTTCGAGGAGGCTGAGCGCATCATCACGGAAGCGATCGATCTGGCGTCGCATATGGGTGACCATGGTCGACAAAGTGATGCGCTGATCGCCTACTCAAATGTCCTGCGCAACCAGGGTCAGTTCACCCAAGCGCGTGCCCTCTGTAGTCAAGCGGCGGAATTGCTGCCCGGCGTCGATCCGACCTATCGGATCTATATCCAGGCAAATATCGAGTACGAGCTTGGCCATGTCGCCCGCGCTCGGGGTGATTGGACGGGGGCTGAGCAGCACCTGCTGGCGGTGCGCGACCTATTCAACCAGCCTGAGAGTGATCCGATCTTTACCACCGATCGGTCATAGCGAGCGCAGCCGGCAGTATGCCGTCGAGGCGCTGGCAAGCGGTCGGATATACCGGCTTCCGCGCGAGCAAGCGGAGGCTGAGACTCTCCTTGCTCGTCTCGGTGAAACACCATGACCCCTGAGGAGTGCGCCCATATTGATGGGAAGCACCAGATCGCTGAGCACCAGGAGCAAGCGGAAGCGGAAGCCCTGCTGCGCGAACGCGGTGAACCGCTGTAAACTGTCCAGAGTATTAAGGAACCACGATGCCCTATGTGCAAGCCTGTATTACGAATGTCAGCTTCCCGCAGGATCTCCCTGGGCTGCAACAGATGCTGCGCAAGAATCGCTATTTCGGTACGGCGCTGACTGATCTGGATCTGCTGATCGACTTTCCAAACGCTCCCAAAGCCTGGACGGCGTTTCGCTGGCTGACAAGCGGTGATCTGCTGTTTTTCTACCACGCCGCATCTGCGCCGCAACGGATCAAACGCATTCAGCGCAAGCTGCAGCGGGAAGGCAATCGTGATCCGATCCTGATCAAGGTGCTGGAGCGCGCCGCCGAACGCGCGAATGATCGAGCCGGGCGGATTTTTGCCGTAGCTGAGATCAGCGGTACGCCGGCGTATGAACGGCTGGACGATGATGAACGCCATTTTCAGGGCCGGATCTTTGCGCCCTTTGCGCGGGTCGATCACCTCACGCCGGGAATGACGCTCGATCAACTCGCTGCGATCGGCATTTCGATTAGCCGCCAGAGTGCATTGACATCGATTGAGGGTGAGCAGTTTACGCATCTGAAAGCCTTTCTGCAACAATCCGGCAGTATTCCGGCCTACCTGGCTAACGCTTTCCCCGGCGGAACCGGCTTTCGCGATGTCGATGTAGCAACCTGGCGCGCGATTTCCTGTGCGCCGGAGCAGCGCTTCATTCACGAAGGTCAGGTGCGCAGCTACCTGATCGACTATCTGCTCGATGCAGTGAAAGATCCGCGTACGCCGCGCCTGGAAGAATGTGATTGCCGGCGGGGCGGCATGTCTACCGGTCGCGCCGATTACTTCATTACCCTGGCCGGCCGCTGGGTGCCGGTCGAGGCAAAACTCAATCTCCAGGCTGAGCGCGATCTGCCGGCCCAACTCGCCCAGTACACGCACATCGACGCCTTCACGCCGACGCGCGGTGCGCGCCGGGGCACGCCAATACCAACAACGCCGAGCGATGTGTGCCTGGTGATCGATCAGGCCGGCCTGTACACTACGCGCAATGGTCGCTTCAGTGGTTGTAGCGCCGACGCGCCGCTCATCGCTCGCCGCGCTCTACCCGATCTGAGCAACACCGCCGTGCGCCAACGGGTTCTGGAGGCATTTTGAGGAGCCGCCCGCCGCCGCCACGCCACCCGCCGCGCCCTGAAGGACGTGGCTCCAGCCGGAGGGCGCGGCAGCGGCCTAAAGCCCGCGCCGTCGCCCGCGCCGCGCCACCGCTTCATCGTTCATCGTTCATCGTTCATCGTTCATCGTTCATCGTTCATCGTTCATCGTTCATCGTTCATCGTTCATCGTT
>JBBRUG010000525.1:0-2920 GCA_038247995.1 Chloroflexales bacterium | reverse complement strand
CTCTGCGGCGAGGCCCAGGCCCCCAGCCGGCTGCCCACCGGACGCGAGTTGTAGTACGCGTCCGACTCCTCGGGCGCAATCCGCTGTACGGCTCCCTCAATCCGCACCTGGCGCTCCAGTTCCGGCCAATAAAAAACGAGCGCAGCGAAGCCGGTTGCCTCCATTTCGCCGGCCTTGCGCGACATGTAGTTGGTGTAGAACGTAAACCCGCGCGCATCAAATCCCTTCAGCAACACAACCCGCGCTGCAGGCCGCCCCTCAGCGCCGACAGTGGCGAGTGTCATCGCATTGGGTTCGGGTAGTTGCGCAGCAAGCGCTGCATCAAACCAGACCTGAAATTGGCTAAACGGATCGGCGGCGACATCGCGCTCAGCAAGGCCGTGCAGAGCGTATTCCTTGCGCAAATCGGCGACGTTCATTTGGGTGTTCCTCTTGGATGATAGACGGACGACGGACAACGTTGGTCTTTGGTCTTCGGTCTTTGATCCTTCGTCCTCGCTCCGGTGAACAATTAGACTGTGATATTATCTGCCGGCGTCGGTGTTTCGCGCACGCGCATATCGGCGCCGCCGAAGAGCATCACCAAGCCGCCGAGCGCGCTCACCGCCAGACGGATGCTGAAGGCCGTGAAGGCGAGCGCCAGCGCGGTGGCGTCGGAGACGCCAAGTTGACGCAGATAGAGCGTAAATACCAGGTCGCGCGCGCCGACATTATTCACGAAGATCGGCGCCAAACCAACAATATCGGTGAGCGGCACAATCAGGAAGTAGATCATAATCGGTGCTGCGATGCCCAGGGCCAGGCCGCTCATCACGTGCATGCCGATCCATGCGACGTGATAGACGAACGAGATCGCCATCACACGGGCCATGGTCGCCCGATCACCACTGAAAACCCCCAGCGTAGTAACAATCTTGGCAAGCGGTTTGTTCACAAATTCTGGCAGCAGGTGGGTGAAGCGCGGCAAGATCCAGGGTGCGGTGAAGGCCATTCCAGCCACACCGACGGCTCCAACGGCAAAGGCTGCCGCTGTCAGCGTCAGGCCGGTCGCATTGACGAGCGGCGCGCCGAAGAGATCGGTGGCTGTAGTGAGCAGGGCAATGCCGGCAATCGTGCTCAGCGCCAGGAAGCCGGTGAGCCGCTCCATAAACACCGACGCGCTCGCCTGCGCGTAGCCATCGGTCCGCCGGCCGATCAATACGACGCGCATTGCATCGCCGCCGACCGCTGTAGGCAGAAAGTTGTTCGCGAACTGGCCTACGAGAAACACGCCGAGCAGCCAGGGGTAGGGCTGCGGATGGCCGAGGGCGGCCAGGAGCACGCCGGATTTATAAGCGCTGATCGCCACACAACCGAGCTGAAACAATACTGCGACGGCGAGCAGACGCAGATCGGCCTGGCGCCACGCCGCCCAGATCGTGGCCGGGTTCGCCTGCCAGACCAGGAAGGCTAACAAGCTGCCGCTCAGCACAATGCGCAGCACGAGCCAGTAGGGTCGCCACGATTGGCGCATTTGCATAAGAATAGCCTCAAAATGCTAAAACCGGTCAGTGCACTGCACCGACAAGTTGAGTTTTAATTCTGCATCGGTATCGCCAGGGCGTTGTCGCCGGCGATTGCGGGATCGGCGGCCGGGCCGTTGATCAGGGCCAGCCGCGCACCACTCTGGGCGTCATAAAGCCCCAGCGCCAGGGTGTAGCTTCCGGCCGGTAGATCGGGCGGCAGGTCGATCGGGAGCGGCACGCCAACCTGCTCGCCTGGCTGCCACGCGCTGGTCGGCGGCAGGCTCGCCCCGCCGGGTGGGACGTCGATCTGTGCAACGCGGGCGCCCGCCGCGTCGTAGAGATGCAGAAAGAGCCGTAGATCAGCGCCGAGTTCGGCCCGCACGTCCCAGCTTGGGGTAAAGATCAGCCGATGCTCCGACTGTTGGAATGTATAACCGCGCAGGCGCAGCCCCGGCCCGAATTCAGCTTCCAGCGGCGTGTCGAAGGGCCGCGCTACCTGATGAATCCAGGCATAGTCGATCCCGTGAATGCGTACGACGTGCAGCGGCAGGCTATCCTGCAGGCGGGCCTAGATCTCCGGCGCGTCGGCGCGCTGGAGCGATTCAAGATAGACCACGGCGTAGTTGGCGGGCACGCTGTCGATTGCGCGCACTTCCTGCACCGGCACGCCAACGAAGGGTTGCAGCGTTGGCGGTAGGGCCGAGAGGATCTGGCCGCCCTGGGCGTCGGGGCGTTCGCTCAGATAAGCGCCCACCTGATCCATACCTTCGCCCCAGCCGATCAGAAACATGCGTTGTGCTGTTGGGCCACCGCCGAGCAGCGGGCTGTAGTAGCTCAGGTAGTAGGGGTGATACCAGGCCAGCAACCCACCCTGCAAGAGCAGCACCAGCACCGGCATGCCGAAGTTGAGCGCAAGCGGGCGGCGCAGTAAGCCGGCGAGCCAGGCCAACCCCGCCGCGCTAATGAACAACAGCGCCGGCCATGCCGGCAAGATGTAACGGTCGAACTTTTTTGGCCCGCTGGTCATCACGAGCGTCCACCAGAGCGCAAACAGCGCCAATACGAGCAACGTGGTGCGCTCGGCGGGCCATGGTGTGCGCCGGGTGAGCGCGATTCCAGCGGCCAGCGCTGCGCCGATCAGCCCGGTGAGTTCGAGCGGCGTCAGCCGGAAGAGCCCGGCCACCGGATAGAAAATCGGCCCAGGGTCGGCGTCGGCGCGCCCAAGGAAGAACTGGCCGTCGCCGTTGGGGCGCCCGCCGTTATCGATCACCTCGCCCATGTAGCGCCCAATTGCCGCTTCCGGCGCAACCCAGAGCGCCGGCCAGAGCGCGAAGGCCACCGTCAGCGCCACGCCAAGCCAGAGCAGGTAGCGCGGCACCGACCAGCGCAGGCCCTGCCAGGTGCGCCCAAGGGCG
>JBBRUG010000524.1:0-2946 GCA_038247995.1 Chloroflexales bacterium | reverse complement strand
GGCGCGGGCGGCAGCGCCGGTACACTGGCCGATAAGAGCATTGTGCGCGATGGCTGGGGGCGCCCGATTATTCCTGGTTCACAGGTGAAAGGGAAGCTCCGCTATGCCGCCGAGCGGTTGTTGCGCGGCCTCGGGCAAGATATTCCTACTCCCTTTGAAGGCCTGGAACGCGAAGAACAGCCAACAATCGTGCGCCAACTCTTTGGTAGCCCCGAACACCGCGCGCCATTGCGCTTTGCCGATCTGCCGGGTGTGATTGGCGAACTGAACCAGATCAACAAATTGCGGACAAGTGCCGAGCAGTATCGCACATCCATCCGTCCTTCAGTGGCGATCAACCGCCACCGCCATACTGCCGCCGATCAGTTGTTGCTGTTGCAGGAGACGGCATTAGAGCAAACGCGCTTCCACGCCGAGCAAGCGATTGTCGGTGCCGTAAACAGCCTGAGTGAAGCCGCGCTGCTGTATGCTGCGGCACGCCTGACACCCCGCTGGGGTGGGGCGTCTTCGCGTGGGTTAGGCTGGGCCGCAGTAGCGATACAGGTTGTTATTGATGACGTTGTGCAGGACGAAGTAGCATTGCATGCCGCACTGCGGGATCTGATTGCGCCGGAGGCAAGCTAGTGATGGAACTCCTAACGTTCCAAATCGAGGCCCAGTCACCGCTGGTCTTTCCCGAGCGGAAGCCGGGTGTACAGTTCAACGCCAGCCTGCCATATGTGCCGGGGGCAGTGATCTATGGCGCACTCGGCCAACAGTTTGGCCCGCAAGGCTTTAATGCAGCGCTCTTCCGTGAATTGCGCTGCGCCAATGCCTACCCAACCCAACCGGACGATGTCTGGGTGCGACCGTTGCCCGCCACAGCGCTCCAACCCAAGAGCGCCGAGCGCGATCTGCCCCTACACGACGCACTGATCGCACAAACCTGTTGGGAGCAGCAGACGCCCACAGCACTGATTTATGCGCCCGCCGATACCGATGGACGCCCATTGCAGGCCGTTGGCTCACGCTTTTACACCCTTTCCAACCCCATTGCCTATCGGGAGGTGCAACAACGGGTGCTGACCCGTGTAGCGATCAACCGCGCCCGTGGTACAGCCCAAGAGAGCCGGCTGTATTCACCCCTGGCGATAAGTGAAGTGACCTACGTTGAGCAGGAACGTGCGCAAACGCGCTTTCGTGGCCGGCTTGCTGTGCCGACAACTGATGTAGCTACAGTTCGCCAGGCGCTCCAGGCCATTACCCATCTCGGTGGACGGCAGACAAGTGGCCTCGGCGCCGTAACCATATCGCTGGACGCTCAGCCCGCCGTCGCTGATGACGCCGCGATCATTCTCGGGCGGGTACAGGCGCTGACAGCGCGCTTCCAACAACAGGCTGCACTCTACGCCGCGCTTGGCGGCGAACCGTGGCCGATCACTGATGGGAGTATCTTCACGGTTGGCCTGCTCGCTGACGCGATCCTCTACGAAGACGGCTGGATTCCAACGCAGGTCTTTAGTCCACAGCAGTTGTTTGCGGCAACCGGGATTAACGCGACATTGCTGCGCGCTTATGCAGCCACAAAAACGGTTGGTGGTTGGCAAATGCTTTGGCAGCGGCCTAAACCAACCGACGTAGCAGTGGCAATGGGTAGCGTCTATGTGTTCCAAACTGCAGCGCCACTCGATGAGGCTGCCTGCGCAACATTGGCGCAGCTCCAAATCGATGGAATCGGCGAACGGCGCAGCGAGGGCTACGGTCAAGTGCGGATCTGCGACGAATTTCATCTGTTGAACGGAAGGGGCGACGATGAGCGTGCTTAATCCTCAAGTGCTGCGCCGCGATCTACTCCTTAAAAAGGTGATCGATCAACAACTCGATACTCTGGTGCAGCGGGCAAATACCACCGCAGCTCTGCTCGAACGCACACGCATGGAGAAAAACCAGTTGCGGAACCTCCTCAGCGTTGCCGTTACCTCACGTTCCCAGGCGGTGGTGATCAATTTTATCCGCTATCAGATCGCCCGCGATAAAGACAAGTGGAGTACCGACGCGCAAGGCTTTGGGCATACGGTTATTGCTGATCTCCAAACGCAGGTTGCCGCATGGGCCGACACGGTAGCAACTGCGGTACGCAAAGAAATGCCCGACGTACCCGAGGCCGACACACTGCGCAGTACAGCCTACATCGAGTTGATGCAACTGTATCTTGGCTATGTGAACCGGGCCTTCTATTACGCGAAAGAAACCAGTGACTGGAGAGCGCTCCATGGCTGATGCACCAACCTACTCGTTTGCCGCACTCCAGAACCGCCTGACCGTACGCGGCGAGCTTGTCGCCACCACCGGGTTGCGCATTGGCGCCGGCCGCGATAGCGGCATCGTTGGAAACGACCTGCCGGTGCTACGCGATGCGCTTGGCGCCCCGTTCGTGCCCGGTGCGTCGCTCAAGGGCGCCTTCCGCGCACGTCTCGAAGCGCTGATCCGCAGCGTTGCACCCGATCAGGCCAGTGACCTTGATCAGATCGAAAAGCGGATGCGGGATGGCATGGCCGAAAAGCCGGATGCCGCGATCTGGCACGAGTCAACCATGATTGACCTGACCTTCGGCGCGCCCTGGCTTGCCGGGCGGATCTTCTTCAAAGATGCTCTTGTCGAGCCCAAACTCTGGTTCAATCAGTTTGAGATTCGCAATGGCGTGGCGCTCAATCGTGATACCGAGACGGTTGAGCAGGGCTGGCTCTACGACTACGAAGTGGTGCCGGCGGGAACGCGCTTCGATTTCGCGTTGGTGTTGGAGAGCGCCGCAGATTGGCAACGTGGTATGGTGCTCCTGGCCTTGCGCCCATGGGAAGATGGTGACGTGCAGATCGGCGGTTTTCGCTCGCGCGGGCTAGGCCATGTACGGCTTGAACAGGTCGAACGTCGTTTCGTGACCCTACGGCCCGGCAACGCCGATGATCT
>JBBRUG010000523.1:0-2948 GCA_038247995.1 Chloroflexales bacterium | reverse complement strand
TCTGGAACGGTGTTTTCATAGGAGTTCCTTGACGGGAGGGTTCGAGAGGGCTTTTCCCTCCCGAACCCTTTCCCCGGCAACGAGCGTAAGCGAAGTTGCCTGATGAACCGCTTATAGCGCTAGGCAGATCTATTGAACCAGCATCCGGGCGGCGCGAGCGCAGCGAGCCACACACTTCTGTGCCCCTCAGTAGCTCAATCGCTTTGCTCAGTGTTTTAGTTCCCGCCCGCCTGCATAATGTTCTGGTTGATCGTCGCGATCTGCTGGCGCAACTCTTCGAGGGTGCGCTGGATGGTGAGCAGTTTCTGATTGGTGTCGGTCCAGTGGCTGCGGAAATCGGCGGCCAGACGGCCATCCCAGTTGTTCGGGTCGGAGAGGCGCTGCCCTTCGCGGTTCAGGTCGCTGATCTGTTGGAGCAACGGGCCATTCACGATCGACTGGAAGCGAGTGATCGCCTCGCGGGCGATGGGGGTAGAGAGAACACGCGCGCTCATCGAGGTTTCCTTTCAGTGCTGTCGAACTTCGCACAAGATGTACCGTCCAAAGCGCCGAAAAGATACGCCGATGCGGAGGGCTGACGGCTTAGAGCACTGAGCAGCATGACTGAGCCGCAGAGGCCCCTGAACCGGGTAGCGCGCTGCGCTCGCGCCTGGTTATGCAGGCTCAATCGATCTGAGCAATGCGGTAGGGCTTCGTTCCGTTGTTCCGTTGTTCTTCTGCATTCTGTCGCCGATCAGACTGTCTTGGCGAAAGATGCTGCTATAATGGCGGTAGTCCTTCCCACGCTACGCACCCGCTGTAGCCCAAGGAGTCCGTTGTGACCAGCACCACCGGTCGCCGTGCGACCCTCTTTGTTACATGTATCGTTGATCAGGTCTACCCCTCGATTGGGCAGGCTGCCGTAAAATTGCTGGAAGATCAGGGCGTTGAAGTGCATGTGCCGCAGGGCCTCACCTGCTGCGGCCAGATGGCATTTAACGCCGGCTATCGTGATGAAGCTTACGCCGTTGCCGGGCGCACAATCGAGGTACTGCGCGGCCAGGGCGACGTGGTACTGCCTTCCGGTTCGTGCGCGGCGATGATTCGCCACCTGTTCCACGAACTCTTCGAGCACAGCCCCTATGCCGGCCCGGCAACCGAACTCGCTGCCCGCACCTACGAATTAACTGAGTATCTGGTTGATGTGCTGGGCGTCACCGATGTCGGCGCCGAATTTAAGGGCCGCCTGACCAACCACGACGCCTGCCACGGCCTGCGCTTTCTCGGCCTTGGTGCACAGGCACGCACCCTGCTCGACAACGTCGCGGGCTGCGAGCTTGCCGAACTCAAGGGCTGCAACGAGTGCTGCGGTTTTGGGGGTCTCTTCGCGCTAAAACAGCACGAGATCTCGGAGGCGATGCTTGATCGCAAGCTCGTGAATGTCGCGGCCACCGAAGCCGATGTAATCGTTACCGGCGATGCCAGTTGTATGACCCAGATTGCCGGCGGCCTCACGCGGGCAAACAGCACCACCCGAGCACGCCATATCGCCGAAGTGCTCGCAGGAATGGTGGATGAACGACCGTAGTAGCGCAGCGCGCTGCGTCACTATGGTCGTAAGATGTAGTTAGTGGGAAGGAAAACGATGGCCACGCAAACCCTGCACTTTCACGAGCGCGTCACCAGTGCGCTTCACGATACGTCGCTGCAAACGGCACTTGATCGCGCCACCCAGCGCTTCATCGGCAACCGCATGGGGGCGATTGGCGCGCTGAGCGATGCCGATGGCCTACGCGCCCAGGCCCGCGCCATCCGGGCCAATGCGCTTGCGCAGTTGCCCGACATGCTCGAACGCCTCGCCGCCAATGTCGAGGCGCGCGGCGGCAAGGTCTGCTGGGCCTCCGATGGCGAAGCAGCCCGCCAGTACATCGCCGATCTCGCCAAATCACGCGGCGTAAAGACGATCGTCAAGTCGAAATCGATGGCCTCCGAGGAGATCCACCTCAACCAGGCGCTTGAGGAGCACGGCTTCCAGGTTGTCGAAACCGATCTTGGCGAGTACATCATTCAGTTGGCCGGCGAGACGCCCTCGCACATTATTGCGCCTTCGATCCACAAGACGCGCGAGCAGGTGAGCGACCTCTTTCACCAGCACCTTGGCGTGCCCAAAACCGACGACATCCCCACGATGACCCGCACCGCCCGCAGCGCGTTGCGCCAGCGTTTCCTCCAGGCCGAAATGGGTATCAGCGGGGTTAACTTTGGCGTCGCCGCTACCGGCGCAATTGCAATTGTGGAGAATGAGGGCAACGCTCGACTCACCACCAGCGTACCGCGGATCCATGTGGCGATTATGGGCATCGAGCGGATTGTCGAGCGCTTCGAAGATCTCGGCGTGATGCTCCAGGTGCTCGCCCGTTCGGCCACCGGCCAGAAACTCAGCGTCTACACCAGCATCATCAGCGGCCCGGCCCGGCCCGGCGAAGCCGACGGCCCCGAAGAGTTTCACCTCGTGCTGCTCGACAATGGGCGCTCGAAGATCCTCGGCGGCCCTTACGCCGAGTCGCTGCTCTGTATTCGCTGCGGCGCCTGCCTCAACGCCTGCCCGGTCTATCAGTCGATTGGCGGTCATGCCTACGGCGGCGTCTATTCCGGCCCGATCGGCGCCATTCTTACCCCGTTGCTCCAACCCGATCTGCCCGAAGTGCATCTGCTGCCCCAGGCCAGTTCGCTGTGCGGCGCCTGCCAGGAGGTCTGCCCAGTCGGCATCGCCATCCCCGACATGCTGCTGCGTCTGCGCGCCGACGCCGTCAAGGCCGGCAAGGGCGACCCGATCGAGCGCGCCGCCATCCAAGGCTATGCGCTCACGATGAAGACCCCGGTGCTCTACCGCGCCTCGGGCAACGCCGCCCGCTTCGCCTCGCGCCTGCTCGGCCGCAAGGGCCGCATCCGCCGCCTGCCGCCCCCGC
>JBBRUG010000522.1:0-3030 GCA_038247995.1 Chloroflexales bacterium | reverse complement strand
GAGTTTGTCCTGCCGGAAGGGCGCTCGGTCTGGGAGGTGGACGGCGGGCGGCTCGCGCAGGCCTATACCGCTGCGGCGCGCAACCCCAACACCCTGGAAACGGTGGCGCTCCATCCCGATACCTGGGCCGATGGCGCGGTGCGGGCCAGTTTCTACGACTTGCACAATGGCGTGGCCGGCTTGGTGGTGCGCTACACGGGCGACGATGGGACCACGGCGAGCTACTACCGCTACCGGGTGATCAAGAACAGCTACAGCGCCACGCCCAAGCAGGTGCTGGAGAAGGTCGTGGACGGCGCGGCGGTGTCGCTGGTGGAGATCACCACGCCGGGCTTCGACGAGCGCGATTGGCATGTGGTGGCGTTCACGGCCATTGGTGGGCAGTTAACGGTCACGCTGGACGGCACCGTGGTGGCCGAGGCGACCGACCCGCAACCGCTGGCGGCGGGCCGCGCCGGCGTCTACTCGCGGGCGTTGGGGGGTATCTTCTTCGACGACGTCGTCATTAGTGCCCCGTAGGACGCTGAATTAGCAGATATACGCTGCCGGATGTGTCGTAAGCAGCATTCAGAATGCAGATTCTGGCTACTGCCTCTCAAAAATACTCGACCGCTTCGTTGTCTCCGTGTTGCGGCGACGAGGCGCTCGTAGAGGACGATCTTATGCTTCGCTGGATAGTGGCAGCCTTCTGCTGCATCGCAATCCTCGTGGCGCCGCTTGCCGTCATGCCGGTTCAGGCGCAGACGGCAAGCGACCTCCGCCTGATCACCGAGTTCGTGATTCCTGGATCGAGTCTGTCGAAGTTCCCGTTTGTCGTTAACCGTGATGGTTTTGCCTACGTTGGCGCCAATGTCGGCCGGCGCGCAGCGAATGTCTGGCGCAAGCCCGACAGTGCGCTCTCGTTCACCGATCCGTTTCAGGTGGGCCTGGCTGAGGGCCAACCCGACTACTCGACTGTTGCTGTGGCCTTGGCCCGCAATGGCGACGCCTATGCTGCATGGATCAATCAGCCTGAGAAGCGCATTTTCGTGCGCCGGCGTGGCACCGATGGCGCCTGGGATCCGCTGCGGATTGCCGTCTCCGGCTCGTCCTTCCCAGTCTCGGTAGCCGTTGGCGTCGCCTCGGACAATAATACGCTCGTTGTTGTCTGGCGCGACCCTGATCAAGCGGCGAAGTATGTCATTTCGCCGGATCGCGGCTTGACCTGGACGCCGGTGAACCAGTTGGGCAGTTTCAAAGCCTATAGCTCGCCGCTAAGTGTCGCAACCGGCCCGAACGGCGAGATCGGCGTTTCATGGACGGGCGATGCCGGTGGTTCACTCCAAGTTTTTGCGGCCCTCTGGAATGGCGCAACGTTCGACATTGAGCGTGTGTCTGACGGAACTTCGGTCTATACCGACTCGAGCATGACGTTTGCGCCGAATGGAACGGCCTATGTCGCTTATCGCCGCGATGGCGAATCGGATGGTGCCGTCTTTTATGCCGAGCGACAATTTAATGGTAACTGGCCGCCGTCGCGCCTGGCCGGCGGTAGCAAGGTCGAGGGTACCGTTTCGGTAAATGCCGACGACCAGGGCAACCTGCACTTCAACTGGTTGGCCCGGCCCGGTGGCCCATCGCGGGCCTTCTACGCTTTCCGCGACTCCGTCGGCCAGTTCAGCGGCCCCATCGCTTCCACCAATGCGGGCGCGCTCTTTAACTCGCGCGCCTCGGCCAATGTTTCTGATGCGATCTACAGCCATATGGTGATGGAGCAGTTCAGCGGCGATAGGTCGGCGCTGCGCTACTCGCTCTTCCAAGCGCCGGGCCTGATCTTTGGGGCGCAACCGGAACTCACTGAAGATGGAGTTGTGCCGATTGGGAGCGAAAATACGATCGCGGTGAACTTCTTGAACCCGCGTGGGCTCAATGCCACATCGCAGGTGCGCTGGCGTTGGGGTGCGGCCCCAACCGACGCTACGACCGACTCGAATGGCTGGAAGGCGTATGCGAATCCCCTCCGCATTCCAATTCCCCAGTCGATCATCAACGATACATCGTGCCAACCATCAACGCTGTATACGCAGCTGCGCGATCCGAACACCGGCGTAACGGAAGATCGGCCCAAGCAGAGCACCATGATGATCGATCGCTTTGTTGAGGCATCTTCCCTCACGCGGAACCCGTTTATCTCCCCTGGAGCTTCGGCCACGCCAAACCTCACAGCCGAACTAGCGGCGGTTGCCGGTGCGCCCGTAGGCGAACCAAACTATACCCGCGTGCCTTTGTTCTACCTCGAGGTTTCCAGCGACGCGAATGGCGACTGCAGCGGCTTAGAGAGTGTAGGCATCGGGCGGAGCGCTTCGACGATCGAGACGGTCTACCAGATCGACAATGATCGCTTCAGTGGCAATGTGCCTGTGCCTGGCCTGTTGTCGCTGGAAAACGGCCCGGTGCCGGTTACCGTTCAAGTAACGGATGGCGTCGGCAATAAGCGCAATTTCAACTACACCATCATCTACGACGAAGGCAAGCCCCAATTGAGCGCGACAAACCCCGGCACCATTACGCCAAGCGCTGATCCGGCGGGTGACTTGCTCCAGACATTACAATTCACGAACATTAATGTGAGCGACGAAACCTATCCAGGCCGGGGCTTCTGGGGCGTCTGGATCGCCAATAGTCGCACTCAATTGAACGATCCCCTAGACGCGGATCTGACCTGGGTACCGTTGCGGGTCGACGGCACATCGCCGACGTTCGCACTTGAGGGCTGGAGCCTGGCCAGCGGTTTGCCGGCTAATCAGGTTACCGCCGGCACCTACTACGTCTATGTACGCTTCCTTGATGGCGCTGGGAACGCCAGCGACGGCTATATCGAGCTACCGGTGACCAGCCAGGCCCAGCGTGTCGTAACCCACCTTCCGCTCACGCGGCGCTAAACCCAAAGCGGAAAACCGCTTTACACGCACGACTGCATAATTGTGGCCAGTTTTAGCGGCGAAGCCGCTAAAACTGGCCACAAAGACGTACTATCGAGCTAATCGCCAG
>JBBRUG010000521.1:0-3030 GCA_038247995.1 Chloroflexales bacterium | reverse complement strand
GTTGGCGCGGATGGTGTCGCTGAACAGGTTCGTCTCCTGCAACACAATCCCGATCTGTTCGCGCAGGCTGTCAATCGTTATGTCACGTACATCCTGCCCGTCGATCAACACCGCACCCTCAGCCGCATCATAGAAACGCGGCAGCAGATTGATGATTGTGGTTTTGCCGCTGCCCGTCGCGCCAAGCAGCGCAATTGTCTGACCCGGCTCGGCAATAAAACTGACGTTGCAGAGTGCCGCTTCGCTGCTCCCAAGGTAGCGGAACGTAACATCGCGGAACTCAACCCGGCCCGCAATCTGCGGCAGCGCAATTGCACCAGGCTTATCGGTAATCTCGCTCTGTGCGTCGAGCACCTCAAAAATCCGGTTCGCCGATGCGCCGGCCTGCGCCATCAGCGCGATGATGAAGCCGAGTTGGCCAAGCGGAAAGAAGATATAGACGAGGTAGAGGCTAAATTTCTGGTATTGGCCGAGGTCGAGCGTACCGTTGAGGATCTGCACGCCACCGAAGTAGAGCACGGCCGCCTGACCGATCTGGGCCACCAGGAAGACCACCGGGAAAAGGAACGTAAAGATGCGGTTGACCCGCAACTGCTGCTCCATCAGCGCCGTGGCCGCCACATCAAACCGCTTGAACTCATGGGGCTCGCGGGCGAACGCCTTGACGACTTTGATCCCGGCCAGGTTCTCCTGCAAAATTGTATTCAACGCCGATAATTTAGTTTGAACAACCGCAAACAGCGGCTGGCTCACCATGCCAAAGATAAAAAAGATCACCAGCGCGACAGGCAGCAGCGGCAGGATCACCAGCGTCAGCGGCCAATTGGTAAAGCCAAGCACAATCAGCGCGCCGCTGAGCAGCAATAGCGATTGCACGGCCAGCACCAGGCCCTGAGCGATAAAGGTGCGTACGCGCTCGACATCGTCGGTGGCGCGAATCATCAGTTGCCCGGTCTGGTTCTGATCGTAGTAGCTGAATGAGAGGCGCTGGATTTTAGTAAAAATCGCATTGCGCAAATCGAAGGCGATCCCCTGCGAGGTTGTTTCGGCCATAAACGATTGCACAAACGCGAAGAGGCCGCGCAACGCCGCAAACAGCATAATCAGCAGCGCCGCATTGAAGATCAAGCCCTCGGCTACCGCCGGATCAGCGCCGGGCACAAGCCCGCTGGTGACGGCATTGATCATATTCTGCACGAACTGCGGCACGGCAAGTTGGGCCAGCGTCGCCACGATCAGCGCGCTGTAGGCAATCGTGGCGCTACGCCATTGCCCGCGCAAAAATGTCAGCGTGCGACCCAGGCCACCACGTGATGGCGTAGCGGGCCGCGAACGAGAGAGTTGCACCGGAGGATTCCTTTCACTATGTGATCCGACGCCCGTAGTAGGGCCGAAGCATGCGCATCACGGATGGGCCGCTTCAGCGGCCGGTTGCCGCCCACCAACACGCCTGCGCCCCCCACTCACCCAAGCGCCCGGTCAAGCAGATCGAGAAACAGTTCTTGTTCTTCAGCCGTCAGGCCAACGAGCAATTGCTCCATACGCGCCAGGTGTTCAGCATAAAGTTGATTATGCAGCGCACGTCCAGCGTCGGTGAGCGAGAGCAGCGAGACTCGGCTATCATCGGGGTGCGATTGACGCTGCACCAGCCCGGTTTGCACCAGGCGGCGAGTGAGCGCCGTGAGCGAAGGCGGGGCCATGCCAAGCTGCTCGGCCAGATCTTTCATCGCTAACTCGCTATCGGGGGCGAGCATATGCAATACGCGCATATGTGACGGCGACAGGTTCAGCGCGCTGATCTGCGCAAATGCCTGCCCCTTATGCTGGTGGCGCATCCGCTCAAACAGGGCCATGAGGCGATGGGCGTTGGAAGCTAAATCATTCATTGGTTGATTTAATTAGTTTTCCTAACTAAACGAAGTGTACCACAGCGGGATTCGTTGTCAACTCGGCAATGAGGAGGAACAGCGGGAAAGCGACCGAGCGGGAAAGCGACCGAGCGATAAAACCTGTTTGATTATCAGATCATCAGATGTTTTGTCCAGTATCCTGCGTCTTGTGTTCTACGTCCTGCCGCCTGCCGCCTGCCGCCTGCCGCCTGCCGCCTGCCGCCTGCCATCTGTGCTACCATTGCGCCATGAACCCAATCGCTACCATATTGCGCGAGCACCCGGCGGTGATCCTCGACGGCGCGCTGGCTACCGAGCTTGAGCGACGCGGCTGCGATCTGAATGATCCGCTCTGGTCGGCACGAGTGCTGCTGGAGGCGCCGGAACTGATCCGCCAGGTTCACGCCGACTACTTCGCCGCCGGGGCCGACTGCGCGATCACGGCCAGCTACCAGGCCACCTTCGAGGGTTTTGCCAAACGCGGCATCGGCCACGCTGCCGCCACAGAGTTGCTGCGCCGCTCGGTGCGCCTGGCGCTCGAAGCGCGCGATGCGTTCTGGGCCGATCCAATGCAGCACAACGGGCGCCCGCGGCCCTTCGTCGCCGCCTCGATTGGCCCGTACGGCGCCATGCTCCACGACGGCGCGGAGTATCGCGGCGACTACGCACTCAGCGAAGACGAGCTTGTCGCGTTCCACCGCGAGCGCATGGCTGTGCTGGTGGCCGCCGGCGCCGATATGCTTGCCTGCGAGACAATCCCCTGCCTCAGCGAGGCGCGCGCCCTGCTGCGCCTACTCGCCGAGTTTCCAACTGTAAGTGCCTGGTTCAGTTTCACCGCCCGCGATACCGAGTACCTTAGCAGCGGCGAACCATGGCTCGCAGCCGTGGAACTACTCAGTGGGCACCCGCAAGTCGCTGCGATCGGGATCAACTGCAGCGCTCCACGCTTTGTGCCCGAACTCGTGCGCGCCGCTGCCGACCGCACCAGCACGCCCGTTATTGCTTATCCCAACTCCGGCGAACACTACGACGCCGCGACCGGCACATGGCACGGCACCGCCGATTGTGCTTCCTTTGGTGACGCTGCCAAGGAGTGGTATACCGCCGGCGCACGCGTCATCGGCGGCTGCTGCCGCACCAC
>JBBRUG010000520.1:0-3059 GCA_038247995.1 Chloroflexales bacterium | reverse complement strand
TGGTGCGCCTGCCAGGAAATCTGCCTCATCAGATCGAATAACCGATTGATCATAGCTTCTTGTCGGCTTCTTAATCTCTGCTGCATCTCCTCTTAATCTATTCGTCCGACAATCAGCATTGTTCCAGCTACCCAGTTTGCCAGGTTGTTATGCTGTCAGTACGCCCGACTGGATTCGAGCGGTCGCTGCGAGCGCTCTTTGCCGGAGTACACTCCTGGTTTGTTGCGTCTGGCAGTGCGCCCACTCTTGTACGTGCGCCGAGGATGCTCGAGTAGATGCTATTAGGAGGTATTGTGAGTCCGATACCTGAACGACGATTGAGCCGCCGTGCCATGCTCCGTACGATGCTCACTGCTGGTGCGGCTAGTGTTCTGGCCGCCTGTGGTCAGGTTGCACCCGCTGCCCCGGCTGCCGAGGCCCCGACTGGCGCGGCGGCGGCGGTGCCGGCCACGCGTGGGACGTTGCGCCTGGCGCACACCCTCGAATGGGCCGGCAAAGAAGTGCTTGGGCCGGCGTCGCCAGTGCGCTTCTTTCCACCGGTTTCGCTGCTCTATAGTCGCCTGGTGCGTCTCGACGAGGCGGGTCGTCCTGCTCCCGATCTAGCGGTAGCGTGGGAGGCTGATGCAACGGCGACCCAATGGACGTTCAAGCTGCGTGAGGGTGTGACGTTTCACGACGGGAAGCCGTTCACGGCGCAGGATGTGCTTTATACCGCGCGCTACGTAATGAATCCCGAGTTGGAATCGCCGGGAGCTGCCGTGCTTCAGATTGTCGATGTCGATCAATTGAAAGCGCTCGACGATCAGACGGTTGTCTTCACGCTTAAACAGCCGCACGCCGACTTTCCGCTTTTGCTGTTGCACTACTCGATGTACATCATTCCCGACGGTATCGGCGACGCGATCAACACGACCGGCGTCGGCACCGGGCCGTTCAAGTTGCAGCAATTCGCCCCCGAGGGCACAACTATCGTCGTCGCAAACGATGCCTACTGGGATGGCGCTCCTGGCCTTGATGCGATTGAGATGGTTGGAATCGCCGATGGAGAGGCGCGCACCTCCGCCTTGCTGGCCGATCAGATCGACTACAACGATATTGCCCCTGAAACTGCCGAACTGGTGCGGCGCAACCCGAACTACGTGTTGCATGTACTGCCGGCTGGTGGGTGGCTTGTCATGGCGATGCGCGCTGATCAGCCGCCGTTCACCGACTCGAAGGTGCGCATGGCGATGAAGCTGGTCGTCGACCGCGAGGCGATGGTGCAAACGGTGCTCTCCGGCTACGGCCAGGTTGCCGGTGATCACTCGGTCTGGCCGGGCGATCAGTATTTTCTCGAAGTGGGTCGTCAGCAGGACATTGCGCGGGCGAAGCAACTCCTTGCCGAGGCCGGCTATGCCAATGGCCTTGATGTGACGCTGTATACGTCGAGCATCGACTCGTACATGATTCCGATGACCGTGGCCTATAAAGAGATGGCCGCAGAGGCCGGAATCAATGTCACCATTCAGCAAGAGTCGGCCGATGGCTATTGGAACGATGTCTGGATGCAGAAGGCGTTCTGCTGCTCATCGTGGGGTGAGCGTCAGGCCGATCAGGTGCTAAATGAGGTGTATCGCTCGACCGCGAGCTGGAACGAGACGTTCTGGAACAACCCGCAGTTCGACGACCTGCTCGATCAGGCGCGGCGTGAGCTCGACTATACAAAGCGTAAGGCGCTCTACCAGCAGGCGCAGCAAGTGCTCGCCGACGACGGTGGCGCAATCATCCCCTTCTTCACCAACGACCTGAGCGCGGCCCACAAGCGGGTGCGCGGCGTCGAAAAGCGCTATTTCGATTGGGCCGGAGTGACGATCGAGGCGTGATTATCGAGGCGTAATGGGGTAATGCCGAATGTTCAATCTGATCGTGCAACGTGTGTTGCTTTCGTGCGTGACGCTGCTGATCGTTTCGGTGATCATCTTTGTCTCCACTGAGGTATTGCCCGGCGATGTCGCGACGGCCATTCTCGGTCGCGAGGCCTCGCCGACCCGTCTGGCCACGCTCCGCGAACAACTCGGCCTGGATCGCCCTGCATTTGAGCGCTATGTCGCATGGCTTGGCGGTGCCCTACGCGGCGATTTCGGCATGTCTCTGGCGCGTGCAGAGACGGCTGTCGGCCAATTGATTGCGGAACGCCTTCGCAACACGGTTGTGCTGAGTGGCTTTGCGGCGATCATTGGCCTGCCACTTGCGCTTGGGCTTGGGATTGGCGCCGGATTGTCGCGTGATCGGTTGCCCGATACGGTCATTTCTACGCTTGCCTTAATCGGGATGAGCCTGCCGGAATTTGTGATCGGCTCGATCCTGATTTTGACGTTCGGTGTCATGTGGTCTTTGCTGCCGGCGGTCACTGTTGCGCCCCCCGATGCCCCGCTCATGGTGCTTTTACCCAACCTGGTGCTGCCGGCAGTAACGCTCATTATCGTGATGGTGGCCTACATCCTGCGTATGGTGCGGAGCAGCCTGATCGACGTGCTTACTAGCGACTATGTGCAGATGGCCACGCTCAAGGGTCTATCGCGCACGCGGGTTGTCTTGCGTCACGCGCTGCCGAACGCGCTTCTGCCGACGATTAATGCCGTTGCACTAACTGTGGCCTGGTTGATTGGTGGTGTAGTCGTCGTCGAGACAGTGTTCAACTTTCCTGGGATCGGTCGCCTGATGGTCGCGGCGGTGCAGGATCGCGATCTGCCTCTGGTACAGGCGCTCGGCCTGTTGGGTGCGGTGCTCTACATCTCGATCAACCTTGCCGCTGATCTCCTCACCTTGTGGCTGAGTCCGCGCCTACGTACGCGCGTCCTGTGATCGCCGCCTGCCTGAGCGGAGGTGCCGGGAGCGCTGATCGATCGCCACGGTATCTTATGGACATATCGCTCATTGCTCGGACTACCGCTGATGGTGCGCCGTTACGCGAAATTTGGCGGACGTTGCGCAGTTCGCCGGCGACATTGCTCGGGGTAATCATACTTGTGGCGCACCTGACCATTGCGCTCATTGCACCGCTCATCGCGCCGCACTCA
>JBBRUG010000519.1:0-3075 GCA_038247995.1 Chloroflexales bacterium | reverse complement strand
TTTTTTTTTTTTTATCCCCTTACCGACTGGTTATTTACCCCGGCTCCATAATCCACCGTCGTGTTTAAAATATCACTTTCGCTAACGGGGGCCCCTTCCCCCCCACGTTGACCATACGAAACAAGGCAGTGTAGCCAGAGGAGCCAGTGTTGCATATGAGCACCCCCATAAGCACGCCAATTCTGGAAATGCAGGGCATCACCAAAGAATTCCCCGGTGTCAAAGCCCTGAACAACGTCACCTTTGAGGTTTCCCGCGGCGAGATCCACTGCCTGGTCGGCGAGAATGGCGCAGGCAAATCCACGCTGATGAAGGTGCTGAGCGGAGTCTACCCCTTCGGCAGTTACAGCGGCGATATCCTTTTGGAAGGCCAGATACAGCAGTTCCGCGGCATCCGCGACAGCGAGCATGTGGGGATTGCGATCATCTACCAGGAGCTGGCCCTGGTGCCCGAACTCACCGTCTACGAAAATATTTTCTTGGGCAACGAAATCCGCAAAGGCGCGCTCGTCGATTGGAACGAGACAATTAAGCGCGCCGGCGAGATGCTGAAGCGGGTGCGTTTGAACGTCAACCCCGAGGCCAAAATCAAAGATCTGAGCGTGGGTAAGCAGCAATTGGTTGAGATTGCCAAAGCGCTCAGCCGCAATGTGAAACTGCTGATCCTGGACGAGCCGACCGCCGCCCTCAACGAAGACGACAGCGCGAACCTGCTCGATCTGCTGCGCGGGTTGCGTGATCAGGGCGTGACCTGCATTCTGATCTCGCACAAGCTCAAAGAGGTGATTACGATCGCCGACAAGGTGACGGTGCTGCGCGACGGCCAGACGATCTGCACCCTGGAGGCCCAAAAGGGCGAAGTTGGCGAGAGTGCGCTGATCAAGCACATGGTTGGCCGTGAGATCGAGAACATCTACCCGCAGCGCGAGCACAAACAACCCGGCGAGGTGGTGCTGGAAGTAAACGGCTGGAACGCCTATGATCCTGGCTTGGGTCGGACGATCCTGCGCGATCTGAATTTCAACGTGCGGCGGGGCGAAATTGTCGGCGTGGCCGGCCTGATGGGATCGGGGCGCACCGAATTCGCCATGAGTATTTTCGGCAACCCGCTTGGATACAAAGTCAGTGGTGAGCTACTGGTGAAAGGCGAGCGGCGCCACTTCCGCCACCCGCGAGATGCGATCAAAGCCGGGATCGCCTATGTCAGCGAAGATCGCAAGGGCAATGGGCTGATTCTGATCCAGGATGTCAAGCAGAATATTACCTTGGCTAATTTGCGCGAGATCGCCCGCAGTTCGGTGATCGACGCCAACGCCGAAGTTAAAATTGCCAACCAGTATAAAGGCTCGCTGAATATTAAGACGCCAAGCGTCGAGCAGCGCGTCTCGAACCTGAGCGGCGGTAATCAACAAAAAGTCTGTCTGAGCAAGTGGCTGTTCGTTGGCCCGGATCTGCTGATCCTGGACGAGCCGACGCGCGGGATCGATGTCGGCGCGAAATTCGAAATTTACACGATTATGAACCAGCTTGTGGCACAGGGCATGAGCATCATCATGATCTCGTCGGAACTGCCCGAAGTGCTGGGCATGAGCGACCGTGTGTATGTCGTCTCTGCCGGTCGGATCACCGGCGAGTTGCCGATCGCTGAAGCGACGCCCGAGAAGGTTATGCAGTTTGCAACGATGAACTGAGGAGCCCCGCCATGGTGACAGAGAATATGCAACAGGCCCCGTCGGCCCCGTTCCTGCAAAGCCTCCAAAAGGTGCTGCGGCAGAACATCCGCGACTACGGCATGTTCATCGCCCTGTTCGTGATCATGATCTTCTTCGCGGTGTCGACAAATGGGATCTTCATCTCGGCGCGCAACCTGAGCAACCTGCTGAATGAGACCGGCTACATTGCCGTGCTCGCCGTGGGCATGACGCTGGTAATCGTGATCCGCCACATCGACCTATCGGTGGGTTTCCTGGCCGGCTTCATGGGCGCCGTCGCGGCGATCGCGCTGGTGCGCTGGGGCTTGCCGGTGTTTGTCGTCATCCCCATGGTGCTGGGTTTCGGCTTGCTGGCCGGCCTGGTGACGGCCTTCCCGGTGGCCCAACTGGGCATCCCCTCGTTTGTGGCCTCACTGGCGGGCTGGCTGATCTATCGCGGCTTACTCCAACGCGTCACTGAAGGCACCGGCACAATCATCATTTCCGATCCCGCCTTCAACGCGATCGGTAACTCATTCATCCCCGACTTGCCGGCCATCGGCGCTATGAGCGAAATGCATACCCTGACCCTCTTGCTCGGGGTTGCGGCGATTGTCTGGTATGTGTTTAGTGAGCTTGATGCGCGGCGCAAGAAGGATGCCTACGGCTTCGAGGTGCTGCCGATGGGCATCTTCGTGCTGAAGCTGAGCTTTGTGGCGTTGATTGTGGGCTGGATTACCTGGGTGCTTTCGAGCTATCGCGGCTTCTCGTGGACGGTAGTGATTATGCTGTTGGTGGTTGGGATCTACCATTTCATTACCACGCAGACCGTACTCGGGCGGCATATCTACGCGGTAGGCGGCAACCCGGAGGCGGCCGAACTGAGTGGTATTAGCGTGAAGCGGATCGTCTTTATTGTCTTCGGCTCGATGGGCATGCTCTCGGCGCTTTCGGGCATCCTCTTCGCCTCGCGGCTCCAGTCGGCTACAACGACAGCCGGCACGCTGTTCGAGCTTGACGCGATTGCGGCGGCGTATGTCGGCGGCGTCTCGGCGGCGGGCGGCGTGGGTCGGGTCACCGGCTCGATCATCGGCGCGCTGGTGATGACTTCGCTGACCAGCGGCATGAACCTGATGGGCGTTGGCATCTCGTACCAGTACATCGTGCGCGGCGCAGTGCTGGCCCTGGCGGTGATCTTTGATGTCGCGACGCGGCGGGCGGCAAGGTAACGTCCGCAGATTGCGCAGATACGCAGATACCGGCCCACCTTTTAAGTTATACTGAAGCGGCACAGAGCCATGGTTTGGGGGGGGCGGGGCCCGGCGCAACAAAGACACAACCAAAAAAGAAAAAAAAGGCCACCCGCCCACACCAACCCCAACCA
>JBBRUG010000518.1:0-3105 GCA_038247995.1 Chloroflexales bacterium | reverse complement strand
TTGCCCGAGCCGACGAAGATTGGGCGGATCATTTGGCCCGGTTGGAGCGTCATCACACGAGCGGCGTTCGCACAGATTTACACTATCACGTCATTGCGCAAGTGCTGAATGCAGCCAATTATGGTGTGCCACAACGCCGCGAGCGCGTAGTATTTGTGGGATTTCGCGACGATATAACAGCGGATTGGGCCTTTCCTACGGCTGGCCATTCACTTGAAGCGCTGCTTTGGGATCAAGCACACGGCGATTATTGGGAGCGGCACGCCGTAGCAAAAAAATGGCGCATTCTGAGCCCCCGCATGGCCGAGCGAGCGCAAAAACTCATCGAGTGTCCATCAACTCAGCCGTGGCATACTGTACGTGATGCAATTGATGGCCTGCCTGACCCGGAAACCCAACCTGAACTCGCTGAGCAGATTGCAAATCACCACTTTCAACCTGGCGCTCGTATGTATCCAGGGCATACTGGCAGTCCACTTGATGAACCTGCTAAAACCCTTAAAGCCGGGGTTCATGGCGTCCCTGGCGGTGAAAATATGCTGACCCGGCCTGATGGGTCAGTTCGTTACTTCACGGTTCGTGAAAGTGCACGCCTCCAAACATATCCTGATCGCTTTCAGTTTTACGGCGCCTGGTCCGCGGCGATGCGCCAGATTGGCAATGCCGTGCCGGTTGACCTAGCCCATATAATCGGCCAGCAGATCGCACAGCGCCTGGAAGCTGGGCAATAAAGGGATCATCAACGATGATACCGGGATACCGCGATTTCGAATTCGATCTACCAGGCGCATTATTGTTACGCCTCGTCGAAATTCTTGATGGCATGGTCGCGGCTCCACTTTCACAAGCCAATCTTGGCCATGTTCCTGAGGCGCAGGGCGTCTATCAACTGTTTCTTGATGATCAACTGGTCTATATTGGCAAGACTGATGCCGAAGCCGGCCTGCATCGACGCCTGCGCCGTCATGAGCAGAAGATCCAGCATCGCCAACGCCTTGGTCCTGCGCGCGTGTCATTCAAAGCCGTGCGGATTTATGTGTTTACCGCTGTGGATCTCGAAACGCAACTTATTGCACACTATGGCGGCTTCAGAATGGTGCGGTGGAATGGAAGCGGCTTCGGCTCGAATAATCCTGGACGCGAACGCGATACGACCAACTTCAAAGCTGACCACTTTGATGCAATCTACCCAATTGATATTGATCGTGCGCTGGCAGTCCCATTGCTTTTTGTCGGCACACCGGCTGCCATCCTTACGAGTCTCAAGCAAGCAGTGCCATACATCTTTCGTTTTGAAACTGCTGCTCCCCGTTCCCGTCAACCGCACGCTGATCTGACCGTCACACCAATCGAGCTTCCTGTTGCCACTCTTCCCACTGCTCGAACCATCATTAGCGCCGTCGTTGCCCAACTTCCACCCGGTTGGCAAGCTGTCCAGCTACCCCGCCACTTAATTCTTTACAAAGAAGCGCGTGCCTATTCTCATGGTACGGTGGTCGCCCGCTCATAACTGTCATCCCCGCCATTTGTACTCCTGACTCCTGGAAAGAACTCCCATGCCCCTCAGCAACATCTTCAATCACATCGATGCCCGCCACGACGAGTATGTTCAACGCCTGATGGCCTACGTCGCGCAGCCCAGCATTAGCGCGCATGGCGTCGGCATCGCTGAGACGGCGGCCTTCCTCGCTGAACTGCTTGGCGGCCTGGGCATGCACGCCGAGGTGCTGCCCACCGCCGGCTGGCCCATGGTTTTTGCCGAACTGCCCGGCCCGCCCGGCACGCCCACCGTGTTGCTCTACGGCCATTACGATGTGCAGCCGCCCGATCCGCTTGAGTTGTGGCACTCGCCGCCCTTTGAACCCGAAATCCGTAACGGGCGGATCTACGGGCGCGGCGTAGGCGACAACAAAGGCCAGCACCTCGCCCAGATTCTCGCCGTCGAAGCCACCCTCGCCGTGCGCGGTAGCTTGCCCTGCGGCGTGAAGATCCTGCTCGAAGGCGAAGAGGAGATCGGCAGCCCGCAGATGGCCGCGTTCGTCGCCGCCAACCGCGAGCGCCTCGCCGCCGACCTGGTGATCACCGCCGACGGCCCGGTAGACGCCAGCGGGCGCGCCACTGTACTCTTCGGCGTGCGCGTCGTGCTCAGCTTTGAGCTGCGCGCCCAGGGCGCCAACCGCGACCTGCACTCGGGCAACTTCGGCAATGTAGCGCCCAACCCGATCTGGACGCTTGTCCACCTGTTATCCACAATGAAAGCCTCCGACGGCACAATCACCATCGACGGCTTCTACGCCGATGTGGAGCCGCCAACCGAACTGGAGCGCCAGGCGCTCGACGACCTGCCGGTGGACGAGGCCACGATCCTGGCCGATCTCGGCCTCAAGCAGATGGACACGCCCGCCGGTCGCAGCTACGCCGAGCGGCTTTCGCTCTGGCCGACTTTTACAATCAACGGGTTGCACGGCGGCTACGGCGGCCAGGGCAGTAAAACCGTGTTGCCTAGCCAGGCCTTTGCCAAATGCGACATTCGGCTGGTTCACAATCAGCGCGCCGAGGATATTTATGCCAAAGCGCAGGCCCATGTCGCCCGCCACGCCCCCGATGTCGAACTGATCTGGCAGGGCGCGATGGAACCGAGCAAAACGCCAATGGACTCGCCCTTCGCCGCGCCGATTGTGGCCGCGCTCCGTGCGGCGCGCAACCAGGAGCCGCTGCGCGTGCCGGCGATGGGCGGTAGCCTGCCCGAGTACGTCTGGACGCGCACGCTTGGCATTCCGGCCTTTGTGGTGCCCTACGCCAACGCCGACGAATCCAACCATGCCCCCAACGAAAACATGGAAGTCGAGCGTTTCATCGGCGGGATCAAAACCGGCGCCGCGATCCTGGATGAACTCGGGCGGATGCCGCTAGCCGCTAGCCGGAGCTAATTGGTTGAAACTGGATCGTTAGCCGCTTCAGCGGCCGGTCGCCGCCCGCAAACGCTCGGTGCTTTAGCGCCTGAGCGCTCAACCCTCAAGGAGCTTCCTATGCCCCCAACCGATGTCCTCACCCTCGATACCAACCACATGGGTTGCGCGCAGGTGATTGCAACCTATTTGCTGC
>JBBRUG010000517.1:0-3122 GCA_038247995.1 Chloroflexales bacterium | reverse complement strand
CCTGCGCGTCGAAGCGCTACCCGCCGACCCGGATCGCGAAGATCCGCTTGAATTTGTCAGTGAGGTCGTCGGTGGCGCCATTTCACGCGGCTTTATGCCCGCAATCGAGAAGGGCGTGCGCGAGTCGATGGCCGAAGGCCTGCTCACCGGCAGCCCGGTTGTTGATATTCGAGTGGCGGTGTTTGACGGCAAAGAGCACCCGGTGGACAGCAAGGAAATCGCCTTCAAGACGGCCGGCCGCGAAGCATTCCGCCTGGCGGCGATGAAGGCCCAGCCCTACCTGATGGAACCGATCTACGCGCTGGAGATCGTCGTACCCGACCAGTTCGCCGGCGACGTGATGGGCGATATGTCAACCCGACGCGGCCGTGTGCTTGGCATGCTCCCCGCAGGCTCCGGCAAGACGGCTATCTCCGTTCACGCGCCGCTGGCCGAGATCCAACGCTATGCCACCGACCTCAAGGCGATTACCCAGGGCCGGGGGCGCTTTACCATGACCTTCGTTCACTATGAGGAAGTGCCGGGCCACCTCATTGATCACGTTGTTGAGCAACACAAAAAAGAACTAGCTGCAACGCATTAGCATTCTGCTCAATAGAAAGACGTAAAGACGCTCCAATGGAGCGTCTTTGCCTATAAAAAGAACAACTACTTGACCTTTTGATAAAGTATGGTATTGTTAGCAGGTCTGCCAACGTAACGTGCTGCGAGAACTGCATCAGAGACCCCCGTCCGTCCCCTGAGCGCTCGACAGTCCTTCATCGCTCGAAGAGTGTACGTTGTGATCGCCGGAGCGAGGCAGCCGGGTAGTTCACCCTGGCTCACGGCGGTACGGGATGGTCTGGTGTTAGTTTGGGTGGATATCCACCCGTGGAAGTGCTGCGTTACGAACGCAGAGGAGAATGTGTAAGATGTTGGTTAAGCTGTTCGTTGGGAACCTCGCCTGGAGCGTTGGCGACGCCGAACTTGAAGAGATCTTCAGCCCACATGGCACCGTGCAGAGCGCGCGGGTGATCAATGATCGCGACACGGGCCGCTCACGCGGGTTCGGCTTCGTCGAGATCGACACCGATGACGTGGCTGCCGTCATTCGGGCCACTGATGGGTACGACATTAACGGTCGTCCCCTGCGCGTAAACGAGGCCGAAGATCGCGGTCGCGGTGATCGGGGTGGCTTCGGTGGCGGCGGCGGCGGCGGCGGTGGTGGCGGCGGCGGCGGTGGCGGTGGCGGTGGCGGCGGCCGCCGGGATCGCTACTAGGGCGCTGAGCGAGTTGGCCTGCGCCGCGTCGTTGCGGTGAACTACCGCTAACCGCGCCAGGCTGCAATTGCGCCCTGGCCCCCAATACGCGAACAACCTAGGGAGGGTTTTAGGGTGGGCGTGTCCCCTCTAAAACCCTCCCTTTTTATATACAGATCTAAGGAGCTAATTTGAACTTCGACAATATGCCATTACATCCGACCCTGCTCGCTAATTTGCGCACGCAGGGCCTTACTACGCCGACGCCGATTCAGGCAGAGGCAATTCCGCTAGCACTCGCCGGCGGCAATCTGATCGGCCTGGCCCAAACCGGCACCGGTAAAACAGCCGCGTTTG
The DNA here is from genome assembly GCA_038247995.1 of Chloroflexales bacterium. Classification (GTDB taxonomy): domain Bacteria; phylum Chloroflexota; class Chloroflexia; order Chloroflexales; family Chloroflexaceae; genus JBBRUG01. Next base: position 1,527 of record JBBRUG010000517.1, on the reverse strand, counting down.
TGCTGCCGATTCTTAACCGCTTGCTCGCCCAACGTGGGCGTGGCACCCGTGCGTTGATCGTTACCCCCACGCGTGAGCTTGCCGAGCAGATCCACGGTGTGGTTGCCGATCTGGCCAAGGGCAGCGGTCTGCGCGGCGCGACAATCTATGGCGGCGTAGCGATGGGGCCGCAGGAGCAAGCCCTCCGCGCCGGCGTCGATCTGCTGATCGCCTGCCCTGGGCGCTTGCTCGATCACCTCGGGCGCGGCACGGCTCGCCTCGACCAGGTTGAAATGGTTGTGCTCGATGAAGCCGACCGTATGCTCGACATGGGCTTCCTGCCCGCGATCAAGCGGCTCCTGAGCGCGCTACCCGCACGACGCCAGACAATGCTCTTCTCGGCGACATTGTCGTCTGAGTTGCGTGAACTGGCCGCAGCAACAGCGCCGAATGCCACAACAGTGCAAATCGGGATTGTGGAACCGGCCAACACGGTTACGCATGCGATCTACCCGGTGCTGAACGAACGCAAGACCGACCTACTGATTGAACTGCTTCATCAGACCAAAGGTGGCTCGGTACTGGTCTTTACCCGCACGAAGCACCGCGCAAATCGGCTGAGCCAGCAGTTGGCCCACGACGGGTATCGCGTGGCGGCGCTGCACAGCAACCGCTCGCAGAACCAGCGTAAAGTAGCAATCGACGGCTTCCGCGACGGGCGCTTCCAGGTGCTCGTAGCCACCGACATTGCTGCACGCGGGATCGACATCGACCGGGTTGGCCATGTAATCAACTACGACATTCCCGACACACCCGATGCCTACATCCACCGCATCGGCCGCACCGGTCGGGCTGAGCGGAACGGCGATGCCTTCACGCTGGTGACAGCCGAGGACGTCGATGATCTGCGCGCAATCGAGCGCACACTGGGCAGCCGGATCGAGCGCCGAGAAGTGGCGGGCTTCGAGGCGCCGACGTTGCCGGATCGCGCACCGGCAAGTTCACGCCAGAACAACGGGCGCGGGCCAGGCGGCCGACGCCAGGAGACCGGCAACCGACAGACCACAGGCGGCCGCTGGCAGGACACAAACGGCCGCGGCAATGCGGGCGACAAAGGTGCGCGTGGGCCAAACGCACGAAACGCCCCGCGTCGGTCGCAGCACCATCAGGGCCGTGGGGCGTAGGGACGCGTCGCGACACGCTCCTACGGCGCAATGCCTACCGCCTCGCTTACAAGGCAACGGCGCCGACAATGGCGCTGAGCAGCACGACCAGCCAGGGCGGTAGTTTCCAGAACATCAGTAGGGCGAATGCAGCCAGGGCCAGCGCAAGGTCGATCGGGGCACGAATGGCGCTGGTAAAAGTAGGCGTGTAAAGCGCCGCCAACAGCAGACCAACCACAGCGGCGTTGATCCCGCGCAGCGCCGCCTGCACGCCCGGCGCCGCCCGCAGGCGGTTCCAAAAGGGTAGCACGGCCCAGAGCAGCAAAAACGAGGGCAGGAAGATCGCCACGGTGGCCAGGGTAGCCCCGACCCAGCCATTTGGCGG
>JBBRUG010000516.1:0-3137 GCA_038247995.1 Chloroflexales bacterium | reverse complement strand
CTGGCTGCACGCGCGCGCCCTCTGTGCATGACACCACGCGCGGCGCGGCGAGCAGGAAGTTGATGTAGTCGAGATCGGTCACCTTCGGTTCGTTCATGGCCTCATCGTACCGCAGGTTGGTCCAACTGCGTAAGTCCTAAACTCATCAGGGACCTCACAAGACACCCTACGCTCTCTAGGTTCATTTGCGTCGGGTGACATTATTCGTGAGGCAACGATCCTGTCAAGGTTACATCTAACGTGAGGCAATGCGCCGACCAGGCGATGATTGCCGAAGACAAACTGGTTGCCTATGTGTTGAACACGGCGCATCGGCGTGGCGGCAGCAAGGCTACGCTGTTATTGGCTTTCGGGTATGACCCGGCACATTGGCAACGACTTGCTGACGATCTGCGTCGCTTTCACTTGCCGCGTAATGCCGACAGGATGCGTGAGACGGATTATGGTATGCGCTATGAGATCCGCGCTGATCTGCTGACGCCTTCAGGACGGTTGTTAACGGTTCGCAGTGTCTGGCAGATTGATAGTGGTGCGACCGTTCCTCGCCTGATCACGTTGTTTCCAGACTCACGAAACGAGGTTCCGATGACGAGTTTTCCGCTCTACGAAGATGCTATTCTGCTGATTGATTTACCTGATGACGGCTTACGGATTGGCGACATCGGCACGGTGGTTGAGCGACACGCTGTTCCCGGGGTACAGCCAGGCTACAGCGTGGAGTTCTTCGATCTGCTCGGCAACACGGTAGCAGTGGTGACGGTGCCGGCCAGTGCGTTGCGGCGGCCTGCCCCCGGCGATCGTCCGGTTGTCCGCCCGGCCGAGCCGGCTTTGCGTACAGAGTAGCGATGGGGTAACAAGCTTCGACAGCGCGTCGCGCCTGCGGCGGGCGTGGATGGACGGGCGGCGCAATTACTTCCTGGGCAACCGCGCATTTTCGGCGATCCGCATTCCCGAGGCGGGGACGCTCGCTAAGAAGCAAGGGCTCGATGAAGCTCTCGCACTGCGCCTCGAACGTGCCGCGCTAGATACGCTTCGCGCCTATGCACAGGAGCAGGCCGAGTTTGCTGAAACGCTAGAGGCGGTTCTGACCTATGCCGAACTCAGTCGTGAGGTGAGCCGACGCACCCGGCTGGATTACATCGAAACGCTCACTCAGAAGCCCTGGACGTATTGTGAGTGCGCGATCTGCCAGAAGGTCGATGTCGAAGTGATGATCTTTCGCGGCAACAACCGCAACCGCCGGCGCGGCTTTCACAACACCTGGCAACTCTACCGGCAGCTCCGCGGCGAGCCGCAGCGCCAGCCACCGGTGGTCGATGATGCGCAGTTGATGTCGTTGCAACTGTCGCTGGCGTTATGAGTGCTGGTTGGGGAGGGTCAGGCCAAGATAGCCGATGAGCAGATGCAGGAGATCGCCGAATCGCGAACTAGGCAAGTGTGGCGATCCTGGAGCCAGAAGCGCGTGAGCTTGGCCAGTGCGTTACTGCGTGATGCCATCGTTGACCCCCTTTGTACGTCGATTGCAGACGGCTCAGGTAACCCGGTGCACATCAATGCCCAGCGCGTTGAGCGCCCGACGGGCGTTGGCGGCATCAAACTGCGCTGTGGAGAGTCCGCTGATCACGCCGGCGAGCCATTTGGCGGCAACCGGTTGGTCATCAATCAATACGTACCAATCGCGGTAGCGTTGCGCCGCCGAAGGGTTCTCGGCCAGCGCAGCGCGGGCGCGTTCCAGCACCTGGTCGCGAGTGAGTGCAAGGTGTACGCCGCCGAGCGTGACGGTGCCCCGGGGCGTTTCCGGTGCGGCAAGATGCTCCGGACGATCCTGCGGGATCCATGTCCGCCCTTCGAGCCAGGCCCGAAGTTGACCAAGCTTCGTCCCCATTGGCCCGTCGGTAATCGTGACGGCACAGGTCGCGGGGAGAAACTGGTCCCATCCCACCATCGCACGGAGGTAGCGATTGCTGATGCCCAGACAGAGGTGTGCATACGCCTGCTCCATGAGGTGAGAAAACGTGCGCAGCACCTCAGCGTGCAATGCAGCGGCGCGATCGGCATCCCAGGTGCGCCGCTACCAGCAACGCATCCCGCCCGCACTGCGTGAGCGGATCGATATCCATCTGGAAGTCCCGCGCGTGCCCTACGAGCGGCTGACATCCGGCCGACTGGGCGAGCCGTCGGCGGTCGTGCGTGAGCGGGTGATCGCCGCTCGGCAGCGCCAGACTGCCCGCTTTGTAGACGACCCGCGCTGCACCACGAACGCGGACATGGGGCCGGAGGCGATCCGCACACCCACGGCACGCTCGACAGCGCCGGCCACAGCCTGATGAAGGCCGCTGTGCGCCAACTCGACCTCTCCGCCGGCGCCTACCAGCGCATCCTCCGCATCGCCCGCACCATCGCCGACCTCGCCGGGGCGCCGCAGATCGGCGCGGCGCATGTGGCCGAATCTATTCAATACCGCGCCCGACCGACGCTGTGAGGCGAGTCTGCACGCCCGTTGGTGTCCCACGACACGCCGGATGCCGCGCGGCGCTCACACACCGCCCCCGTCACGATCGACCTGCGCTGCGGGTGCCGCCTGACCGTCGCCTAACGGATCGCCGCCACGCCGCGCGCCTGCCCGCCCCGAGCAGTCGATCCACGTCCTTGCCGCCTCGGCGCGTTGCGCGCGGTCGCAGCCGCCCGGCTGATGACCCTTCCGCTGGGTCAGCTTCCTGCTTCGGCCCGACCACCACCATAGCGCATCTGCGGTTGACCCGACCGGTTCCGCTGGCCTGAGAACGCCCACCACCTGCGATCGCTCCCACCTGCAGTTCACGCCACCGACCCCGCAGCGATGACGCTACGCGTCGGCGCGAAGCGCCATCGGCGGCAGTCGTCTGCGCGTTCCACGCGGCCCGTGCGCCGTGGATGACGTGCAGCGGTCAGCGTGCAGCCGGTCGTACGCCGGGCCAGGGGATCGCTGCCGAACCGGCGTGCACTGGCGTGGGCTGACGGGTAGCCCCGTTCTCCGTTGCGTACGCAGCGTGGTCGTCCGTCACGGCCTGTCCTCGGCAGCCTGCCACACCCCACGCACCGGCGCAAGGGGCTCACCGTCTTTCGGGGCCCCTGCCCCGAATAAGACTGGTAGGCGT
>JBBRUG010000515.1:0-3227 GCA_038247995.1 Chloroflexales bacterium | reverse complement strand
GCTGGCGGCAGCGGCGCCACGGCGTATGCCGAGGCGGTGGGCGTGTATTTGGCATTTGCAATCTCAAAGATTGCGAATATCGGTTCATCCATCGCCTCTTGGATGAGTGATCGGGGAGCATTCCGCGAAACATTTGCTCGACAGGCGATTCCAATGGTTTGGGACTTCGCTGAAGCGAATACGTTTGCCGATGCTGGAGGAAGTTTCGACACAGCGATCAATAAAGGTGCAATGGCGATTGATTATTTTCCAACAGCCACGAAGAGCTTTGCGCAACAAGTAGACGCTTCTTCCCAAGAAGTAACACTCGTGAAAATCGTCTCCACCGATCCGCCTTACTGTCTAGCGCCCGGTACCTTGATTATGACCCCAAAAGGGTATGTGCCAATTGAGCAAGTCCAAATCGGCGACGAGGTACTGACCCATCTCGGTCGCTTTGCCCCGGTAACACAGACCTATCAACGCCCATACAATGGGTGGATTCGTCGTTTGAAAGTTGCGCATACCAGTCAGCCCTTACTCATCACCGATGAACATCCGCTCTATGCCGTACAAACTGGCGCTTGTCGTGTCGGGTACGCCGAATATTGCCATATCTCGTGTGCCTGGATGCGCCAAAACAGCGGTTGTTCAGCTCGTGTCGCCGATCAATATCAGCTCAATTGGATCGAAGCATCTGCGATCAAGCGAAATGATCTTATTTTTACTCCGTCGCTCCAACCTGATGCACCGGTTGAGCAGATCGATCTGCAAGCCTGGCTGCCCACCGATGAGTATTTCTTTGATGAGGGACGCCTTCATTATCAGAAGGCTACCCGGCGCTCACTTGATCGACGTGCGGGAATGCAAGCCATGCCACGTCTTTACACGACCGCACCCTCGCTCGCGATCACCCCTGAGCTATGTCGTTTGCTCGGGTACTTTGTTGCCGATGGTTATGCGCAGGTCAGCCATGATGGTGGCGCGATTCACTTCACCTTCCATAAAAATGAAACCGCGCTTCACGCCGACGTTATCCGATTGATGGATGTCTGTTTTGGTATTCAGGCTGGGAAACCCACTGACAACGCCTATCAGCACAACAACTCGATCCGTCTGAACTTCTACTCGAAACCGATTGCCAATCTGCTCCGCACCTGGTGTTATACCTCAGGCGGATTCAAGCTGTTACCTGAGTGGGTGCTTCATCTGGAAGATGCATGCATTAAAGCGTTGCTGCGGGGCTACTGGTGCGGCGATGGATCATGCACCGACAAAGAAGCGATTGCTTCAAGTAACTCCACGTTTTTAATCGGCCAGCTACGCCTCTTGCTGCAACGCATTGGTGTGATGGCGCGCTTGCACACCCGCCAGACTAAGCCTGTGATGATCAACAACACCCCTGTGATCGCACGCGGCTTGCAATATACGTTGCACATCACCGGAACGGCTCTCACCACGCTAATCAGCAACCTTGCGCTATTCGCTGATGATCCAGGCGCCGAACATCGCCGCAGTCCCCATGGGACGTGGTGGGAGCACGGCCTTTTGCTGCCGGTACGCCAGGTTGAAGGTGTCGCATACGATGGAATGGTCTACAACCTCGAAACCGCCGATCATTCCTATGTCACCGCCGCTGGCTGTGTCCATAATTGCGATAACATCGGTTATGCCGATCTCTCTGACTTCTTCTACGTCTGGCTACGCCGAACACTGCGGCCAATATTCCCTGATCTTTTTGCCACACTCGCTGTGCCAAAGGCAGAAGAACTTGTTGCTACGCCCTATCGTCATGGTGGACGCACTGCTGCCGAACAGTTTTTTTACACGGGCATGTTGAAGGTAATGCAAAACCTGTCACAACAGGCCCACCCAGCGTTCCCGGTCACAATCTACTATGCTTACAAACAGCAAGAAACCAACAACATAGACGGCACATCAAGCACAGGATGGGAAACCTTCCTTGATGCAGTGATTCGCGCTGGCTTCGCAATCAGTGGCACTTGGCCAGTTCGGACAGAAGGCTCGGGTCGCATGATTGCTATGGGCACCAATGCCCTCGCCTCCTCGATTGTCCTCGTCTGCCGCCCGCACCCCCAGGATGCCCCGACCGTTACCCGCCGCGACTTCCTCGCCGCGCTCAAAGATGAGCTTCCGGTAGCCCTGGCCAATATGCAGCGCGGCAACATCGCCCCGGTCGACCTGGCCCAGGCCTCGATCGGCCCCGGCATGGCCGTCTTCACCCGCTACGGCAAGGTGCTCGACGCTACCGGCAAGGCGCTCACGGTGCGCGAGGCGCTGGCGCTGATCAACGCGACCCTCGACGAGGTGCTGGCCGAGCAGGAGGGCGACTTCGACGCCGAGACGCGCTGGGCGCTGGCCTGGTTCGAGCAGTACGGCTTTGCCGAAGGCGAGTACGGCGTCGCTGAGACCCTCTCCACCGCCAAGAACACCAGCGTCGCCGGTATGGTCAGCGCTGGCCTGCTCGCCTCGGGCGCCGGCAAGGTGCGCCTGCTGCGGCCCGACCAGCTACCTGGGAGCGCGGGCGTCTCGCCCGCAATCGAGAAGAAGATCAGCGGTCAAGATGACCGCGCTCCCGGGCTCACCGTGTGGGAGATGGTCCACCACCTGGTGCGCGCCCTCAGCGCGGGCGAACTGGCCGCCGCCGACCTGCTGGCCAAGCTCGGCGCTCAGGCCGACATCGCCCGCGAACTGGCCTACCGGCTCTACGCGATCTGCGAGCGCAAGAAGCGCGCCGCCGAGGCGCTGGCCTACAACGGCTTGGTGCAAAGCTGGCCCGAGATGGCGCGGTTGGCGGGGGAGCAGCGGCGCGAGACGCCGGTGCAGCAGGGGATGGAGCTGTAAGCATGAGGAGTGGTAATGATTACAAGCCTCGAAATCAATAATTTCAAGTCATGGCAAACAACTGGTCGTATGCGCCTAGCTCCCATCACTGCGCTCTTTGGTAGCAACAGCTCAGGGAAAACCAGTTTGCTCCAACTCCTTCTGATGCTGAAACAGACAACTGAGTCATCAGATCGATCGCAAGTGCTGAATCTCGGCGATGAGCATAGTATGGTGGAGTTAGGCGTGCTCCCTGATTTGTTGTACGGACACGATCTTGGGCAACCGCTCTCCTGGCATATCGCATGGCAGTTGCCACAACTACTGAAAGTCGACGATCCCGCCCAGAAAGGTGTAGCACGCTTTCAGGACGATACGCTTGAGTTCTCAACAACCATTGTGTG
>JBBRUG010000514.1:0-3231 GCA_038247995.1 Chloroflexales bacterium | reverse complement strand
GCAGGCGGCGCTGGAAGAGTGGCTCTTCAATGGGACGCCCGATCTCGGCCGGCTACTCGACGAATACCGGCGCAACCTGCGCTTCGATGCATTGCTGCGCCGCGAGACGCTGCCGCCCTGGCCGACGGTTCAGCCGGTGCTGCAACTGCTGTTTCAGTTCTTGCTGCCCTCGGCCATGCTACAGCACCCGGAACTGCGCGATCTGGTGCTCGGCCAGGCCGAGTTGCAGGCGCTCTACGAAGCGCGCCGCACCGCCGCACACACTGCCGACAGCGCGGCAACCCTGCGCCGCATCGAAGCGTTGCTCCACGAACTCACCGCGCTGCCGCGCATCCACGCTACGATCACCGCCGCCGCGGGTGCCACCATCAGCAATGCGCCGCTCACGGTGGTGTTGGGCAACCAGACGACCTACACCGTGCCCGCAGCGCCCGCCGATCTTGCTGCGCTCTTCGATAGCTACCGCGCTTTTCTGACCAAAACCTACGCCACGCTTGATTTTCGCGGCATCGCCCAGGTGCAGAATGTGGTGCGCCTCCAGTTGGCGGAGGTGTATGTGCCGTTGCGGGGTATGCTTGAACGGCAGGCATCACGCGGTCAGGGGACGTTACCCATTGGCGATAGGCACGGACTGCTTGAGTATGAACGACGGCCTGATAAGGCGTTACAACTCCGTTTTGGCGACAATTCATCTTTTGGCGACATTACTACCGGCGATCTGGCAGGCCGCGAGATTCAGAAATCAACTCCGCTGCACACGCTGGTCCGCGATATGCCCTTCCTGGTCATTCTGGGCGATCCGGGCGCTGGAAAAAGTACGTTGGTCAAGGTGATTATGCTGGCGCTGGCCGAGGGCCGCGCCGGGGCGGAGTTGGGCCTGCACGACGAGTGGCTGCCGATCTTCTTCCCGGTTGCCGCCTTCGCCGAGGCGCGCAGCGATCCCGGTCAGCGCGATCTCGCTCCGCTCGACTATCTGCGGACCTACTTCGCCGGGCGTAACCAACCCGACTACACGCCGCTCTTCGCGCGCGCGCTGCTCGCCGGGCGGGCGCTGGTGCTCTTCGACGGGCTCGACGAGGTGCGCGAGGATCGCCTGGCGATTGTGAAGTGCCTGGAGGATTTTATCCGTGCCTGGGACGGGCCCGGGAATCGCTTCCTGGCCACCAGCCGGATTGCCGGCTACGACGATGCGCCGCTTGACGCGGGGTTGTTCACCCAGGCGACAATTACGCCGTTCGACGACGACCAGATCCGCGCTTTTGCCGCACGCTGGAGCCGCGCCTTTGAACTGGCCGGCCTGCCGTCCGATGGCAGCCCTGATCCGCTCCTCGAACAGCGCGCCAGCGAACGCGCCGCCGATCTCGATCAGGCGATCTTCGGCAGTCCGCACATTACATCCCTGGCGCGCAACCCGCTGCTGCTCACCATCCTGGCGATCATCCACAACCAGGGCGCGCGCCTGCCGGATCGGCGGGTCGATCTCTACCGGCTCTGCGTTGAGGCGCTGGCCGAAACCTGGAACCGCGCCCGCTCGCTCTCCGGTCGCGAGATCGATGTCTTCCTGGGCGACGAGAAGCTCGACGAGCGCTTCGTGGTCAACCTGCTTGGCCCGGTGGCCTTGCGTATCCACGCCGAGAACCCCGGCGGCATTGTCGAGACGCAGGATCTCGAGCGCTGGCTGGCCGACACGCTGATCGAAACCGATGGCCTGCCCAAAGGCCGCGCCGGCCGCTTGGCCAACGAGTTCATCAACCTGGTGAACCGCGAGACCGGCTTGCTCCAGGAGCGCGGCCATCGGCGCTACAGCTTCCTGCACCTGACCTTCGAGGAGTACCTGGCCGCGCGGGGCTTGCTGGAATCGGCGACCCTGCCCGACCCTGATGCCGAGATTCACCGCCGCGCCGTCGATCCCGGCTGGCGCGAGGTCATTCGGTTAGCCGTGGCATCGGCCACCCAGCGCGAAGCATCGCGGCTCCTGCTCCACCTGCTTGACACTCCTACCGACGCTCAGCATCATGGCCGCCCCGCTGTGCTCGCCGCCGAGTGCCTGCTCGACATCGGGCGCAACGGCGCGACCCAGAAGGCATGGCGCGCGGTGATCGGCGCACTGGTGCAGACGTTACGCGAAGGCAGCGCGCCGATTGCAACGCGGGTTGAAGCCGGCCACCTGTTGGGCCGCCTGGGCGACCCACGCCTGCTCGATGCGGCCACCGGCACGGCTGCCGGCGCTGATGAATATGATCACGTCGAACCCTATTGGTGCGACGTGGCCGCCGGCTCGTTCTGGTTCGGTGATGAGCGGAGGAAAGAGAATGATCGCCAGAAAGATCAACCGCCGCGTTTCGATCCGGCAAAACTCCAGCAGGCCGAATTGCCGTACAGCTTCAAAATCGCGCGCTACCCGGTGACGAACGCCGAGTTCGCCGCCTTCCTTGCCGCCAACGGCCCCCACGGCTACGACCCTGACCAGCCCTGGTGGACCGACGAGGGGCGGAAGTATATCTTTGGGAACGATAAACCGCGCTTCACAGAACCACGCTTCTGGGACAACCCGCAGTACAACAGCCCCGATCAGCCGGTGGTCGGCATGAGTTGGTACGAGGCGGCGGCCTATTGCCGCTGGCTGACTGCTGAGGGGCATCGGCGGGGTTGGTTGCCCGTAGACCAGGAAATCCGCCTGGCAACCTCGTTGGAATGGGAGCGGGCGGCGCGCCACACCGACCAGCGGCCGTATACCTGGGGCAGCGCTGGCCCGACGCCGGAACACGCCAACTATGCGGCTACAGGAATCGGCGCACCTTCGCCGGTCGGCTGCTTCCCGCATGGGCGGGCCATGTGTGGCGCTGAGGATTTGCTCGGCAACACCCGCGAATGGCTGGCAACCGCTTCTAACGACGACCGTAAGCTTACCGCCACAACACCGCGCAAAGACTTTACACCTGGTGATAGAGTACTTCTGTCATTCACATATTTCAATGATAAATTAGATCAAATGTGCTGCGGCGCCCGCGGCGGGTACATCCCGTTCATCGGGTACTTCTTCGGCTCATTTCGGGTGGTTCAGTCCCTCCACGCTCGTGTTTAAGGCTTCTGGATGCTGGATTCTGGATTCTGAGTTCTGGGTTCCTGAATCCTTTCCGGGGGGTCTGGGGCGCAGCCCCAGCGGCGGATTTTTTGCGGGAGGGGTGTAAGGGGTTTGGGGCGCCCCCCCCCAACCCCCCACCCCGAGGG
>JBBRUG010000513.1:0-3253 GCA_038247995.1 Chloroflexales bacterium | reverse complement strand
GCCGTTGGGGCCGATCACGCTCACAATGCTGCCCTCATCGACGGTAAGGGTGACATCGTTGACGGCGACGAGACCGCCGAAGATCTTGGTAATGTTTGTTGCTTCCAGAAGTGCCACGATCTACTTCTCCTGTTGGGACGGCCCGCGAGCCGACCTTACGGCACTGGCGCGGTCTTTCTATGGTGCTCTTTAGTGCCGCCGCGAGCAGGATGTTCGGCAGGATGTTCGGGTGGATGCGCTGCTGCCGTCTGTCCTGCTGCGGTACGTTCGCTGCGGCATCTGCGCAATCTGCGAATGATTCCGCACTAAGCCTGGATCGGTGTATCGGGCTGTTTGGGCGGCCCATCGGCGGCCGGCGGCGGATCACGATCGTCGTCGGTTAACTCTTCCAGACGCCGTTCATCGGGGAGCAAACCCTGCGGGCGGAAGATCGTCATCAACACCAGCAGGAGGCCAAAAATCAGGCGCTGGTATTGGGTTGGATCAAAGGCTGCCGGAATTGGGAAGCCCCGCCGTTGGAGTTGGCCGAGCTCAGTTGCGACGCGCGGCAAGATCTGCAGATTGAGCAGCGTAACCACCACTGCGCCCAGCATCACACCGGGGATCGATCCCATACCACCCAGAATGACCATCGCCAGGATATTGATCGAGCGGATCAGGTCGAATGTCGGTGGGTTGATAAAGAGTTGCTTGGAGGCGAAAATCACGCCCATGAGGCCGGCGAACGAGGCGCCGACGGCGAAGGCGAGCAACTTCATGCGTACCCGTGGAATGCCCTGGGCAACGGCCGCCACCTCATCTTCGCGAATCGCTTCCCAGGCCCGCCCGATCCGCGAGCCTTTCAGCCGGCTCACGACCCAAACAATGCAGAGCACGACGAGCAACACGATAATATAAAAGAAGAGTTGATAGCGCTGCTGTGTGTCGAGATTGGGCGTCAGCGTAACCAATAACTCGGGCAAAGGTGGGCGCGCAATTTCGCGAATGCCCTGCGATCCGTTCGTGATATTCACTGGCCGGTCGAGGTTATTGGCCAGCACCCGGATCACCTCGCCAAAGCCAAGCGTCACGATCGCGAGATAGTCGCCGCGCAGACGCAGCACTGGCAAGCCGAGCAGCAGGCCGGTAACTACGCCAAGGATCAGGCCGAAGATCAGAAACGCATAGAACCAGAGCGGATTCACCGGGGCCGAGCCATTAATCTCCGTGATCTGGGGTGTACTGAAAATGCCCCACAGATATGCGCCGACGGCAAAAAAGGCCACATAACCCAGGTCGAGCAGGCCGGCAAAGCCAAGCACCACATTCAACCCGAGTGCAAGCGCAACGAAGATGCCGGCCTGGGTGGCTACATCGATATAGAAGGGGTTTAGGGTGCCAAAATAGGGCAACACGACACCGAGCAGGATAAATACGACGATCCCCTTAAAGAGTACGGGCATCTGCGAACGGTAGACAAGCAGCACCAGCAGCAGAAAAAAGATGAAGACGATATCGGTGCCGAGGCTTGTGCGCGGGTTCGTGATCAGGAGAAAGGAACAGATCGCTGTATAGAGCCCGAAGAAGGCGTAGCCGCCCGGCCCGCGGCTGAGCGCTGCCTTCACCTGCTCCCAGAGCTTAGTTGGGACGGTGCTTGTCGTCATGCTACACCTTCTGCGTCGTTGATTCGCCGAGCAGACCGGAAGGGCGGAAGATCAGGATCAAGATCAGAATGCTGAATGCGGCAATGTCGGCATAGGCTGCACCGGAAAGTGCGCCCCCAGTGAAGAGCGAGAGGTAGATTGCAACAAAGGCTTCGAGGAAGCCCAGCACAACCCCGCCCACCATTGCGCCGGTGATATTACCGATCCCACCGAGTACGGCGGCGGTGAAGGCTTTCAGGCCGGGGATCAAACCCATATATGGGTTGACTGTGCCGACGCGTAACCCGAAAAGCGCTCCTGCCGCGCCGCCGAGGGCGCCGCCAATCAGGAAGGTTAGCGTAATGATCCGATTAACATTGATCCCCATCAAGCTCGCCGTAGGCATGTCTTGCGCAGTAGCCCGGATCGCCTTCCCCAGCCGGGTGGCGTTCACAATATAGTTCAGCGCAATCAGCATGATCACAGCGGCCGTAATAAATACCAGATCCCGCGGGCTAATCTGCACCGGGATCATCCGCTCGCCGAGCGGCATTTCAAACAATTTAAGCGGCGGCCCGAAGTCGGGTGATTGATAGCGCGCATTAAAGCCGAGTGGGTCGCTGGGTGGGGTGGTGGTCATAAACAGGCGCGCGACATCTTGCAGGATCAGCGACACACCCAGCGCTGAAATCAGCGGCACAAGGCGCGGCGCTCCCCGCAACGGTCGGTACGCCAGGCGTTCAACCGTAACCGCAAGGGTGCCGCTTACCGCCATGGAAACTGCGATCACCAGGATTACAAAGAGGAGGGGCGGAAAGTTGTCGAGCAGACCTGCGCCGGCCAGAAAGAAACCCACATACGCGCCCACAACAGCGCCGATCATGAAGATTTCGCCGTGGGCGAAGTTAATAAACTCGAGAACGCCATAGACCATCGTGTAGCCGAGGGCGATGGTTGAGAAGAGGAAGCCACGCACCAGGCCGTCGATAATTGCCTGGGGCAATACCGAAAGGGCGCGCTGCAAGAGGTCGGTTTCTCCGCCAAGCACCAGCGACAAAATGACGACAATCAGACTCAGTGATACAGCGCTACCGACAATAAAGAGAAAGAGTTGTCCTACAGGGAGGAATACCGTCCGCAACGTCTCGCCGATCGACCGGCGTCCCAGCGGGGCCATGGTCGCTTTCGCCTCTGCTGCCATAAGATCTCTTGTATCCAGGGCGACGGCGTAATGCCGTCGCCCTGTGCGTTACTACGGTGCGGAGTGTGGATCGTTCCTTACTGCGGCGGAGCGATTTCGAGGCGCTCGATCAGTTCGTTCGCGTTCCAGTCGGCCACATTGGCCTGGAGCACGAAGTAGGTCGCCGTCTCCGGGTCGCCAATTTCGTTGAACTTGAAATCGCCCGTCAACGCGCTGAGCAGCGGCAGACCACGAACACCTTCGACGACAGCGGCGCGTTCGGGCACGCCGCCCGCAGCGATCGCCGCCTCAAGAATGCCGGCGATGCAGAAGCCGGTCGAGTCGTAGGCCTGGGCCGAGAAGGGCGGCGCCGTGTCGCTGAAGGCCGCCTCGTAATCGGTCGCGTACTGAGCGGCAGTCGGGAACTGGCTCACCGGCGCGGCCACCGAGG
>JBBRUG010000512.1:0-3259 GCA_038247995.1 Chloroflexales bacterium | reverse complement strand
TGAAACGCTGAAACGCTGAAACGCTGAAACGCTGAAACGCTGAAACGCTGAAACGCTGAAACGCTGAAACGCTGAAACGCTGAAACGCTGAGCCACTGAGCCACTGAGCCACTGAGCCACTGAAACGCTGAAACGCTGAGGACGTGAAGCCACTGAAACGCTGAAACGCTGAGCCACTGAGCCGCTGAACTGCATCCCGTAAGGGCGCGTCGTGACGCGCCCCTCCGCTTGCCGTCACCAAATGGGAAACGACGACAATGACAACCCTCACCGAACTCACCCAACTCGACCTCTGCACCGACCTGACAGATGATGAATTGGAATGGATCGTCGCCAATACGCGGGAGCAGGTGCTCGTTACCGGCGAATACTTCGTGCGCGAGGGCGAGCCGGGCGACCGCTTTTACATTGTGCTGGAAGGCGAATTACAGATTATCCGCACAATCGACGGCAAAGACCTGGTGATGGGCACAACGCCGCGCGGAATTATGGGCGGCGAATTGTCGCTGCTCAACGGCATTGCGGCGAACATTACCGCCCGCGCACTGGAGCCCTCACGGCTGCTTGTGTCCGACACGCCGGCGTTCCGCAAGATGTTCGCCGCCGCGCCGCCCCTGGGTACGAAGGTGTTGCGCACCGCCGCCGAACGCATGCAGGGCTATGCGAGCCGGGTTCAGCAGCAGGAACGCCTCGCTGCGGTCGGCAAGCTCTCGGCGGGGCTGGCACACAAACTGAACAACCCGGCTGCCGCCGCCCAACGCGCCGCGCGAACGCTTGGCGAGACGCTGCCGAGCCTACAAACGCGCACCCTTCAGCTCTGCAAGCTAGGCCTGGGCGTCGATTCAGATCGATCAACTCACCACGTACCAAGCCCAACTTAGCGAGCGCCAGAGCAGCCTGCCGCCACTGTCAACGCTTCAACAGGCCGATCGCGAAGACGAAATCGGCGACTGGCTCAGTGACCGGGCGGTGCCGGGCGCCTACGAGATGGCGTCCGGCCTGGTGAGCGCCGGCGTCACGCCCGCTGAATTGGAAAAACTCGCCGGGCATCTTTCCGCAGCGATCTTCGGCGATGTGTTGGGTTGGCTGAGTGCGGCGATCAGCGCCGATGGACTGCTCCAGGAGATCGACCTGGCGACGCGCCGAATCAGCGAACTGGTTGGGGCGGTGAAGCAGTACACCTACATGGATCAGGGCGGCGAACAAGCGGTGGCGATCAATCGCGACCTGGAAAACACGCTCACTGTGATGAACTATAAATTGAAGCGTGGCGTTACAGTTATTCGCGAGTACGACCCCACGCTGCCGAAGATTATGGCCCAAGGCGGCGAACTCAACCAGGTCTGGACGAACTTGATCGCGAATGCGCTTGAGGCGATGGAGTATAACGGCACACTGAAGGTAATCACGCGGAATGAGCAAGACTTCGTGATGATCGAGATCGCCGATACCGGGCCGGGCATTCCGCCGCTGATCCAGCCGCGGATCTTCGATCCCTTCTTCACCACCAAAGCCGTTGGCGCAGCGCAGGCACAGGTCTGGGCCTGGACATCACTTATCGGATTATTAAGCAGCACAACGGCACGGTCGAAGTCTACTCACAGCCAGGCAACACCCGGTTTATTGTACGCCTACCGGCCCGGACAGGATAGCGGCAAGCGGCGTAGGGGCAGCCCCGTGTGGCTGCCGTGGGCAACCACATTGGGTCGCCCGTACGCGGGGCGGCAGGCGGTGGGCGCAGGACACGATACGCCCAATGTTGCCCAGCGAAGAGATAACACTCCTTAGTACAGCGTTAAAGCGGACATAACCGGCGCCTAATACAAGCGGGTTAGGATCGTCAGACGAATCCGAAGCACGACCAACGAGTAAGGTTGGCTATGCGCATCGCGCTTGTCTGCGAAACATTCCTCCCCGATGTGAATGGCGTCACTACGACGCTCTGCCGGTTGTTGGAACATGTGCAGCGTGAGGGCCACGAAGCGCTGCTGTTTGCGCCGCAGGGCGCGCCCAGCGAGTACGCCGGCACGCCAATCGTGCCGCTGAGCGGTATGCCCCTGCCGATGTACCCCGAGGTGAAGCTCACCCCGCCGCAACCCGGCATCACTGCCCAGTTGCGCCGCTTCCAGCCCGATCTAGTGCATTTGGTGGGACCGGCAGTGATGGGCGTGGTGGTGCCGCACGTGGCGCGCAACCTGCGTTTACCGCTGGTGGCCTCGTATCACACCGACTTCGGCGCCTATAGCCGGCATTACGGGTTGGGCTTCTTACAGAGCGGTGTGAACCTCTGGCTGCGCTGGATCCACAATCGCTGCCGGATCACGCTCTGCCCTTCAACCTATACGCTACGCTCGCTCCACGCCTGGGGCTTCCGGCGGCTGAAAATCTGGGGCCGCGGCGTCGATGTCGAGCGCTTTCACCCGCGCAACCGCAGTGAGGCATGGCGCATAGCGATCGGTGCGCAACCCGCTGAGAAAGTGCTGCTCTATGTCGGCCGGATCGCAGCCGAGAAGCGGGTCGATCTGCTGCCCGAGGCATTGCACGGCCTGGAGGGCGTGCGACTGGTGTTGGTGGGTGACGGCCCATATCGCGCCGAGCTCCAGCGCCGCTGTACCGGCCTGCCGGTGCATTTTACCGGCTACCTCAAAGGCCAGGAACTCGCCACGGCCTATGCCAGCGCCGATGCGTTTGTCTTCCCTTCCGACACTGACACTTTCGGCCAGGTGATCCAGGAAGCGTTGGCGTCGGGATTACCGGTAGTGGGCGCAAAAAGCGGCGGCACGCTCGACCTGGTGCGTGATCGCGTGAATGGGCGGCTCTTCGCGCCTGGGGTAGCCACCGACCTGCGCGCTCGCTTGCGCGAAATTGCAGACGACGATACGACGCGCATGGCGCTGGGGCAGGCCGGGAGGATTGACGCCGAGGGGCGTTCGTGGCCGAGCGTGATGAATGAATTGATGGGCCATTACCAGGCGGCGGTGCGGCATCGGCAGGTGAGGTAGGCGAGCGGGTGAGGCAGGCGAGCGGGTGCGCCGCATCCTGGCGGCCCCCTGCTCCACGCAGATGGAGCAGGAGGTTGGGGGATGCTTGCAGGTGTAGGGTTTTTGCCGTTGCCCGCACCCCCAACCCCGCTCCCTGAGCGGGAGAGGGGCTTCCGACAGCATCAGGACGCCGAATCTGCGGCGGCTCCCCCTGCTCCACGTGAGGGAGCAGGGGGCTGGGGGGATGCGGGGAATAGCGCATTGGGACGCGATCCTGT
>JBBRUG010000511.1:0-3266 GCA_038247995.1 Chloroflexales bacterium | reverse complement strand
GGAGCCACGGAGCCGCTGAGCCACGGAACTACTGCACTACTGAGCCGCTGAGCCACGGAGCCACGGAGCCGCTGAGCCACGGAGCCGCTGAGCCACGGAGCCACGGAACCACGGAACCACGGAACCACGGAACCGCTGAGCCACGGAGCCACGGAACTACTGCACGACTGAACCGGGATGCAAGGCCGAAGTATTCGCCACGGAGATCATCCGTATGATCACGTATATAGCGCTATGCGAATGCTTCGGCCCTACGATGATCCCGCATCCCACATCCCACGCCTTATACGGATCACGTTAAGCAATCCCATGGCTGTCCAAACATGTGTCGATCGCGCCCCAACGCCCGAAATGCCGCATCCCCCCAACCCCCTGCTCCATCTGCGTGGAGCAGGGGGAGCCGAAGCGTATGCGTCCCACGCCTCACGTCCTTCACGCCTCACTGCGGATCACCTTGTCACCAAGACAATCCGGCCCTCTTCGATCTGCAAGGCTTCGACATAGCGGCCCTGGCGTACAAGTTCGGCGTTGAACCGGTCGGTGACGGCGTCGGCGAGTTCGGGGCCGGCAATGAGCAGGCCGAGGGCGCCGTCGATCTGGGCGTCGTGCAGCACTAACTGGCCGTTAACGGCGCTGACGTTGGCGCTGAGCGTGCCGTCAACGCCATAGGCCGAAACGTCGGCGCTGGCCTGCCCATTGGTGAAGCGTAATTCAAGCGCATCGACCGGGCCGAGCGCTCCCGCCTGCGCATCGATGAGCGCATTGGCGTCGATTGCGGTAAGCGCGATCTCCCCCGGCGGCAGGGCGGCCACGAGCGCCGGAAGCATCCCTTCGACGCCAGCAGGCAACGTCGCGGCGGGTGCGGCAACCGGCGCAGCCAACCGGTCGGCAATAGCCCGCCCAATGAGGGCGCCGATCTGCGGGCGCGCCACCAGAATGTACAGTGCAACGAGAACGATCAGCGCGGCGGTAAGCCGAATGAGCAGGCTACCACAGCCGGAGGCTTCCGGCGGAGGGCGGCGCGCTCGAATGGATGTACGTCGGCTCATGCCAATCCTTAGCAAGGTTTCAGGCGGCAGGCGGCAGGGTTCGCGCACCCGGACGCGCAATGGCTCCGCAGGCGGTCAAGCTGCCTGAAACCTTGGCTTAACGCGGTGAGCAGCGTTATTGAGCCTGCTCGATAATGGCGCAAGGGCAGCAACCGTCCGGCTCAGTGCCTCACGGGCTCACTGGCGCGACTCAGTGAGACACAAAAAGCCCCTCGCCCATAATGGGACGAAGGGTTGCTTCGTGGTTCCACCCACGTTTTGAATGCAAAGGTAAAATGCAAAATTTCTTTTGCATCCTCACTTTTTATTTTACATTCACTCGTGGCGCGGTAACGGGCGCAGGCCGGGCTGCCATACTGGCCGATGGCGTTGAGGCAGCCGCTCCGAGGTGGTTTTCGCCGTGGCCGTGGACGGATGCGCTTTCAGTCGCTGGCGCTTCCTCCCTAATGACTCGTGCCGGGCTACTCGTCCTCGTCAATGCTGTGCAAGATCAGTTGTAAGGTGCTGATCCGATGGTAGCACGTGTGATGGTGATGGTCAAGTCGGCCGTAGGGCTGATCATGGCATGAGCGATCAAGGCATAGGTAAGATCGGCCTCTGGGCGGGTTCTACGCATCCTGTGCATACCTAGAGCACTGAGCAGCATGACTGAGCCGCAGAGGCCACTGAACCGGGTAGCGCGCTGCGCTCGCGCCTGGTTATGCAGGCTCAATCGATCTGAGCAATGCGGTAAAATGGGCGTAAGGAGGTATTCACAGGTGCAACCTAATCCGATTGCACCAGCGGCCAATAACCGTTTTCATCCGATTGTTGCCGTTGCACTTCAGGCGATCAGCGGGCTGGTACTTGGTGTAATCAGCGCGATCAGCGGCGCCGGGATCGGCAGTCGCTTCTTTGCTGACGAAGGCGATCTTGTCGATCGCACCATTGCCGGTGTGAATGGCGCCCTGGCATTTTACCCGCTTGGAGTGGCGCTGGGCGTTGCCCTGAGTGGGCGCCTGGTTGGCCGACACGCGCCATTCTGGGCGGCGCTCGTGGGCGCTTATCTCGGCACGCTGGCGCTCTTGCCGCTGCTCTTCCTGGGCCTGAGCGCCGACACGCGCCTGCTCTGGATCATGATGGGCCTGCTGGGGTTGATCGGCGCGCTGGTCGTTTATAATTGGCAGCGTCGCTCGACAGCCTGACAGTTCGTAGTTCGACGAAAGACCAAAGACCAACGCGGGCAGTCCTTCGTCCTTCGTCTTTCGTCCTGCACCGGAGGATACGGATGGCTTTTTCCAATCGCCCGATTAGCCTGCCTGCCGATTTGCCGGCCCTGGCAGAGCTTTCCACCCGCTCGGAGGAACTCGACGAGCTGGATTTCCCGGCTGCGGTGGAGGGATTAACAGCGCTGCTCAATCGTCCCGCCGAACGGCTTGAGCGCGAGGCACGGGCCTGGTACGACGCGCAAGCGCGCCTGGTGGGCTTCGGGTTGCTCCAGCCGACGCGCGGCGAAACCCACTTCGACGGCATGCTCTGGATGCGTTTTGCGCCTGAGGCACGCACGGCTGAACTCTTCGCCGCGATCTTCAGTTGGGGCCGCACGATGCTTGTCGCCTTAGGCGCGGAGGCGGGCCTGCCGACGCAGTGCTACTCGGGTGCGGGAAACATCGACACCTGGCGTATTGCGCAACTGGAAGCCCACGGCGGCAAACCGATCCGCTATTTCTGGCGCATGGAACGCGACTTGAGCGCGCCGCTTCCGGCGGCGCCGATCGCGGCCGGTTATACCCTACGCCCGGTTGAAACTCATGAAGCTGAGGCCTGGGCGGCGCTCTACAACGATTCGTTTATTGACCATTGGGATCATCACCCACTGACTGTCGAGCGCGTGCTTCAGGTCTGGCAAGAACCATTGTATCGCCGTGATCTTGATCTGGTGCTTGTGGCGCCGGACGGCATGCTGGTGGCCTTCTGCGTTTGTGGGCGCAATGCCGCTGATCCGGATCAGGCCGGTTGGATTGAGGTACTCGGCACCCGGCGCGGTCAGCGCGGCCAGGGGTTGGGCAAAGCGGCGCTGCTGGCCGGGCTGGATCACTTACGTGTCGATGGTGCGCAAACGGCGCGGCTGATTGTCGATGCCGAGAGCCTTACCGGAGCAACCCGGCTCTATGAAGCTGTGGGTTTTCAGGTTACGCGCCGCTCAACAAGATACAGTTTCGAAGCCTGGCAGTCTGG
>JBBRUG010000510.1:0-3272 GCA_038247995.1 Chloroflexales bacterium | reverse complement strand
TCAGGCGCGAATAGTCGCGCCGATCTCGCGTTCGAGGCCGCCGATGATCTTCTTGCGCAGTTTGCTGAGTGTCTCTTCGTTGAGCGTACGATCGGGGGCGCGGAAGGTCAGGTGATAGGTCAAGCTACGCTTGCCATCGCCCACTTGCGGCCCGACATACTCGTCGAACAGCACCAGGTCTTCGAGCATGTCGCCGGCGCCACGGCGGATGAGCGCCGCCACGCGGGCCTGCGGCACATCGAGCGGCGCGACAATCGAGAGATCTTGCACGGTGGCCGGGTAGCGCGAGATCGCGCTGTAACTGGCCTGTTGCGCAGCGGCGAAGAGCGCATCGAGGTCGATCTCGGCCAGCACAGCGCGTGGTGCGCTGATCTCCAGCCGCTCGCGAACAAGCGGGTGCAATTCGCCGAACGCCCCAACCTGACGGGCGATCAGGGCAACCTTACCCTTCTTCGGCCCGGCGCCGTTGACATTCGGCGGCGGGAGCGCATCTGCGCCGGTTTCGAGCAGCAATGCGGCGGAGCGACCGGGATGAAAGCGCTCGTCGTCGGTGAGCGGCACGTAGCTGACCTTCGCGGTCAGTCCGAGGCGCGCCACCAGCAATTCGATGATCCCCTTCAGGTCGTAGAAGTCGAACGGATCGCGGTGCGCCGCCGACCAGCGCTCCGACTCGCGCGGGCCGGCCAGAGCAATCGCCAGCCGACGCGGCTCATCGGGCAGCCAGCGCCCACCGACACCCGGCTCGCTCAGCGGCAGGTAGACCCGGCCAACCTCGAAGAGCGCCGCCCGCTCGCGCTCGCGTACGTTCGTGGCCAACGCCGCGCCGAGCGAGGGCAAGAGCGAACGCCGCATGTGAGTGTGTTCAGGCGTGTTCGGGTTGGTGATCCGTAGATACTGCTCCGGGTTGGCCGCACGCGGCTCCACGACGGCCACCAGATCCATCGCGATCAGCGAACGGGTAATCAGTTCGGTCAACCCGGCGCCGACGAGCAGGTCGCGGGTTTGCTGTTCAAGCACAAGGCTGGGATCGACAAACGGCGGCGGCAACTCATCGGCCAGGCGCGTGGCCGGGATCTGGTCGTAACCGTAGATGCGCGCCACTTCTTCGCAGAGATCGGCCAGGATCTCGACATCAAGCCGGTAGGACGGCACCGTGACTCGCACGAAGGCTTCATCGGCGAAGGTGGCGAAATCGCCCATTGTGGCGCCGCCGCGGATCGTGCAGGCGAAACCGAGGCGACCGAGCATTTCGGCGATGGTATGGGCGCTGAGGCGCACCCCGACGATGCGGGCGACTTCAGCGGGCGCGAGGTCGAGCGTGACCGTCTGCCAGGGACGCGGATAGACATCGACGAAGCCGTCGGCAATGGTTGCGCCGGCGTACTCGCGCATCAGTTCGAGGCAGCGGCGCAGCGCGATCGGCGGAAGCGCATAATCAACGCCACGCTCGAAACGCCGTGACGCCTCGCTGGGCAGCTTGAGGCCACGCGCCGTCTTGCGAACCTGTACCGACTCCCAGATTGCCGCTTCGAGCAGCACCGTGGTAGTGCCGTCGCTCACCTCGGAAGCGGCACCGCCCATCACACCGGCTACAGCGAGCGGGCCGGTTGGATCACAAACGAGCAGCGGCGGACGCTCCAGGCCGCTGGCCGCGCCGGGAGTGAGATCACGCTCCTTATCGTCGAGCGTGGTCAGGCGCTCGCCGGGCTCGGCGAGGCGAATGATCAACTGGCCGTCTTGCACCTGAGCATAATCGAAGGCGTGGGTCGGCTGGCCCCACTCGAGCATCACATAGTTGGAAATATCAACGATATTGCTGATCGGGCGCATGCCGGCGTGGGCGAGGCGGCGCTGCATCCACTGCGGCGAAGGGCCGATCCGGACGCCTTCGGCAAGACCGAGGGCAAAGCGCGGGCAGAGATCGGGGGCAACAATCGTCGCCCCGGCACGACCGGCGATGGAAGGGCCGGCGGCCTGCACCTGCGGATCGGGGATGGTCAGCGGCACATTGAAGATCGCAGCAACCTCGCGGGCCAGGCCCACAACCGAGAGGCAGCGCGCATAGTTGGGCGTGATCTCGATCTCGATCACAACCTCGCCGAGGTAGTCGCGCAGCGGTATGCCCACGGGCGCCGCGTCTTCGAGAATGATGATCCCGTCGTGCTCCTCACTGATGCCCAGTTCCTTCGCGGAGCAGAGCATGGCGTCGCTCATCACGCCGCGCACCGGACGGCCTTTGAGCGCGGTAATGACCCAACCCTCAGCGTGACCATCATAGAGACGCGAGCCTTCGCGGGCGAAGACGGCTTTGAGCGGATGAGTCAGGCGACCCTGGCCCTTGTAGGGGAACAGATTGGGTGCGCCGGTAACAACCGTATGTGACTGCGGACCGCCATAATCGACCTCGGCAAGCACCAAGCGATCGGCGTTGGGGTGCTGCGTCACCTCCAGGATGTTCGCAACCAGCACCTTCTCCGGGTCCCAGGGCAGTTCCGCACCCTCCAGGCCGATGATCCGAATATCAGCCACCTCAATGCCGCTGAGCGTCAGCCGCTGGGCCAACTCTGCAACCGGCACATCGATGGCGACGAACTCTTTGAGCCAACTCAATGGAATTTTCATATGTGCGCGCGCCGGGTAGAACAAGCTCTACCCCAGCTCCCTAATTATCTCATCGCCACTAACCGATAGGCAATCACCGCACAGCGCTTGATCATGATAACAGGGTGCGGTTCAGCGTATGGGGGTTAGCGACAATCCAAGTAGACCACGGCGGCGACGGAGGCGTGGAAGATTACGGGGTTACGGAGCGCGCAGCAACCCGCAACCCCTGGCGAAAGGTGAACCACCAGCGGCTGCCGAAGCTACGTGGGTTAGGGCGGGTGAATAAGCTCATTTTGCACCAACGGCATCACAATCAACTACACCGATTCTAGTCAGCTAGGTACGGGCTGTCAAGCCGGGATCACTGAGGCACTGAGGACACTGAGCACACTGAGGAGGGTGAGGAGGGTGAGCCGGTGAGCACACTGAGCACACTGAGGAGGGTGAGCACACTGAGGAGGGTGAGGAGGGTGAGCCGGTGAGCCGGTGAGCACACTGAGGAGGGTGAGGCTTTCACATGTAGGTTTTTTCGGCGGGTGGCTTTGCAATGCGGAAAAGCACCTCTTGCACAGTGAGCGCCATTTTCCGCAGCCTGATACCGAAAAAGCCACCATCGTTTCAAAAAACCTACATGTGAAAGGGAGGGTGCCGATCATGGCCAAAACGGT
>JBBRUG010000509.1:0-3309 GCA_038247995.1 Chloroflexales bacterium | reverse complement strand
GGCGTGAGCGTGTAGAGGCAGGTTGCCGTTGCCAGCAGCGGCCCGTTCAGGCTGGGGATGCGTTGGGCGAGAACTGCCCGCAGCTCGGCAATTTCCTCCGGGCGTACGCTGCGTTCGACCTGCTCGGGAAGCGTCGGCGCACCGCGATAGAAGAAGGCGACCTTCACCCCGCCGGGCGGGCCATCTTGCGCCGGAAAGCCGTAGATCATGTCGCCGCCTGGATCTTCCCAAATATAGATGGGGAAGCGCCCGACGCTGAAGGGATCGCGCCCGCCAGTCGGCGCGAACCAGTACAGCACCTGGCGCTCAACCGTCAGCGGCAACCCAAGATCGGCGAGCAGTTGCGGCGCCCATGCACCGGGGGCGATCACGACGCGCTCGGCTTCGTAAACGCCTTGCGCCGTGGTCACCCGCACGCCGCCGTTGGGGGTAGCCTCCCAGCGTTCGGCCGGCTCGCTGAAGCGCAGTTCGGCGCCATCCTGGGCCGCCTGGTTGAGATGGGCGCGCACCGTCGCTTCGGGGTGCAGGAAGCCGGCGCGATGCTCAAAAAAGCCGATCTCGTCGGCGGCAATCGTGAAGGGCGGGAAGCGCCGGCGAATGTCGGCGGCGGCGAGCATTTCGTGGGGCAGGTTATGCGTTTGGGCGCTGCGTAAGGCCCCACGGATCACCTCACTGGTCGGCTGGCCGATCATTAGGCCGCCGGTGATCGTCAGCAGCGCTTCGTCGCTGGTGTCGTCGAGCTCTTCCCACAGTTCGTAGGCGCGCAGCAGCAGCGGCACATAGGCCGGATCTTCAAAGTAGGCCTGGCGGATGATCCGCGACTTGCCGTGGCTCGATCCCTGATCGTGGGCGGGCGTGAAGCGCTCCAGCCCCAAAATGCGTTTGCCGCGCCGCGCCAATTGGTAGGCCGCCGCGCTGCCCATGCCGCCCAGGCCAATCACAATGACGTCGTAGTTATTCTGCATCAAGATCCCTGATCGAGTGGGAGAACAAGAGCAAACGTCTGATGATCTGACGTTTGCTCTTTACGACTGCATGCCAATGTTAAAGGTTATTACCGACATATAATCGCTGCCCGAGCGTACCTGACGTTCACGGCGCGCTAATGGTCAGCGTGCCCTCCATTTCCTCATGGCCGGGGATACTGCAGAAGAAGCGGAAAGTGCCGACATCGCGCGCCGGGAAGGTCATAAGTGCATCTACACCGTCGTTGGCCGCGATCTGCCGGGTGCCGCTGGGCAATTCGATCAGCAGGTTGTGGGCGACTTCGCCGGCATTGACTAACCGGATCGTGACCATCTCGCCCTGCGTTACTTCGAGGCTACTTGGCGTAAAGGCCATTTCGGTGGCAACCACGCGGATCGCGGTATCGCTGTTGGCCGACGACGTGCAACCGGCGAGCCATACGAGCGCCGCCAGCGCGACGAACACGCGACCGGTCGAGCGAACCCACTGACGGGGGTGCATTGTGGTAGAGATCTTCATAAGCTGCTCTTTTTCTCCCTTGCTGCTGGGCAAAACTGGCTGATCAGCATCCGTAACTGCACAAAGGCATAGCCAATCCAGATCCGTGGGACGCCCGATCGAGGAGCAGGGGCAGAAACTGGATTGGGGCCGTGGAAGCCATCGTATGTATGAACTCCAAGGGTCGTTCAGAACAGGATGAGCGGCGGGACTGCATTTGTGACGTGGAACACAGGTGAGTATACCATACGTATTTGCTTCAGGGGTTGGCGCATCTACATCGGTTCGGCGTGAGGCATAAGCATAGACTCCCCCTAACCTAACCTTGCACAGACTAATTGGTGCCTACGCACACGGTTTGCCGTGCTTTTGCATTTATTCACTTTTTTTCCCAACATGGTACACTTTTATTGTACACATGTAACTGTCTACTCTGCAAGCTTTCTGCACAACCTTCACGGGAATGCGGGCCGTCCTGTTTATGAGGTACCGATGCGACTGATCGTTCTTACCGTCGATGGTAACCACACTGCAGCGTTGCGTGCAGCCGCCGATCGTCTTCGCCGTGAGCATGGAATTGGGGTGACGCTGGGCATGTACGATGCCGCTTCGCTGCGTAGCGAGGCCGATTGGCAGCGTCTGGCCGACGATATTGCCGCAGCCGATTTTATTTTCGGGGCGCGCCTGTTCGGCGAGGAGCTTGTTCGCCCGCTTGAGCGTCTGCTGAAAACTGCCGCCGCTCCGGTCTGTATTATTACCTCGAACCCGGCCTTGATCGAGTGTACGCATCTGGGTCGCTTCGATTTGCGCAAAAGCGATGCCGATCAGGAGCCTGGTATCTTCCAGCAGTGGGTGCGCAAGCTGCGTCCCCAGAGCGGTGCTGGTGAGGCGAAGCGGCAGTTGGCTGTACTGCGCAATCTGACGAAGGTGCTGAAGCTGATCCCGGGTAAGGCCCGTGATATCTACACCTATGCCATTGCCCACCAGTACTGGCTGAACTGTGCGCCAGAGAACCTCTACCGCATGCTGTGCCTGATCACCGAGCGCTATGTGCCCGGCCAGAGCGGGAAACTGCCTCAGCTTGATCCGATTAGCTACCCCGAGGTCGCCCTCTTTCACCCGGCAGCGGCTGAGCCCTTCGCTACGCAGGCCGACTATGACGCCTGGCGCGCAACACGCACAAAAGCGGCCAGGAGCAAGGCGGCAAAAGGCCAACCGGCACAGCCCGCCGTCGGCATTCTGGCCTTGCGTACGGTGGCGCTTACCGGCAACTCGGCCCACCTGGCAGCCTTAATCGACGCCCTGGAGCGGCGCGGGATCGAACCACGTCTGGCCTATGCCTCCGGCCTTGATCAACGCCCCGCCATTGAGGCGTTTTTCGCCGGTTCCGCCGCGCCGGAAGCGCGGGGCCTGGCTCGCCTGTTGCCTTTCAAAAAGGCCCCGCCGGCGCCCGAACCGCCCGCAGCGGTCGATCTGCTGATCAACGCCACGGGCTTTGCGCTAGTTGGCGGCCCGGCCGAGAGCAAGCCGGTTGAGGCCCGCGCCGCATTGGCGCAACTCGACGTCGGGTACTTGAACCTGGTGCCGCTGGCGTTTCAGCGCATCGAGGAGTGGCGTGCCGACGACACTGGCCTTGCGCCCATTCAGAGCGCGCTGAGTGTGGCCGTACCGGAACTCGACGGCGCCTCCGACCCGATTATCTACGGCGGGCCGACCGGCGCGGGCGATACGTTTGTGCCGCTACCCGAGGCGATCGAGCAGGCCGCCGAGCGGATCGCGCGCCGGGTGACCTTGCGCCGCAAGGCCAACGCCGAAAAACGCTTGGCGATTGTGATGTTCAACTTT
>JBBRUG010000508.1:0-3319 GCA_038247995.1 Chloroflexales bacterium | reverse complement strand
GATCATCGCCGGGCCACCGATGTCGTCGACCCGCACCTCTCCGTCGTTGCACAGCACGACCGCACCCACGAGCAGCCGCTCCTCGGTCGTCCACGTCGACAGATCGAGCCGCTCGCCCGGCGCTACGTCACGGCGTGTGCCGGCGACATGGATCCTGGTGACGGTCATCTTGTTCTGTGTGAGCGTTCCGGTCTTGTCCGAACAGATTGTCGTGACGGAACCCAGGGTCTCGACGGCAGGCAACTTACGGATCAGCGCCTGGCGCCGTAGCATCCGTTGTGCGCCTAAGGCCAGGGTAAATGTCACCA
Organism: Chloroflexales bacterium; assembly: GCA_038247995.1. Taxonomy (GTDB): domain Bacteria; phylum Chloroflexota; class Chloroflexia; order Chloroflexales; family Chloroflexaceae; genus JBBRUG01. Next base: position 3,011 of record JBBRUG010000508.1, on the reverse strand, counting down.
CCGCCGGTAGGCCCTCAGGGATCACGGCGACCGCCACCGAGATCGCAGTGAGGATCATATCGGCCAGACGTTCACCCATCGCCAATCCAATGCCGAAAATGAGCACGGCCACCAGCACACCGGCAACCGCAAGCTGTTTGCCGACAGCGTCGAGGCGTTGTTGGAGCGGCGTCGGCGCGTGGCGTACCGTCTGAAGCAAGTCGGCAATCGTGCCGAGCTCCGTCTGCATGCCGGTGGCAACCACCAGTGCGCTGCCCCGGCCATAGGATACGGTCGTGCCCATGTAGGCCATATTCTTGCGGTCGCCCAGGGGTACATCGGCGCGGGCAATCGCAGCAATGTCCTTTTCGACAGGCTCCGACTCGCCAGTGAGCGCCGCTTCCTGAATGCGCAAATTGGCACTTACGATGATGCGTACATCGGCCGGAACCAGATTACCGGCTTCGAGAGCGATCACATCGCCCGGTACAAGTTCGCGCGCGGAACGCTCAACCAGGGCGTCGTTGCGATAGACGCGCACCGTAGGAACCGCCAGCTTCTTGAGCGCGGCAATGGCTTTTTCGGCCCGATATTCCTGAATAAAGCCGAGGATGGCAAACAGCACCACAATCGCCAGGATGGCACCCGCCTCCAGAAATTTACCCAGGAAGAGCGAAAGGCCGGCGGCGGCAATCAGGATCAGCACCATCACATTGGTGAACTGTTCCCACAAGATCACCGCCGGGTGTTTGCCGCCGCGTTCAACCAGTTCATTGAAGCCGTACCGGGTCAAACGGGCGGCGCTTTCGGCTTGGGTGAGGCCGGTGCCGGTGCTGGCGAGGATGTGTCGTGCAGCATCGTACGTCTGCGTGTGCCAGGGAGTGAGTGCAGGAGCCGGGTGGGGTGGAGAACCTGCCGGTTGGATCTGTGCCGAATCAGGGGTTGGTTTGTGAGCGGACACCATGGAAAAACCTCGTTGCGGCACGTAATGGCTCAGGCGTACACACGCCAAGACCACCACGATCCAGGGAGATCGTGGTGGTCTTGCCAATCGTGCTGCTGCACGAGCCAGTTGCCGAGCGGTGGGCGCCGCTGTCGTGACGACAACTGAACCTGATGGTTACGTCAGGTGACTACTCCCCAACCAGGATAATCAAGCCCACCCAAACTGTAGCCGATCGGCGAACCATGCGCTAGTGAAAAACCCACTACCGGGGTTAGGGGAATTCCTCTTGTGACAGTCTTCACGAGGCGGAAAGGGCGTACAGCGAGCGGAATCCGTTGCGGAAACGCTATGCACGGCTTACTCGGCGCGCATGAGCGGTAACTGCATCTGAAAGGCCGTTCCCACGCCGGTAGTGCTCGCGACAGCCACAGCCCCGCCGTGCGCTTCGATAATGTACTTCACAATCGCCAGCCCCAGGCCCATGCCACCGGTCGTCCGCGAACGGGTCTTTTCCACCCGGTAAAAGCGATCCCAGAGGTGCGGCACATGCTCGGCCGCAATACCCGGCCCTGTATCCGTAACCGTGATATCGGCCATACCATTGGGGAGCGCCTGGAGATGCACCGTACGCGGGTGCCGGGTGGTGTATAGCGCACGGCATTCTCCAGCACGTTACGCAGGGCCTGCAGTAGACGCTCACGATCGCCCTGAACGACCAGACCGGGGGTGATCAGCGGGGTAAAACAATGGGCCGGCGCCTGGCGCGCAATCGTTGCGGTCATCTCACTTACCAACGTGTCCAGCGTCACTGGCGCGCGCGCAATCACCTGCGTGGCATCGGCCTGGGCAAGCAGCAGGAGATCATTCACCAGGCGGCGCATGCGTTGGGCTTCATCGCTGGCCTCATCGACGCACAACTCACGCTCCGACGGCTCCAGATCGCGGCGTAACAAATCAAGGTTCGCCAGGACAACGGTAAGCGGCGAGCGGAGCTCGTGCGACGTGTCGGCAAGGAGTTGGCGCTGTTGTTCCAGCGTGTATTCAACCGTCGTGACCAGATCGTTGATGGTTACGGCAAGCTGGCCAACCTCATCGGAACGGGTTGGGTCGGGCAGCCGCTCGTGATAATTCCCGGTTGCGGCGATCAGCGCTGCGGTGCGGGTAAGGCGCGCCATCGGCGCAAGGGCGACGCCGGTGAGTACAGCAGCGCTTGCGGCGGCCAGCAGCAATGCGCCGATGCCACAGATCAACAACAACGTGCGCGCCTGCGTCAGGGTACTTTCAATCGGTTCCAGCGACTCGGCAACGAGCAGGAGTGCTTGCGGCGCAATGGCGGCGGGGGCGCGGGTAACCAGGAGGCGCAGATCTTCATTATCGCCCGCTTGCACCATCGCTATCACCTGGCCGCCGTCTTGGGCATTGGCGAGCAACGGTAAGACTTCGGGCAGGCGATCCGCCCCCAGGTTCGGCGAGGCAGCAAGGAGATCTCCGGACGGCCCGCGCAGTTCCACATAGATACCGGGGGCGCTGAACTCGACCAGCGGCGGCAGATCAGGCAGGCGGGTCGTTGCGCCCGGTGCTTCGGCAGCAATCAATTGAGTGTGACCAAAAACTGTGGGGCCGCATCAGGATGCGGAATAGGAACATCACGGCGTTGAATGCGTGCCAGTTCTGCGCGATAATCGGTTGTATCACGTATCGATTATGAAGCAGGAGCCTGACCATGCCGCCATCCAACGCCGACCCGATTGTAGCGCAGATCCGCCACGATATGCAGGCGCTCGTCACCTATGTCACCGGGCCGGATTCGGCCAACCAGACCGCGTGTATACCGTCGAACGCACGCTCTTTCGGCGCCTGTTGGCCCTGGGATTGGCCCTGCTGCGCCTCTTTTTCCTGACCCGCACGGCCGCCCGCCCAGCGGCTCCCACCGCGGACGATGACACGGTCTGGACCTATCACGACCCGCGGGTCACGACGTATTGCTCGGTGTTCGGGAAGCTGCGCTTCCCCCGTCACGCGTTTCGTGCCGCTGGCCTGGCAGGGTGCTGCCCCGTCGATGCAGATCTGAGCTTGCCACGGCGGT
>JBBRUG010000507.1:0-3339 GCA_038247995.1 Chloroflexales bacterium | reverse complement strand
CTTCCCACGATTTTTGGTCACACTCATATGGTTTCACAGCGCGGGTTCTCGTGCTGAGCGTTGCGGCTGAACCGCCAATTGCCATGAGTGAACCGTACTTCCATCATTCGCTGGTGGCAGGTCGGCAGCACGCCGCCGCGTGTGTCGACAACGCACGCAAGCGCCTCCGCGAATTGGGCGTCGCCGACGTTGAGATGGCGGTGCGCGAAGGGCATCCGGTTGAAGCCATCCTCGATGCCCTGGCAAAACAGACACCCGAATTGCTTGTGATCGGGGCGCGCGGGATCAGTCCGTGGAAGGGACTGATGCTGGGCAGCGTAAGCTTGGCCCTCACCCAGCGCGCCAAATGCCCCGTTCTGGTGATTAAGTGACGCTACACCTTGACGACCCGCCGCTTCGCGGCCTGCTATTCAGCACATCATTTCGGTCAGAGCAGGGTGGTTTAGCGCCACCCTCCAGGATGACGACGAAGCGATGAATGGTTACATGTTGTGGGGTCAACGTGATTCACCAGCCCGCAGTGCGGTGGAACTGCTACGCGGCCTTGATGAGACGTGGGCCTTTATGGACGCCCGCCGGCACCGCTGGCATTACCCAGCAACTATTGCAGTGCCTCGACGGCTCGCTAGGATGCGGTAGATCGTCAGGAAGAGCACACTGCCCCCGGTCATCCAGTAGGCGATCTGTGCTGCATGTGTGCTGCTGTCGCTGCCGCTAACAATCCCATGCAGCAGAGCCAGAGCGTAGACGCTGAAGCTTAACAGGTGGATCATGCGCCACATCTGGCGGCCGATTTGCGCTTTCACATAGAAACTCAACCCGACGAGCGCTAGGCCATAGAGTGCGATCTGGCCCAGGCCAACTGCCAGGGGATTGAAGCCCGTGTAGGCGAAGGGGATCAGGATTTGTGCGAGTGATGCCTGAATGTAGCGGTCGCCGAGCAAGATCAGGCCGTGGAAGAGCGCGAAGGCTAGGCCCAGCAGGCTCGCGTGCTGGTGTAGATCGAACGCCGTTGGGCCGCCCGGCCAGGCTCGGGCCAGTTTGTTGGTCATCAGTAGGCCAAATACCATTGCCAACCAGAGCAACCCATAGGCAACCCACGCGCTACTGCGCGCGAGATACCAGTAGGCTTTGGGTTCGGCGCCAAGCAATGAGGCACTGAGCCCGGGGAGCCACGTCGGCAAGGCAACGACAGCGGCAAATACGCCGATCACAGCGGCCAGCAATAGCCCGATCAGGCCGGTCAGGCTCATCGCCGGCGGCAGATCGGCCAGATCTGGCACAGGCGCGGCGCGGGCGATCGGCACCGACGTGGGTGCAGGAGCTGGTTTAACCGCATTGGCGGAACGAATAGCGGCCAGGCGTTCGGCTTTGTCATCAGCACTCATCAGTATACCTTTGCAGCTGTGGGGTGCGCAGGACGGCCCCATCGGAACGGATAAGAAGGGCGGCGTGATCGGCGCGGCGTTCGATCCAGGCCAGGCCCGCCGCGCTGCCCAGGATCAGAGCCGCTTTGGCGGCGATTTCGGCCTGCACGACCGTCGGGGCGATCACCGTTGCGCTGAACAGATCGGTGACGGCAGGCAGCCCCGTGCGCGGATCGATAATATGATGGCGTTAAGTCGCACCCTGCCGCCAGCGCCGATAGTCGCGGCCCGAGGTAGCAACGCCGCCCCGGGCGAGTAACAGCAGATCGACCTGTGTGTCAGGCGTCTGCGGGTCGCTCACACCAATCGGCCAGGGCGATCCGTCGGCGCGCGGCCCGCTTACTGCGATGTCGCCGCCCGCATCGACCAGCGCCGGCCCGCTCCGGCCCAGGCGGCGGGCGGCTTGATCGGCGGCCCAGCCTTTGGCACTGCCACCGAGATCGAGGCGCACCCCGGGCGGCACGCGGATCATTCTGTGGCGCGCATTCCATTCGATCGTGCGCCAGTCGGCAATTGCTCCGGGGCGAACCTCCGCCACAGGCGTTGCGCCGATCTGTGCGAAGTCGCGGTCGTAACCGATCGCTTCGAGCGCAGTAAGCAGGGTTGGCGTCACCAGGCCGTCGCTCGTGCGGGCCGCCTGAAGCGCAGCGCGGATCACGCTACCCAACACTGGGCTGAGCCGCACCCATTGACCCGTCTTGCGGTTGAGGGCGCTCAGTTCACTCTGTGGGTCGAAGCGGCTCATGGCGCGCTCCCAACTGGCAAACCAGGCAGGTACCGCGTTCAGCGCGGCCCGAGCAGCAGGATTGTCCGTATCGAGGATCGCCAGGATCCGGCTACCCATCGCCCGAAACGTAATGTGCTCCATCGTGGGCCGACTCCTTATACAGCATTGCTCAGATCGCTTGCGCCTGCACAACCAGGCGCGAGCGCAGCGCGCCACCCAGTTCAGTGGCCGCAGCAGCTCAGTCATGCTGCGCAGTGCTCTAGCGTGACGAACGGGTCGTGGTGACGGGTACCGGTGCGGGTAGGGCACTCACGGCGCGCAGTGCGGGGGCGGGCGCCGGGGCCACCGGAGCGCTGAACAGTGGTGCGCTCGCTGGCGCTGGGCTACCAACGACAGCCGGTAGGCTAGGGATGACCACGGGTTCCAGCAACCAGGCCGGCGGCGGTGCAGCGATGGACACAGGGCTCAACGCACTGCTCGACACGTTCGGCGGCTCCTGCGCCGTAAGGTGGGCCCAGCCAACCAGGGTTGTTGCAATTGCCAGCGCCGTAATCAGACTCTTCGTGCCCGGGGCACCGGTTGTGCGGGGGGCGCGGGTTACATGTTTCATCGAGCTTGTTCCTTTGGTAAGCCGCTGAGTTTTAATCGTCGTCATCTTCATCATCGTCGTACTGATTGGCCCCCGCGACCTTGGCATAGGCGACCTGGCCGTTGCCGGCATCGATATAGACGCTGCTCCCGTCGGTGAACTTCACCTCGTAGACCAGGATGTCTCGTTCGTGCTCCAATTCCACACTACGCACGCTGCCGCCGCCAAGATAACTGGTTGCCGCCGTGATTGCGGCGTCTTCGCTGATCGTCTGGCCGGTTGATGCGGCCACAACGGCGCTGTTCGCGAGCACCGTACCCTGCGCGGCGTCGATGTAGACGGTGCCGCGATCAAGCTGAACTTCGTAGGCCGGGAGATTGGCATACAGCACGAGTTCCGGCGCACGTACCAGCGTTGCACCGGGAGCGGCTGCCAGTGCCAGTGTCTGCGCCTGGGCATTATCGATCGCAACGGTTGGTGCGGCTGGGGCCGGGGCGGTAACGGGAGGACTGGCCTGGCTTGCACCGACCTGTGCGAGTTGGCTATTGGCCTGTTCCAGGCGGGCTTGCGCATCGGCGAGGGCGGCCTGGTACTCG
>JBBRUG010000506.1:0-3349 GCA_038247995.1 Chloroflexales bacterium | reverse complement strand
TGCGCGTTGCAGCACCTGAAGCCAGCGCCGGCCCAGCACAACTGACGATCAGCGGAGCCGGAACCGAGACAACTACTGAAGTGACCATTCCTGCGCTGGCACCGCAGATCAGCCTCGTTGTCTCCGATCCCGTCTTTCAGGGCATGGTGCAGATGGCGATTCGGACTGATTATCAGCAGGCAGCAATCGAAAAAGTCGAATATCTGCTCAATGGATTGCCGATTGCGACGGTTGATGCTGCCAATGGGCCGGCGTTCACGTATGCGTTAAATGTGGATGATGCGGCATTTCAACAGAGCATCCAGCCCGGTTCGTATGAACTGGTTGCCGCCGTTCAGGATGCGCAAGGCCAGGTGAGCCGCAGTGTGCCGCAAACGGTTGAGGTGATCGCCGCACCGCCGCCTCCAGAGCCGAACTGGATGCCGTGGCTACTTGGTGCTGGCGTGCTACTGCTAATTGCCGTGCCAACAGCGATCATGATCAAGCGACCCACAGCACGGCGAAAATTTCGCCCCACTGCCCACGATGATACGCCAACCAAAAAGCCGACTACGAACGCCCAAGACGATGATGAAATGACCATGCACGTGCGCCTGCCCGATCACGATGAAACCGCGATGGTAGATTTTGATGAAGAGCGTACCGCGCCCGTGGATTTTGATGCGCTGCACTCACAGACTCACTGGAAGATCATAGTGGTCGCGGGTGATAGCGCGGCACCGTTGGAGCTTAAGAGCTCTCAGCGTACCTATGATATAGGGCGGGCCTCGCGCGAACGCACCCCCCACTTAGCCCTGACGAACAAGCGAGTCTCACGCGATCATGCACGGATCGAACTGCTCGCCGTCGGGCCAGTGCTGATTGCCGGCACCTCAACGCACGGCACCTTCTTTGGGGTTGAGAAGATGGCGCTCGCACCTGGAGATCGACGGGCATTGCAAAATAACGATATCTTCTGGCTGAGCGCTGAAGTGCAATTCCAGGTGAAATGTGAGATCGACTCATGAGTAAGCAAGTACTCCTGCCGAAATTACTCATTGGGCCGCGCATTCGGGAATATGAGGTGATCACCCAAATTTCTGAAGGCGGTCAAGGACGGGTCTATCTGTGTCGCCTCTGGAGCGCTGACTTGCCGCCTGCCAAGCAGATTGTAGAGCGGATCAAGCAACCATTGCGGGCATCCGACGTGGCAGCCTATCGCTTATGTGTCGTCAAGGTACCGCACCCAACCAGTGCCGATAACTTGCGCGATGAGTATGCCTTCTTAAGCCATGCAAAGATTGCCCATCCCCGGATCATTCAGTTGTACCAGCACCCGCCGGGTAGCGAACTGCTGCCCCGAGGGCGTAAAGTGGGACTCTGCTTCGAGACGTTCACTGCCGATGACGGCACCAAGTATCCCGATCTACCCTGTCTCGTGCTGGATTACGAACCAGGTGGCTCCCTCCGCGATCTGATGCGCCGGAATCACGATGAAGCATTCCCGCCCGGTGTCGCAGTGCGGATCGCCTACCAGGTTGCCGAGGCACTGCACCATCTCCATACCGAAGCGCGGATCGTGCATCACGATATTTCGCCGAGCAATATTGTGTTGCGGGAACCATTATCCTGGCTCATCCTCGCCAAACCCGACTGTGTTGTGGTTGATCTCGCCGCCTCCGACTCGCTCGAATATACCCGTAGCCGCGAGATCCTGGCGCAGCCACGCTATCGTGCACCGGAACGCCAGGGCGGGCCGCAACGAACGAAGATCGCACCACCACCCGATATCTACAGCCTGGGCGTGATCCTTTATGAACTGCTCGCTGGTCGTGCCGCGATCCCAACTGGGCGCGTAACCGACGACGTAGGGCGCAAAATGCTTCCCCCACTGCCGCCACTCGCTGAGCAAGCACCGCACCTCTCGACAGAATTAGTTGCCCTCGTGATGCAGATGGTCGCCTTCGATCCCGCCAAACGCCCCACGGCGGCAGAGGTAATGCGCCGCCTTGACGCAGCACCGGAGCGGAAGTTGCCTGCCACTGTACGCGGCCCACGCCCACCACGCGCATTCCAGTGGATCGCTGCAAGCGCGGTGATCGTGCTTTTACTCACCGGACTGATAGGATTTGGCTTCATGGCCTCAACCACTGATCCCACAGCGACGACGCCAACCATAACATCAGTGGTCACGGTTACGCCATTTCCCTCGTCAACACCGACAACAGCCGTACTGACCCCAACGATCCCACCAACGTCTACGCCAGCGCGCGCCCCTTGAGCATAAAGGACTGCTGATGGTTGCCACACATACCAATATGACGCGTACTCTGATGGGCGTGAGCGCCAGCGCGAAGGGTGGACGTAAACAGAATGAAGACTCCGTCGGATTTGAGCTTATCGACGACGGTGCGTTCGCAATTGTGGCAGACGGCATGGGCGGTGGATTGGATGGCAAACGGTTCAGTGAACGTGCGGTGGATGTACTCGGTGAGCGGTTGCGCGCTGCTCCCGCCCGTGATCACAGTGGCCTCGCCCGTGGAATTGCGCAGGTAGCCCGCGAGATCAATGGCTTACGCAAAAGCAATCCCGATTACCACGTCAGCGGTACAACGCTTGTCGCAGCCGTGTTCCAGCAGCACGAACACCACACCGATGTAGTGATCGCGAACATTGGCGATAGCCGCGCCTACAAGATCCCAGCAAGTGGTCCAGCCGAACAACTCACCCATGACCATATCTACGCCGAACATCTGATCCAAACTGGGATAGATTCCACCGAGGCATATCAACATACTCAGGCGCTCCGCCTCACGTATGCGCTTGGCGATGCGCTCAATCTGGATCAGGTACCGCATCTGTACACACCTGAACCTGTGCGTCTTGCACCAGACGAGTTTATTGTGCTATGTACTGACGGGGTCTGTAAACATCTGAGTCCCGAGCAGATCGCCGAGATTGCCCGCAGCCAACCGCCGGAACAGGCGGTGAATGAGTTAGTGCGCGCCGCCACCGCTGCCGGCTCGAAAGACAATGTTAGCGCGGTAATTGTCGGTTATACGTACGTCAAACCGAAACCATCATTGATCCTGCCAATTGTGGGCGTAATTGCAATCCTCCTGATCGGGCTCGGCGGGTTGTCGCTCTGGTACCGGAGCGTCGGTGCCCAGTCGCCGGGGGGATTGCCCGGTGTCGCCGCCACGGTAACACCAATCGCGACCGTCGCTACGCCGCTGCCGCCCACGAGTACACCGGCTGTCGTAGGGCCCCAAACCAGCACGCCCGCACCATCGGTGACACTTACACCCACTCATACCCCGACCAATACACCGACCCCAACCAATACGTCACTCCCAACCAATACACCAAC
>JBBRUG010000505.1:0-3356 GCA_038247995.1 Chloroflexales bacterium | reverse complement strand
GGTTGGGGGAAGATTTGGTCAGTCATCATGATATCCATAGGGTCGCGTCGCGACGCGACCCAACCACGAGCAAAATGTGGCCCCGTCGCGCACCGCGTCGCGCCCGTACCGGCAAAGAATTTATCCCGATCGCGCACGCCATCCGATCGCCCGGCTCAACAGCCGTTCGACCACGGATGGGAAGAGCGCGGCGGCAAGCAGGGCCAGCCGATCGCGCAGGCCAACATAGGCCAGGCGCGGTTCGTGGCGCGCAGTGCGCAGAATGCACCGGGCCACAGCTTCAGGCGGCACACCGCGCGGGGCAAGACGACGCTGTTCGCTGCCGCTGCCCAGCCGGCGCTGATTGAAGGCCGTCTGCGTCGTGCCGGGGCGCACAACCGAGACAGCGATCCCGCTGCCGCGCAATTCCATCCGCAACGCCTCGGAGATACGCTCCAGGGCCGCCTTGGCGCCGGCGTAACCGCCCAGGTAAGGTAGCGGTTGCACGGCCAGCACCGATGAGACATTGATGATCAACCCGCGCCCCTGCCGGCGCATCAACGGCACAGCGGCCTGGATCAAGTGCAATGGGCCGATCAGATCGACCTCCAGCGCGGCGCGCAGGTCGGCCGGTTGCAACTCGGCCACCGGCCCGGCCAGGCCAACGCCGGCATTGTTGATCAGGATATCCACCCGGCCCGCCTCGGCGGCAACCTGCGCTATAAGGGCGTGGCAGGCAGCCGCATCGCGTACATCGGTGGGCACAACGATGGGACGCCCCGGCAATGTAGCAGCCAACCGTTCCAACGGATCAACCGAGCGGGCAGCCAGCACAACCCGCGCTCCAACGGCGGCAAACGCTCGGGCGGTGGCCGCCCCGATCCCCGCCGAAGCCCCGGTAATAACGACGATGCGGTTGGATAGTTCCATCATTGATTGCTTGTAGGGCTGTAGGGCCGATGCAGGCATCGGCCCTACGGGCGCTCCAAATGTTTACAAATCCCGGCCTTGATCGTCTGCCCAGGCACCTCGTGGCCGATCATCTGCTCCAGCATGCGGGCTGTCTCGATCAGACCCGGCAGATCGAGGCCGGTCTGGATGCCCATTTCGTGCAGCATGTGGGTCAGATCTTCGGTGCAGAGATTGCCGGGCGCGCCGGGGGCGAACGGACACCCGCCGATCCCGCCGATGCTGCTGTCGAACTCGGTTATGCCAACTTGCAGGGCGGCAAAAATATTGGCCAACCCGGCGCCGCGCGCACTGTGCAGATGCAGGCGCAATGCCTGGCGCGGAAACCGTTCGCGAAAAGCCAGCACGATCTGCTGCACGAGGAGCGGATGCGCCATACCCGTCGTGTCGCCGAAGGTAAGTTGCTCGGCGCCCAGATCGAGCAGATGCGCGCTCAGTTCGAGCACACGCGCAATCGGCACAGCGCCGTCAAAGGGGCAGCCGAAGGCCACTGAGATTACCGCATCGAACGGCCGCCCCGCGCCATGAACGATGGCAGCCATATCGGCCACCTGCGCCAGCGATTGAGCCACGCTCATATTCACATTGCTCTGATTATGGCTCTCACTGGCGCTGAGAAAGACTTGCACCGCATCGACGCCGGCAGCAACGGCATTACGCGCCCCGATGACATTCGGCGCAATCGCGCTGTAGCGCACCCCCGGTCGGCGTTGTAACCCGGCGAACACCGCCGCAGTATCGGCCATCTGCGGCACATTCTGCGGCTTCACAAACGCACCGGCCTCGATCTGATCAAGGCCGGTACGGGCCAACGCGTCGATCAGGCGCAACTTGTCGGCCGTGCTGAGGATGGTATCCTCGTTCTGCAAGCCATCGCGTGGGCCAACCTCACGAATCGAAACCTGCGGCGGGAGCGGCGCAAGGAGTGGGGTACTCGTCATCATTGACCTCCACCAGGTAGTGCTTTGCATGGTAGAGATCCGGGCGATGCTTGTCAAACCCGGGATCACTGAGCCACTGAGCCACTGAGGTACTGATGTCACTGAGCCGCTGAGGAACTGCGAACTGCCAACTGCCAACTGCCAACTGCCAACTGCCAACTGCCGAACTGATGAACTGAGGACTGAGGACTGAGGACTGAGGACTGAGGACTGACAACTGACAACTGAGGACTGACGAACTGATGAACTGAGGACTGACGAACTGACAACTGCCAACTGAGGACTGCGAACTGAGGACTGCCAAACTGACGAACCGCTCATCGTCCGAGAAATGCTATCATAGAGGTATGTATCCCAACACAATCAGTTCCGCCGCTGCGCGCGCCTTCTATGATCGCCTGGGCGGGCGTCACGATAATGCCGAATGGTATGAGGGGCGCGCCAAACGCCGCGGCCTCGCCTTGCTGGATCTCAAGCCGGCGCACCGAATACTAAACCTTGGCTCGGGAACCGGGAAAGAACATCGCTTGATCCAGACGGCGGTAGGGCCGCTTGGTATGGCAGTGGGCGTCGATCTGGCGCCGGTAATGCTTGCCCTGGCGCAGAAGCGCACCGGCGCGCCATTGATCCGCGCCGACGCCCGCCGTATGCCGCTCATCGATGGCGTGTTTGATCGGGTCTACTCGACCTATTTGCTCGATCTGCTTCCACTGGATGATCTGCCGATCGTGCTCAACCAGATTCGCCACGTCCTGCGTCCTGGTGGGCGTGCTGTACTGGTTTCGCTCACTGAAGGCGAAACAGCGCTCAGCAGAGCGGTAATCAGCGCATGGAAATTGGCTTTTCAGGTCGATCCAATCTTGTGTGGTGGCTGCCGTCCGTTGGAATTGGCGCCGCTCGCCGTAGCCGCCGGATTCACCGTAATCACGCGTGAGTTTGTGGCGCAGGCCGGCATGCCGAGCGAAGTAATTGTGTTGGAAGCGTGATCCCTGATGCGTGATTTATGAACCCTTCAGCCCGCAGCCTTCAACCCTCAGCCCTCCAACGTAACTCGCCTGTAACCTGTGGCGGTACCCTCGACTCAGGTGTATTAATATCACCCATACGTCACAATCCAGAACAATGTTATAGAGGAGGTTCGAATGGACTGGAATAAGCAGGCCAACGAGATGATCAAGACCTGGACGGGTACGCAGCAGAAGGTGTATGAAGGCTGGCTCACGTCGATGCAACTGATGGCTGCTCCGCAGAGCCCTGAGGCATGGCAGAAGACGGTCGAAACCTGGCGCGGCACCGTCAAGCAGGCGCTTGAGTCGCAGGTTGCACTGACCCAACTCTGGGCCGAGAGTGTCTCCGCCGCCGCCGTGAACATGCCCAGCATGCCGAATATGATGCCGAACATGCCCAGCATGCCCGGTATGCCCTCCATGAGCAGCATGCCTACCGGCGTGGTTGAATGGACGCGCC
>JBBRUG010000504.1:0-3375 GCA_038247995.1 Chloroflexales bacterium | reverse complement strand
GTTCAAGCTCACCTCTAATTGCTCCTGGCGCTGGCCAAGCTCGGCCAACTGCGTGAACGCCCGGTCGATCCGGTCAAGATCCGTGAGTTCCTCGATCGCACTGCTTGGGGCGTCGGGCAAGCCGGAGAGTTCGGCAAACGCGCGCTGCACAGCACTCACAAGGTACAGCTTCACATAGCTGAAGCGCTCCTGTGAACGCTCGCTCACCCGCGACAGCTGCACGCCCAGGAGCCAGAGCGGAACGTCTTCGAGGAGCAGGAAGTCGAGGTTACGGAATTGTCCTCCGGTCTGCACCCGAAACTGTGTAAGGTGAAGATGCTCATCGGCAACGATCCTTCGGCGTTGGCCGGAAAGCTTCAAGCCCAGGGCATCGCAGAGATCGCGGAGGCCGACATAGATCCGTCCGTCATCAGCGCGAGCGGCGAGCACGACACCTTCGAAGAGCGTGATCGGAAGCTGTTCCTGTGGCCGCGGCGGCCGCGGCGACGAGCTGGACTTGGACATACACGCCTCATAACACAGTCGGTGCAGATTATGCACCACCCGTGATCATATGTGACCGCACGGTGCAGATTATGCACCAACTATAGCATAGGTTGTAAAGGGGTTGGCTCGCCATGCGCAAACCCACAGCCATTCACAAATGATTGAGGGCTGCTTCTATGCTATACTTCGCACTACTGCGATAGTGCGAAAATGCGATAACGCAGAAACGCACTTTAGCGATTATGCGAAGAGGAGCCGGTATGGCACAGGTGATTGGGCTGTGTATGCAGAAGGGCGGCGTTGGGAAGACAACGACGACACTGAACCTCGGGGCGGCGCTTGCAGCGCGCGGGCGGAAGGTGCTATTGATCGACATCGACCCCCAGGCCAATCTCACCCAGGGATTGGGGATCGATCCGGCGGATCTGGAGTATTCGATCTACGAGGTGCTGTTGAACATCGAGGCGGGCGCCGAGTTCGCAACGGTAACGACCAGCGCCGGTCTTGATCTCATTCCCTCGACCCTGGCCCTCGCCGGCGCGGAGCTGGAGCTGGCCGGCAAGGTAGGGCGCGAGCTGTTGTTACGTAAAGCCCTCCGTGAGGCACGTACCAAGTACGATTACATTCTGATCGATCCGCCGCCTTCGCTCGGACTGTTCACCCTGAACACCATGGCGGCAGCCGACTCAGTGCTGGTGCCGCTCCAGGTGCATGCCTACGCATTCAAGGCCATGCCGCAGCTCGAAGCAACGATCGACCTGATTCGGGATTTGAACCCATCCCTGTCGATCGGTGGGATTGTCTGTACGCTCGTCGATCGACGCACCAATCTGAGCCAGGCGGTTGAACGGCAGATCCGCAACACGTATGGCGACCTCGTGTTTGAGACGGTGATCCCGATGAACACGAAACTCGCCGAGTCGCCGGCGGCCGGCGAGCCGGTCAGAGTGTACGCGCCGAGCAGCGCCGGAGCGACCGCCTACGAAGCACTTGCAGATGAACTGGAGACGCGCTATGGCAGCAAAAAATAAACTCGACGATATGCTCGCCGGCGATCGCGGCAAGCCGATTATTCGCCGCGGCCAGGGCGTGCGCTTATCGACCGAACCACAGACCGAAACACCGGTTGATTCGCAGAATCACGAGATCGCAGAATCGCAGAATCGCACAAGTGCGAAATCGCAAACGAATGAACCGCGCCGCGTGAACCGGGGTTACATGCTCCGTGAGGATCTGATTCTCGGCTGCAAGCGCGTGGCCCTCAATGATGGGCGCAAACTCTACGAGGTCATGGAGGAGGCCCTGGCCGAGTACCTGAGCCGCCACGGACAGGATGTAAAATAGGTATCGCAGAAACGCACTTCTGCGAAATCGCACTTCTGCGATACTGCGTTTTCGCAACTAGGTGACGACTCCGGCAGACGCAACTTATAGCTCATCAAGGCGCTTTGGTTTACAGCATGAACCAGAATCAACAGATAATCACTCAGGAGCCGCTGTTATGAACGCCGGCGCATCCTCACCGGTCATTACACAGCTTGGCGAACGCCTGCGCGAAGCGCGCCTCAATGCACGTCTGACGGTGCGCGAGGCAGCCGAGCGGGTTGGGCTGCATTCGCACGGCACGCTGGTACAGTACGAGCACGGCGCCGTTCTGCCCCCGCTCGTTCGTCTGGCCGCGCTTGCCGCAGCCTACAATACGTCCCTCTCCAGCCTGGTCGTCTCGCACGATGCCCTGGCGCCGGTAGTGTCGTTGCTGGAGCGCGCCACGCCACAGCAGATCGGTGCGCTGGCGCAATTGCTTGAGCAGGTGTTGGCAGAGGATATGGATCGTTGACACCCGATCCCATTATTCGGGCTCGTCCGTAGCAATACACCGAGTAGTCTATGGCACCTAAACCGGCGCATTCTTTTCAAACAGCGCTTCCGCTCGACTCGCTTGCCTGGCATACATCTGCACCCAGCGCTGCCCTGGAGCGCGGCGCTATCTTCACCCGGCATGAGGTTGTTGCGTTTATCCTCGATCTCGTTGGGTATACGAGTGATCGGCCCTTAACCGAACTGCGCCTGTTAGAGCCGGCGTTTGGACAGGGTGATTTTCTCTTTCTTGCACTTGATCAACTGCTGACGGTCTGGTCGATTATGAGGATGGGCAGCTCTACCCCCACCACAACCTGTACTATATCGTCTCCGACACATGGGATCTGCGCGCTCCAAACCGTGTTGCGCTCAGGGATTGCGCACCTGTTCGTGACAACCTACTCAACCCAAATGCGCGGCGGCTTTCTGCGTTTCCAGGCCCAGTATCTTCGCCGCATCCGTATTCCAAACTGGTCAATTGTCCCCGAGCCATTGCGAAAGACGCTGATTGCCGCTGCGGAGCAGCATGATCACCGGGCAGGTGCTGAGGCGGTTGCCGAATTGTATGGGTTAAGCGCCGCCGAGTGCGCAGTTATTGGTATTGCAAAGACGTAGGAGCAGCATGGCACTCGATCTCGCTGACTACGAAGCCAAGGCGCGGGCAGCCGTGCAGGCATTCTGGGGCAACCGTGAACAGGCGCTCGCAGCCCAGCAGGCAGCCGGCAGGATCGACATTGGGCAACTACTGCCGCACGCGAATGAACCATGGAACCACAGAACCCGTATCCCCCGACCCGCTCACCTTGTCACCTCCGCATTGACACCCCCGCCGCCGCACCGTACCATAGCAGTCATACACAACCGGAGCCGGCGCAGTGCATCGCACCCAGGGAGCCATGACATAGCCTTTGTAGAATACCCAAAAGTGTGCTATACGACGCAGTATGAGTACATACACGGTGCGTCAATTTGCGGAGCGGATCGGCGTCTCCGTGAAGACATTACAGCGATGGGATCGGGAGGGACGAC
>JBBRUG010000503.1:0-3388 GCA_038247995.1 Chloroflexales bacterium | reverse complement strand
GAATGCGATAGACTTCGCCGGCCTGACGCTGTTGCTCGGTATACACCTCGACCGTGGCGCTCTTGATCTGATCCATGTAGCGTTCAAGCCGACCGAGCTTCTCTTCAATGTGGCGACGCTGGTGCTCGGAGATCTTGCCATTACGGCTCTTGATGATCAGATCCATGGATATCCTCCATCAACACTAAGGCCAGGCGGCAGGCAGCAGGCAGCAGGCAGCAGGCACAGCACATGGCGGGCAACTGTTCTACCTTCCTACACGCTAGCTCCTCCCAACCAGCCAGACGGCGGGCACGGCGCCAACGCCGGCCGCATCCGATACTCCAGAACGACAAAACCCCAGGACGCACAAGGCGCCCAGGGGTTTTGCCGGCTGTTGTCGGTTTGCACGCGGTGAAGTGTTGTTGCGTTCGATGGTTGCATCGCGCCCCACTTCCCCCGTACGTTGCGCCACTACACTGTAACGCAAACGAGATCATCATTTCTTAACATTGATTGTACATCGCACCAGGGGGTGGCGCAAGGGCTGTTCTGTAGCTGCAGCGTAACTGTGGGAAAAGGTTGGGGTTATAATTGTGGTGGTGACCTACAACGCAAGTACCGGGCCGGTGCGGTGCTATGGGCGATGCTGGGCGTGGCACGGAAGAATGATGATGTAGTGTGCCGGCACTCGCTGCTGTAGGTCAGCCCCCTCCCTCGCTGAACAGCATAGCAGACGCAGATGAAGCCTGGTTTACAGTAACTCAGCCTGATGATGAGTGAAGCGTCATTTTAGCTCACTGAACCCGCTGAGGCAGTTGAAGCCACCGACCGCGCCGGTGCAAGGGGCAGGCAGGAGACGCGTCGGCAAGCCGGCAGCCGCTTCATTTACCAGGGCGAACCGTTCGATACACGGCCCGCACGCGCGCATAGGCCGCCTCCCAGGTTAAGTCGCGCAACACTTTGGCTCGCCCGGCAGCGCCCAGGGTGCGGCGGCGCTCCGGATCGCGCAAGAGACGGGCCAGCGCTTCGGTGAGGGCCGGCACATCGCCGAACGGAACCAGCACCCCGTCGACGTCGGCGGCAATCACCGCCGGGACGCCGCCTGCCTGCGCACCCACGACAGGCACGCCGTAACACCAGGCCTCCAGATAGGTAATCCCGAAGCTGTCGGTGCGCGAGGGTTGGGCATAGATGTCGGCAGCGGCCAGCGCATCATGGCGCACTGCATCGCTGACGTAGCCGAGCACCCGCGTCCGCGCCCGCTCGGCGGCGGGCAGGCCGGCGTACAATTCGGCAAAATGGCCCATCAACGGCCCACACTGCACCCAGGTAACCGCAACGCCGGCGGCCCAGAGCCGGCGCAGCGCTGCGAGCACATGCACGGTACCTTTGTCGTAGGCGGCAGTACCCAGGCTCAAGACAAGCGGCCCCTCAATGGCGTGTTCCGCCCGAAAGCGCGCTCCGTCGCCGCCGGCAAGTTCGGCCGGCGTAACCCCGGCGCCAACCGTATGTACCCGCTCGGCAGGCACACCCCGCGTTACCAGGTAATCGCGCTCCAGGTTGGTCATTGTCGCCACGCCGTCAGCGTTGCGCAGCAGGTCGATCTGGTGCGGCATGGTGTAGTAGCGCACAATCTGGCGATTCTGCGGTTCGCCAAGGTGTACAAAGGGCGTACACAAGTGCGGGATCGCCCGTTCGCGCGCCCACCGCACCGCCGGAAGAATGCCAAAATCCAGCGTAATATTGGTTGTATGCACCAGATCGACGTCGGCCAGTTCGGGCGCGGTATGCAAATAGCGTACCAGTTCGGGCACACGTGGCGTAAGCAGCGCCAGCCGGCGCAGCAATGGCACACTCGGCCTACCAACGCGGCCTGCTTCAACCATCAGGCGGCGGATCAGTGGGTATACAATCGGCGGCCCTGGCGCACGCCGCACCGGGAAACGCCGCACGCGCACACCGCCATGTTCACCGATAGGTTCCGGCACTACACGCTTGCCGCTCGCCCAGAAGTGCTCCAGATCGAAAGCATCGGTAGCCAGCACCGTCACTGTGTGTCCTTCGGCAACTAACCGCTCGCCAAGTTCGATAAAATAGCGCGCCGCGCCACTCGGCACCGGCCAGTAGATCTGAACAATATGGAGGAAGTGCATGGGAATGAAGCCAGTGAATGGGTGAGTGGGTGAATAGGTGAGTGGGTGAACTGCGAACTGCGAACTGCGAATTGTCAGACTGTCAGGCTGTCAGACTGCGTATTCGGTACTGTTTGCGGTTCGTCGTTATGGGGACGCAGGTCAGGGCGCAACTCGCGCAGGATGACCATGCCGGTGGTAACGATCGGCACAGTGAGCAGCGCTGCAAAGATGCCACCGATCTGCCCGCCAATGAAGAGGCCAAGCAGAATCAAGGCTGCGGGCACTTCGACCGCCTTCGAGAAGGCGTAGGGCGCTACACCCAACACACAGATCGCCCCGATAATGACATTCACCACCAGGGTGATCAGCGCCAGGGTTGGGCTTACGGTTGCCGCCGCCAGCGCACCCAGGATCATGCCGACAATGCCGCCCAGGTACGGGATAAATTCGAGCAACCCGCTCACCACGCCAATCTGCACGCCATAAGGAACCCCAAGGATCAAATTGGTAACACTATAAGCAATCGCATAATAGCCGCAGATCGCCATCTGGGCGACAAACCAGCGCGACAATCCGTGACTGACTGCCTCGGTGAGTTGGAGTGCGCGGGTGTGCTGCGCAGTGGGTAGCACCAGGCGCATCAGCCATTGACCGGCTGCACGATTGGCAACCAGGGTAAAAACAATGACAAAAGCAACAACCGCAGCAAAACTGAAGGTGCCCACCTGCCCGAGTGCGCCGCCAACCTGCCCAACTGCGCCGCCCGCCTGCCCCACGGCCCATTGCAACCCTGCCGTGATCTGGCTGATGAGTTGCTCATCGAGAACTGCGAGATCGGGCAAGTTTGGCGTCGATCTAATTTCACCGGGAATCTGATCGATCAAGCCAATCACGGCATTGGCGAGCAAGCTCAGGCTTTCATAGAGGATCGGCAAAAGCATAAGCACCAACGCCATCAGTATGCCAACCGCACCACCTAGCGTTGCTGCCGCCGTAACGCTCCGCGCTACACCACGCCGCTCGAAGCGATTGGCGATCGGATTGATCAGGAGCGTCAGCAGCACAGTGACAATCAGCAGCAGAATCAGACTGCGCAGCAGCGGCAAGAGCTGGATCGCCACATAGATAGCAGGCCCGAGAGCTACCAGGGCAAACCAGCCGCGCAGGCTTACATTCATCACAGCGTCCTCTTTTAAGCGGTAAACGGTAGAGCGGTAGAGCGGTAGAGCGAGTAAAACTGCTTCCTACCGCCGGTCGCTTGCGCTCTGCTT
>JBBRUG010000502.1:0-3390 GCA_038247995.1 Chloroflexales bacterium | reverse complement strand
TGCGCTACATCAATGCCGAGGGTATGCGCACGCTCTCGCTGTTCGTTGCCTTCGCACGCGGGCGCGACCGGCTCCAGGCCAGCCTGAGCAACCTCTGGGAACGCGTCGAGTTCTCGGTCTACGACCAGCACTTCTATGAGAGCCAGGAGCTGATCGAAGATCTGGCGTTCATTCCGCTGTTGCGCAACCAGACCCGCGTGATCTGGCCGCAGGAGCGCCCCCTGCTCCAGCGCCACGGCCTGGCGCGTGGCATGCGCGTGGCCGATATCTGCTGCGGCTGCGGCGATGTACCGCTGCTGATGGCGCGTGAACTTGCGCCGAGTTTCGTGATTGGCGTTGATCATTCTGAGGCCGCGATCGGCTATGCGCGTACCCTCCAGAGCGAATTCGGCATCCACAATACCGAGTTTCAGCGCGGCGACGCCACCGCGCTCATGCTGGACGATAACAGCTTCGATTTTGTCAGTTGCCGGCTGAGTTTGCAGATCTTCTCGCGGCCCGACCAGATTCTGCGTGAGTTGATCCGGATCACCCGGCCCGGCGGGCGGATCTACGTGACCGGCGAAGACTACGACCTGATCGTCGCCCATCCCGAAGATGCGCCGATTCGCCATACCTACGAGCGTACCGCCGCCTACGCCGCCGACCTCGGCATCGACTTGCGCAACGGGCGCAAGCTGTATGGCATGCTCGCCGATGCGCGCCTCGAAGATCTGCGCGCCGACCAGATTGTGGTGGATACGGCCAACACCCCCCGCGACGATTTCGCGGCGATGATCGAGCAGTGGCGCGGCTTCGCTACTTTCAGCGTCGGCAGCAGCCTGAGCCTGAGCGACGCCGAGCGCGACCAGTTGTTGGCCGGCTACGACGCGCATTTGCGCACGATCCGGCGCCCCAACGGCTACACCGCCTGGACGACGATCGCTTGCTCGGGCCGCAAACCCGCAGCCCAGGACGCATAAGGACGCGCCCCGATGCAGCAACCATTCCAGCGCCTCGTCGGCCAGAGTTTTCAGCGTAAGCTGCTGATCTTTGTGCTGCTGGCCGTATTTCTCACAACTATTCTGCAATTTGGCTTTCTGATCGGCAATTTCCAGCGCATCACCGACTTCGCGCTGGAGCAAAACACCGCCGGCGCCGAGCGTACTGCCGAGGAGTTCCTGAGCAACTACGCTGCGGAGAAGGCCGCCTCGACCTCGTTACAGATCCAGGCCGCCCAGAATAACCTCGCTGTGCTGGGCCAGACCGCTCAGCAACTCGTCGATAATTACGAGTCGATCAGCGCGAACCCGGAACTGCTCAATCTGGCGCTGTTCAGCACGCAGGTGCAGGCAGAGCGCGGCGCGCTTACCGGCACGGCTGATGAGCGCTTCGAGATTTTTGTGCCGCCCAGCCTCGCCAACGACGCCTACGCCCGCGAACTACTCGAAGCGTCGGCGCTGCTCAACTTGAGTATGGAGGCGGTGTATGGCGCAAACGCGAACAACAATTTCATCTATTTTGTCGGCGACGAAGCCGCGCCCTTCACCCGCGGCTTCCCCAAAATCCGCCTCATCGACGCCGTGGGCGACGCGCTCGACCTCGACTTCTGGCAAGATTACTTTCCCGGCGCGGTAGACGGCTGGACGCGTTGGTACACCGACGCCGAGTTGCGCGCCCAGGTGCCCAACCCGATCACGATCATCGGCCCGTACGCCGACGCCGCCGGGCAAGGCCAGGTGATGACGCTGTTTTACCCGCTCTGGAACGAGCAGGAAAATCGCTTCGCTGGAGCCGTCGGCGCTGACATTCAACTCGACTCGATTATTGCCAACATCCTCTCGTTCCAAGTGGCGCGCACCGGCTTCGCCTTCCTGGTGAACGGCAGCGGCGAAGTGGTGGCGATGCCGCAAACCGGCTTTCAGCTCTTTGCATTGGATCTGGAAGAAGTAGGCGAAGGCAGCCTGACCTATTATCGCGGCGCGCTGGCCAACTCGAACAGCCCGGCGGTGCAAGAACTGGCCGCAGCGATTGCGGCTAGCGAGCGCGGATTGCTGACGATCGACCTCGCCCGCGACGGCGGCCCGTCCAGCCGCGAACTGATCGCCTTTGCCAGCCTGCCGGCGCTCTCCGACGGCAACTACAACGCCGATCAATGGAAGATCGTGTTGGCCGTACCTGAGGCCGAGGTGTTCGAGGTGCTGACCCAAACCGATGCCGCTGTGAATGCCGAGCGGTTGCGGATCAGTCTGTTCTCGTTGGGTATTGTGCTGGCCTCGCTGGCCGTGGTGACCCTGATCGCCATCCGCTTCTCGCGGGTCGCCACCCGCGATCTGCGCGCCCTCGCTGCGGCGGCTGAGGGCGTGTCGGCCAAGCGCTACGACGTGGACATCCGCCTCGACAGCCAGGATGAGATCGGCCAGTTGGGGCGCGTCTTCAACACCATGGCTCACGAGATCCGTGAACATACAAATAACCTGGAGGCGAAGGTTGCCGAGCGCACTGCCGCCCTGCGCAGCGCGAACGACGAGATCTCACGCCTGAACGAGCAGTTGCGCGGCGAGAACCTGCGCTTAGGCGCCGAGCTTGATGTGGCGCGGCGGCTGCAGATGATGGTATTGCCGCCGGTGAAAGAGATCCAGGCGATCACGGCCCTCGACATTGCCTGCTATATGCGCCCTGCCGATGAAGTCGGCGGCGACTATTATGATGTGCTTCAGATCGACGACTCGGTCTTCTTCGGTATCGGCGACGTAACCGGTCACGGTCTGCCGGCGGGGATCATTATGCTGATGGCCCAGACGGCGTATCTCACGCTCTCGCAGAGCGGTGAGCGCGATATGGAGCGGATCGCCCAGGTGCTCAACCGGGTGCTCTACCACAATATTGTGCGCATCCAGGAAGACAAAAACATGACCCTGGCCGTGCTGCATTATCGCGAGCGTGAACTAACCCTCGTTGGCCAGCACGAATCGGTGATTGTCTGCCGAGCCGGCGGCACGGTCGAGATCATCGACACGCTCGATCTCGGATTGCCGATGGGCCTGGAAGAAGATATTACCGATTTCGTGACTACTAAGCGGCTCACTCTGGCCACTGGCGACGTGATGCTGCTCTACACCGACGGCATCACCGAAGCCGAGAACGCCGCACGCCAGCAGTTCGGCATTGATGGGTTGGTGCGCGGGCTGCGGAGCTATAACAACCTTGCAGCCGGCGACATTGTGAGCCGCCTAACCGCCGATGTGTATGCCTTCATCGGCGAGGCGACCATTTATGATGATTTGTCGCTGTTGGTGGTGAAGCAGAAGTGAGCTGTAGGGCACTGAGCAGCATGACTGAGCCGCAGAGGCCACTGAACCGGGTAGCTCGCTGCGCTCGCGCCTGGTTATGCAGGCTCAATCGATCTGA
>JBBRUG010000501.1:0-3393 GCA_038247995.1 Chloroflexales bacterium | reverse complement strand
TCGGCCCCAACGGCGCCGGGAAAACGACCTTCTTCAATATTCTCACCGGGATTTATAAGCCGGATAAAGGCAGCGTTGAATTTGGCGGGAAGTCGATCGCCGGCTTGCGCCCCGACTTGATCGCGGCGCAAGGTATGCGCCGTACTTTCCAGAATATTCGGCTCTTCAGCAATATGACGGTGCTGGAGAACGTACTGGTGGGGATGCATACTCACCTGCGTGCGCCGCTCTGGAATATCATTTTGCGCAGTCGCAGTGTGCGCCGCGAGGAGGCGCGCGCCCGCGACAAAGCCCGTGAACTGCTCAACTTCGTCCATCTTGATCAGAAGGAAGAGGATCTGGCCAAGAATCTGCCTTACGGCGATCAGCGCCGCCTGGAGATCGCCCGCGCACTTGCCGCTGATCCAAAACTGATTCTGCTCGACGAACCTACCGCCGGCATGAACCCACAGGAGACTGTCGAGGCAACCGGCCTGATCCGCCGGCTACGCGACGAGCGCGGCGTAACGGTAGTGCTGATCGAACACGATATGCGCCTGGTGATGAGCATCTCGGAACGCATTTCTGTGCTCGACTACGGCACCAAAATCGCCGAAGGCGATGCCAATACCATTCGCAGTAATCCACGCGTGATCGAGGCCTACCTCGGCAAGGGCGCGGCGGAAGCGGCGTAAATAGGATGTTCAGCGCGGCGGCGGCGCAAGCGCCGCCGCGCTGAACCACAAAGCGTGAGCGTAGAGCTATGCGCAAGCTACGACGGAGACTCTTCTGGATTGTGAGCATCCTGACGCTGATCCTACTTGGCGTTGGTCTACTCGTGACGCAGCGTAACCCGGCGGTTGCCCGGAACGGTCTGAACGCCGCGCGTGAGCGCTGGGAAACCCGTCAGTTCGCCGACTTACGACGCTGAACTTGGGTACCCCCGCGCGATCAACTATGAATGGCGGCGGCGCCCGAACTATATTCAACCCGCCTACTGGCAAAGCCTGGGCGATCAGAGTTTTCCCGGCTGTGAGAATATCGAAGCCGGCGGCGAACTCATGATGCGTGTGAACCTTGAACCTGAACCGTAATGTGCGCTGCGCCTGCGGCGCCGCCTGCCGTCAGAGGTTGTTATGGCCCTGCTTGAACTCAAAAACGTCCATACATACTACGGTAAGATCCACGCCCTCAAAGGCATGTCGATCACGGTCAACAAAGGCGAAATCGTCACGCTGATCGGGTCGAACGGCGCCGGGAAGAGTACCACCCTGCGCACGATCTCCGGCTTGCTCACGCCGCGCCAGGGCCAGGTTGAATTTGACGGCAAGCGGATCGACAATGTCCCGCCCCACGAGATTGTCAAAATGGGAATTGCGCAATCCCCTGAAGGGCGGCGGATCTTTCCGCGCCTGACGGTGCTGGAAAATCTGGAGATGGGCGCGTACCTCTATGACACGCGCAGTGTAACCTACCGGAACGATCTGGAGCGGGTCTTTGATCTCTTCCCGCGTCTACGCGAACGAGTCAGCCAGAAAGGCGGCACGCTCTCGGGCGGCGAACAGCAGATGCTCGCGATCGGGCGGGCGCTGATGACGCGGCCGCAAGTACTCCTGCTTGATGAGCCTTCGATGGGCCTGGCGCCGGTGCTGGTCGAACAGATCTTTGAGATTGTTAAGGCGATTAACGAGCAGGGCACAACGGTATTGCTGGTTGAACAGAACGCCCTTCAGGCGCTCGGTATCGCCCACCGGGGTTATGTGCTCCAGAGCGGCACGATCGTGATCGAAGATACCGCCGCCGCCCTACGCGCAAATGAAAGTGTGCAGAAGGCTTACCTGGGGCTTGAATGATCGGGCCGGCGCGCGATCAGGATCATGCCGATCATCACAGCGATCAGGTAGCCGAGGAGCGGTAGCGCCGACCAGCGCAATACAAAAGCGATCATTCCCGCCCAGCCAACAAGTCAGAGCGTTGCGCCAAGCCCAAAACCGCGTCGAGCGATCAACCCCACTGCCGGCGTCGTGCTCACAAGATGGTAGGGCATAGCCCTTGCCTAAAACCATAAGCGGCAACGGGGTAAAGCGGGTTGCCCGGTGCTTTAAGGCTCACTTTCACGCGGCACCCGCGGCAGAATACTGGTCAACACTTCGTAACTGATTGTTCCGAGCCAACCCGCCACTTCATCGGCGCTGATCTGTTCGACGCCCTGGGTGCCGAGCAGCACAACGGCATCACCACGCTTCACGTCTGGAATAGCGCTGACATCCAGGAGCGCATAGTCCATACAAATCCGCCCGACGATCGGCGCTCGCCGACCACGTACCAATGCTTCGCGCCAGGGCGGGCTGCGTCGTAAGCCATCAGCGTACCCCACCGGAATTGTGGCAATGACCGTCGGCCGCTCGGTGACAAACATCCCGCCATATGAGAGCGGCGTACCGGCAGGGTGCCGGCGTACCTGGGCTACCTCACTGTGAAAACTTAGCGCCGCCTGAAAACCTGACGGCAGCAGTATATTGGCGCTGGGTGCCAGGCCGTACAGCGCAATCCCGGGTCGAATCATGTCAAAACGCGCTTCGGGCAGCCGCAGAGCAGCGGCACTATTGGCGGCGTGGACAACTGGTGGGCGCAGGCCGGCGCCTTCCAATTCACGTAGCAGCGTGGTGAAGCGTGCCAACTGGAGCGCTGTAAAGTCGCTGGCGGGCATGTCGGCGTTGGCAAAATGAGTATAAAGCCCGGCTATTTTTAGGCCCGGCAGGGTGCGCAGGTGGGCCAAAAACGCCCCGACTTCCTCCGGCGGCAACCCCAAACGCCCCATGCCCGTATCGACCTTGATATGCACGGGAACAGCGCGGCCGCGTTCGCTGCCCGCCGTGCTCAACGCCAGCGCCGCCTCAAGATCAAAGACCGTACAGGCCAGGCCGAGACGCGCTGCCTCGTGGGCCTGCCAGGGCGCGGTGTAGCCCAACACCAGGATCGGCCCGGCGATCTCCGCAACCCGCAGCGTACGCGCCTCACCGAGCGTCGCGACAGCCAGCGCCTGCGCGCCGGCGCTCAGAGCGGCTCGCGCAACCCGCACCGCCCCATGTCCGTAGGCATCACCCTTGAGCACCGCCATAAGTGGGACACCGGCAGCAGCTTGCAAGGCGCGCACGTTACCGGCAATTGCATCGAGATCGATCCGCAGCCAGGTTGGCCGATCAGGCTGGCCGACGCGCACGCTCCGCCAGGCCGGCTCCTGACGTACGAGAGCGCTACGGCTCGTCGCTGCGCCACGCCCTGAAGGACGTGGCTGAAGATCCGCGCCCCCCGGCGACTGCGGGCTGAAGCCCTTGCCGCCCCCCGGCGACTGCGGGCTGAAGCCCTTGCCGCCCCCCGGCGACTGCGGGCTGAAGCCCTTGCCGCCCCCCG
>JBBRUG010000500.1:0-3420 GCA_038247995.1 Chloroflexales bacterium | reverse complement strand
TACATATCCAGTTAAGAGATCGTGCAGGTTTTGGTACCCTTCGACAGGCTCAGGGCACAAACCCGCACGGTTTTTTTGTATATTGAACCTCCGCTTGCATGCATACAAAACCGAACTTATGTGCTATAATCAAATGGTTACATAATACGCAACACCGCTTCATGCACACCCAGCGCACGAAGAGCGGCACACGCGGAGGGACGAGATGTTTCAACAACTTGACGAGCTTCAAACCGGCAGCCTGTACATCCTCACCGGCCCAGCGGGCGCCGGTAAGTCGCATCTGGCTGCGAGTGCCCGCAAAGGTGGAACCATCTGGGTGCTTGACACCGAAGGCGCGGCCCAAACACTGCGCGGCAAACGCGGCATTCATCGGCGCATTCAGGTACTACAGACGCTCTCGCTGCGGGAACTCACCGCCGCTATGGAAAGTATTCGTACAGAGGGCAAGCCCGGCGATACGATAATCCTCGACTCGATCTCCAAGGTTTTCCAGGCAATGCGCTCATATGCGCAGCAGCGCGCCGGAGCGGAGACAAACCGCAAGGCAACCATCCACTATGAGGAACACGCCTCGGTGAACCGCAACATGCAAACGCTGTACACCGAGCTAACAACCCTGAAGCAGGCCGGTTTTCACGTCATTCTGATTGGCCATCTGACGGTTCAGTATCGCGCCGATAATGCCGGCAGCCTGCGCGACGATGGCCTGCGCGTGCTTGCCGATCAGCAGATCGCCTATGAAGCCGACGCAATCCTGCTTGTCGAGCGCGAGGGTGAAGAGCGTAGCCTCACGCCGATTATCAAGCCGCCGCGTCCGGCGCACCTTTCGCTGATGCACAAGTATCCGGCTACATTGGCATCGCTCTATCCGGATCTGGCGGTGAAGGAGGTTAAAGAACCGACGCGGCGCGAGCGGCGCACCGAAGAGGCCCCACAAGCGCAGGCCGAAGCTGCTGCGGAACCGATCGCAGGCCAGGGGCAGAGCGACGAAACAACAACACCGCCGCATTTGCGCCCTGTCGGGCCGCCGCAAACGATTGCCGAGGCGGAACAGCGCTTCTATGCGCGCTACAGCGCTGTTGTAGGTGGGACATCGTGGGGCGATGTGCAACGCTACCTGGGCCAGCAACTGGTGCCACCGCGCACAACCAATGACTGGATCGCCGCCGCCGAGCAAGTGCGTGATCGCAACCAGCAGCGCAATCGGGTGGCCTGAAGCGGACAGACATGTATCTAGCGGGGAAAAGCCACCCCGCTAGACGATTGTTGAGAATGCGTCGTGCCCTCTAATGCTACTACACTTTGCACTGGCAAATGCTTGCGGCATAAGTCTTGCTCAGTCATGAGAAGAGTTTCAAAGCAAGCTAGTCTCAGCAGAGAAGGAGCAACACATGCAGCGCACAGATCAACTCGGCAGCCAATTCGCCGCAGCATTGGAGGCTGTCGAACGCCGCGATGAGGGCGCTATTGAAGACATTTTGGCCCACTTTAGCCCTGAGGCGAGCCTGACAAATTCGGCTCTGAAACATACCAACGACGAGCGCCGGGGTTTCGAGGCGATCCGCGCCTTCTGGGAGGCGTATCAGCACACCTTTCGCGAATTGCAGACGACCTTTTTCGAGCAGACAAGCAGCGAGCGCGCCGCCGGACTATTTTGGACGACGCGCGGCATTGATGCCCAGGGTGAGCCGATCGAGTATGATGGAGTTACCTTATTAATTTTTGATGATGACGGTAAAATCACGCGGTTCCGCGGCTACTATGATACGCGTGAGCTTGCGCGCACTGTCGGCCCGGAATAGCGCTACTCACGCGGGTTGCCGTCGCGTTGCGAGCGCCGCCACCAGGCCACAGAAGGCGTAATTGATACACCGACGGCAATCAGGGCTGCGCCGATGGCAATGTCGCCGGTGAAGGCCAGGTACACGCCGCCTAATATCAAGATTACTGAAATAAGTCCGATGACAAACTGGTTGTTTAGCTGGGGCGCAGACTTCTGTTTTGAATTCATTGCTATCGCCTATTTCCAACCGCCCAATTTTACGCGGTACGCAGCCTGGCCCGGCCGCCGAAGCGCATCCAGGCCGGGCGACCGTCGGCCCAGCCACCGAACTCGACGCGGTTGCCGGCAAGCGGGCCGCTGGTGACGATAGCGCAGGTGTCGTTGTAGAGGGCGATCGGCGCCGGAGGCGGCGCGGGAGCAGGCGGGCTATCGCGGCGCGGGAAGCCGCCTTTTGGAATGACGTGGAGCATCAGGCCGGCATCGGTCTGCTCGACCCGGGTGTCGCCGAGGGCGCTGGTGTAATAGCCAACACAGGCGGCCAGTTGTTCAGGCGCGGCGCTGATCGGCTCCGGGTCGCGCTCATCGATGCCGAGATAGTCGCGCAGGGCCTGGAGCATCATTTGGCGGTTGAACATGGGGCCGCTACTGGCGTTGGTGAGTGTTGCCAGGGCGAAACCGTGCGCAGGCGCGATCCAGAAGCCGGCGCTCTGGCCATTGGTACCGCCGCCGTGGTAGATCAGGCGCGTGCCGGCTACATCGCGGATGAACCAACTCAGGCCGACGTAGTCGAGAATACT
This sequence comes from Chloroflexales bacterium, assembly GCA_038247995.1. Lineage (GTDB taxonomy): Bacteria > Chloroflexota > Chloroflexia > Chloroflexales > Chloroflexaceae > JBBRUG01. The sequence goes on along the minus strand of JBBRUG010000500.1, from coordinate 837 downwards.
GATTGCCGGCACGAGCGGCGTCTGCATCGCCTGGCGGCTGGTTTCGCTGAGCAGCGGGCCGCCGGGCATATGGGCCTGGGCGTAGGTGAGCAGATCGCCGACAGTGCTGACGATGCCGCCGGGGGCGTGGGCAGTGCGCCCGATTGGCCAGGGATCGGCGACGATGGGGCCAGTGGGATGGACGATATGGCCCACGGCGAAACGGCGCAGCATCACATCACCCGGGAAGAACAGGCTATTTGCCATGCCGAGCGGTGCAATAATGAGGTTGTGAATTGCCGCCTCGAAGATCTGCGCGGTGAGGCGTTCGATCAGGCGACCGGCTAGGTAGAAACCGGCGTTGTTATAGGAAAGTGTCGTGCCGAGGGGCAATTCCTGCGGCAGCGTGGGCATACGCTCCTCGACCATGCGTTGCAGCGCATCGTCGCCGGAACTGAGATCATCGAAGTAGTCGCCGAGCCAGCCGCCGGTGTGGGTAAGCAGGTGACGTACAGTGACGCGCGCTTGCGCATCGGGGTCGCTGAGGCGCAGTTCGGGCAGGTAAGAACGCAGCGGTGTGTCGAGCTCGAGTTCGCCGCGTTCGACGAGCAGCATGAGAGCTGTGCCGACGAAGGTCTTGGTGATCGACCCGACCTGAAACAGCGTGTCCGGCGTGACGGCGAGCGGGTGAGGCAGGCTGGTAACGCCGAGGCCGGCGGAGTGGATCTGCCCGCTATGGAGTACTGCGATCGCGGCGCCGGGGATCTGAAGTTCGGCGAGTAGCGTCTCGGCACGAGCGGTGAGTTGAGTGAAGGGGTCCTGGGTCATTGGGGGGCCTTTTGGGCCGCGCCCTGAAGG
>JBBRUG010000499.1:0-3467 GCA_038247995.1 Chloroflexales bacterium | reverse complement strand
GTAATAGTCGCCGCCGCGCCAGTGGGGATCGCTCAAAATCGCCTGGCGCCCAATGCTGTTCCAGGCGATCGTCTGGGTGCTGGAGCGGGCGCTGGTAGCAAGCAGCACCGCATTGCGCACCCGCTGCGGGTAGGCGGTGATCCACTCCAAGGCCTGGAAGCCGCCCATGCTGCCCCCAGCTACGGCGTGCAACGTGGGAATGCCGAGCGCGTCAATCAGCTGCACCTGGGCACGTACCATATCGCCGATGGTGATCACCGGGAAGCGTGCGCCGTAGGGCCGGCCGGTACGCGGATCGGGCGTGGAAGGGCCAGTCGAACCCTGGCAGCCGCCGATCACATTCGAGCAGATCACAAAATAACGCTCGGTGTCGAATGGTCGTCCCGGCCCGATCATTGCATCCCACCAACCCGGTTTCGGATCGTTCAGGCTGTGCCGCCCGGCAGCATGGGCATCGCCGGAGAGCGCGTGCAGCAGCAGGATCGCATTGCTGCGCGCTGGGTTGAGCCGGCCGTACGTCTCATACGCCAGCGTCATCGGCCCCAGCAGCGCCCCACTATCCAGGGTCAGCGGTTCGATCCAGGTGAGGTACTGGCGCTGCACGCAGTCGAGGCCGGAGGATGTTGATTCGCATTCGTGTGCGGTCATAATAGGCGTGAAGGGGTGACAGGGTGACCAGGTGAGCAGGTGACCGGGCAACGTGTTACTGCCTTCAGATGTCACCTGGTCACCTCTTCACCTGGTCATCTTGTCCCCTTGTCTCCTTGTCAGATCCGCGCCAGCGCGCCATCCAGGTCGGCCAGAATATCGTCGATGGTTTCGATGCCAATCGAGAGCCGTACGTAGTCGTCGGTGACGCCGGTGAGCGCCTGTTCTTCAGCAGTGAGCTGGCTGTGGGTGGTGCTGGCCGGATGGATCGCCAGACTCTTCGCATCACCGATGTTGGCCAAATGCGAGAAGAGTTGCAGGTTATTGATAAAGGTGCGCCCGGCGTCGCGCCCACCCTTCACGCCGAAGCCGAGGATGCCGCTCTGACCCTTGGGTAGATACTTCTGCGCCAGGGCATAACTCGGGTGGTTCGGCAGGCCGGGGTAGTTCACCCAGGCTACCTTGTTGTGCTCGCTCAGGTAGCGCGCCGCAGCGAGGGCGTTCTGGCAGTGACGCTCCATGCGCAGCGGCAGCGTTTCGAGGCCTTGCAGCAACAGGAAGCTGTTGAACGGGCTTTGCGAAGCGCCAAGGTCGCGCAGGCCCTGCACCCGCGCCTTAATGATGAAGGCCAGGTTGCCGAACGCTTGGGTGTAGACCAGGCCGTGGTAACTGGCGTCGGGTTGCGTGAACTCAGGGAAGCGCCCATTGGCCCAATCGAAGCGCCCGCTATCGACAATCACGCCGCCGATGGTGGTGCCGTGGCCGCCGATGTACTTGGTGGCCGAATGGAGCACAATGTCGGCGCCGTGCTCAATCGGCTTCCAGAGGTAGGGTGTTACCGTCGTGGCATCGACAATCACCGGCACGCCCTGGGCGTGCGCAATCGCGCTGATCCGCTCCAGGTCGAGCACGTCGAGGCGCGGATTACCGACCAGTTCGAGGAAGAAAGCCTTGGTGCGCTCATCAATGGCCTGGGCGAAACCCTCGTAGTCGCGGGCATCGACAAAGCGCGTGGTGATCCCAAGCTTGGGCAGCGTGTGGCGGAAGAGGTTATAGGTGCCGCCGTAAAGGTCGCTGGAGCTGACGATATTGTCGCCCGTACCGGCCAGGTTCAGGATGGCGAGCGTCTCGGCAGCCTGGCCGGAAGCGGTGGCCAACGCGCCGACGCCGCCTTCGAGCGCTGCGATGCGCTGCTCGAAGACATCGCTGGTCGGGTTCATGATCCGGGTATAGATGTTCCCGAACTCTTGCAGGCCAAACAGCCGCGCGGCGTGCTCCGTATCTTTGAACTGGTATGACGTGGTCGCGTAGATCGGCACCGCGCGGGCGCCCGTGGTCGGGTCGGGCTTCTGGCCGCCATGCAGGGCCAACGTCTCGAAGCCGGTAAAGGTACGCTCATCGGACATGGAAAACCCCTTCACGCTAAAAAATAGACACCCACCAGTAGGGCCGAAGCATCAACCACGCTCGTACTTCAACCCAACAAAAAACCCTCATCGACAGATTCGATGAGGGCAGACGCAGACCATTCATGTGAACGGCGCAAAGCGCGTGCCGCTCATCTTCCAGATATTAACTGTCGGAATTGCCACCGTCTTAGTCGGTTGGCGCGGTTTCATCGGGCCGATCCCTCCACCGCTCTGGATGAGCTGCGCTATTCAATTATTGAAGTACTCCATTGATCTTAGCAAAGACAGTCAGGATTGTCAAGTAGGCGAACACCGTTACACCGTTTTACCTTTTGCCTAACGCCTTACGTCTCGCGCCTCGTCGCACATTGAGCCGATTCTGCTCAGTAATCTCCAGCAGAACGCCGGCGCATCCGCTATGCTATACTCATACAATAAGGGCGATCACGAACTCTATGGGCGCCACCCTGTTTCTCAAACCCCGTGCGGAGCAATTCGACATCGACCAGATCGAGCGCTTCCTCGCCACAGTGCGCGGCCTCGAAGCGTCCCTCGATGATCCGCACTTGCTTAGCTTCAGCGACGCCACGCGGCGCCGGCGCATCCGCCGGGCGCTCAATCTACAAGATCACGCGGCTCCCGAGCATCGCCAGCCTTACCTGCGCTACTCGCCCGACTTGATCGAGTTCGGCATCAACTGGTGGGACAACCGGCGCGGCGACGGGCGTCGCTTCCTCGAATGGGTTCTGACGACGTTCGAATGCACTGGCCAGGACGATGAGGGCTATCATCACGCCGACTCATCTGCCTGCCGGTTTTGGATCAACCACTGGCTTCCCCAGCGGTGACCAGAAATGTCACGACAGGGAAGCTCTTTCCCACAGCGCAGACCGGTTTTATTGCTTCGTCCGCCCCTTGCCGGTTGCCGTCCCGGCGCGCGAAGGACCGCGGGTCAGCGCCTTGATATACTCGACGCGGCGGAAGCGCAGCGCCGACCAGTCGGCGTCGATGGCCACCTGGCGCACGCCCTCGTAGCCGGCGGCGCCGAGCACATGCCAGCCGGTGTCGCGGTTGAACGCGCAAGTGTAGTTCTTCGAACTACGCTTGGGGTAGGCGAACCAGAGCGTTGCATCGCCCGCGGCCTGCGCAGTGAGCGCTGTTGACCAGTGGTCGAGGTCGGCCTGCCTGGTGACGAAAGCCAGGGCAAAATCGATCGGCTGGTCGGCGGCAGGCGCGGTGAGGATCGCTACGTCGCCTAGCGCTACAACGATCGGGTTGGCGCCCTTCCAGTTCAGTTTTTTGAAGAGAGGGGTCATAGGGGTTATCGGTTTGGCCTCGACCCACGCGTCGAGGCCAAAACGACCCCTGCTACTTAGGCATGGCCATCCAGACGACATCGTCGGTGATCGG
>JBBRUG010000498.1:0-3468 GCA_038247995.1 Chloroflexales bacterium | reverse complement strand
CGAGGGCGTGGAAGAGGAACGCCGCCTCTGTTATGTAGCCCTGACCCGCGCCGCCGAACGGCTCTTTCTCTCGTGGGCGCCGGGTCGTCAGCGAGGCGGGAATGCGAAACCATCACGCTTCCTGAATGAGATCCTGGCCTATGGCAAGGAGCGGGCCGGGATGAAGTGACAAGGAGAGACGGGGGCAAGGGGGCATACGGATCACGTTACGCCCTCCGACCATTGTTGCAATGGGCGCGAATCGCGTCCCAACGACCGAAATGCCGCATCCCCCCAGCCCCCTGCTCCCTCACGTGGAGCAGGGGGAGCCGCCGCAGATTCGTCGTCCTGATGCTGTCGGAAGCCCCGCTCCCGCTCAGGGAGCGGGGTTGGGGGTGCGGGCAACGGCAAAAACCCTCCACCTGAGAGGAGTGGGGCCGGGGGGAGGGCTGGTGCGGCAGAGGTTCTTAACTTGATTCGGATGGGGCAAGGGGATCGCTCACCGCGTCACCGTAAACGGCCCGACTTCAAGTTGCGCTTCGGGCACGGGCACGCCGGCGAGGGTGACGGGCGGGCGGGCGAAGGTTTCCGGATCGTACATGCCGATGACAATGCGATACTCGCCGGGAGCCATGCCGGGCGGTAAGTAGACGTCGTCGGCGGTAACGACAATGGTGCCGGGTTGCCAGGTTTCGGTGGGAAAGCGCCCTTGCCACGGCGGCGCGTCGCGCTGGGTTGGCCGGTTCCCTGCGGCGTCGAGGATGTGGACAAAAATAGATTGGTTTACCGGTAGCGGCGCTTCGATTTGCCAGTAGGTGCGTAGCCCCAGCACGCCGCCGGCGCGAAAGGCGTCGGTTGGCACGATCATCGGCGGTTGGGCGTCGTTGGCATCCGGGCTGCCAATGCTCACGCCGAGTAGGCGGGCGCCGCCAACGCGCCCTTCACCAGCCAACGGCAGCGGCACAGCTTCAGCGTTCAGGTTGGTGCTGAAGACGAGCAGACGCGGCCCGAGCATCTGGCCGAATTCCTGCGGCCCGAAGTCGGCCACTGGCCCGGCGCCGACCAGATGTGCATAACGGGTGGGTAATGCGTATTGGCCCCAACGATTCGACGAGCCGACAATGTAGGCGAAACCCTGCGCACGGTAGAAATCGAGGTCGTGCGCCGAGAGGTCGTTTACCTCAACCCAACGCGCTTCAGTCGGCCCCGGCACGGCAACGATCTCGGCGGCGACACGCGCGCCGGGCGGCACATTGGCGGCCATCCAGGCGGCGAGTTGGGCCCGCGAATCACCGGCGGCCTGCCGCCCGACGATTGCGGCTGCGCCAAGCGTTTGGGGAATAAGTAACAAAGCCGTTAGCAGTAGCGCCACTACGGGGACGACGAACGACGGACGACGGACGACCGCAGCCGGATTGTTCGGATCAACCGCCTTGCCGCGACGCTCAACAAGCTGCCCGATCACGCGGGCGCCCTCCACGACGGCAACACCAATGGGCAGAGCACAGGCTACCAGCAGCGGCAGCATATTCTGCATGAAGTGGGTGGGCCGCGACAGATGGATCAGCAGCGAGGGCAGGGCGAAGCCAAGCCAGACAGCAAGGATCTGGCGTTGGCGGAGCGCAAGCAAGCCCAGGCCGATGACCACCAGCACACATCCAATCCGGCCAAGCCCCTCAAAAATAAAAAACTGGCTGTAGCCCGCCACATTCCAGGCCCCGCGATAGTGGCCGTTCGCGCCGCCGTAGTTTGTCCATTGGCGGGCGATCCCCCCCCCTACCTGGCCCCAACTGAGGATGGCATAGGGCGTGCCGGCAATAAATCCGCCGATCGCCGTAACCCCGGCGAGCGCCAGTCGGCCTAATTGGCCAACTGCAAGCGTGAAGATGGGCTTTACTTCAATGGGGGTAGAGCTCGCGTTTCGTTGGGGTTGACGGTTGGCGGTTGGCTGAGGATCCCCCTGTCGCCCTGTCGCCCTGTCGCCCTGTCGCCTATCCCCGCGTCCCTTCGCCCATAGCGCAGTCCCGAGCGGCCAGAGCGCAGCCACGATGATTGCTCCGGCAACGGCGCCGGCATTGTATTTTGCCGAGGCCGCCAGGCCGGCGAAGGCGCCACTGACAAGAAAAGCGGCCCAGCGGTTGCTGCGCACGGCAAGCAGCGCGGCACTCAGGCTCATGACAACCAGGAAGGCGGCGGTAACGTCGGTAGTGGCCCATTGCGAGAAGCGCAGGTGGTAGGGCAGCAGGGCGACAAATGCTGCGCCGACAAGCCCGGCAGCCCGGTTCCAACCGCGCATGCCCAGGCCAAAGGCCGCCAGCACGCTCAGTGCGCCGAAGCTGGCCGTGATCAGGCGTGCAGCCATAAAAAAGGCCGGCACGGTAGTAACAGTGTGAGTGGTGACGATAAACTCGCGCAGATCTCCATATGCGCTTGCGCCGAACAGACCCCAATAATTGACCGCGCTGATCGCGGCGAGCACAAGATAAATAAATAGCGAAGGTTTCTGGAAAAATTGCTGATTCGGGTTGCCGGTGCGCAACATGCCGACGACATAGTCGATCGGATTGGGTTCGTCGGGGTGATCGACATAGGGCAGGCTCTGGCGGATCGTCCAGACGCGCAGCAAGAAAGCGCCGATCGTCAGGACAAGCAGGGTCAAGCCAATCGCCCAGGCATGGGTGGCAACCTGGGGCGTAACCGATGCCCGATCTGATGTTGTGCGGGCGAACTTGGGCAGCGCAAGACGCTTCATAGTGCTATGGTAGCACATGCGCGGCATGGCGTGTACATGGGCCAGACGGCGCAAGGACGTTAGTCATCCTTCTTGGGTCTAGAATGGGTCTGGGGGGTGTGGTAAGATGACGCCACGCGCGTCGAGCGTGTCCGGAAGGAGGATTGAGCATGGCATCAGAACGAATCTCGCGCCGCGTTCGGGCAGTGCCGCCCTCAGGCATCAGGCGCTTCTTCGATATTGCGGCCACAATGCCCAATGTGATTTCGCTTGGTGTCGGCGAGCCAGACTTTATCACCCCCGAGGCGATTCGGCGGGCCGGCCAGCAGTCGATCGATCAGACGACGGCTTACACTTCGAACTCAGGGCTACGCGAGTTGCGCCAGGCTGTGGCCGATCATCTTGCGGCGCGTTATGATGTGCAGTACGATCCTGAAGACGAACTATTGCTGACGGTCGGCGTCAGTGAGGCAATGTTGGGCGCGGGCCTGACGCTGCTCAATCCCGGCGATGAGGTCCTTGTCCCAGAGCCGTGTTTTGTGGCCTACCCGGCCTGTGTGCAGTTCGCCGATGCGACGCCGGTGTATGTGCCCACAAGTGCCGCAGACGGCTTTCAGGTTTCGGGCGCGGCCCTTGAGGCGGCGATTACGCCGCGTACGCGAGCAATTCTGATCGGCTATCCAAATAACCCGACAGGCGCGGTGCTCAGCCGTGCGCGCATGCTGGAAGTGGCGGCGGTGGCCGAGCGACACGATCTG
>JBBRUG010000497.1:0-3472 GCA_038247995.1 Chloroflexales bacterium | reverse complement strand
TAGAACTTATCCGACGGCAGGGCGCGTTCCTTGCCGTCGAACCCCATCTCGGTGAGCGCGCTTTTGACTGCCACGCCCAGCAATTCCGCCATGCTGGTGGAACTGCCGATGGTCACCACTTGCCCACCGGACTCGAGGAATTTCTTGAGTTGGGGCAGCGTCTTGTCCGCGGTGATGCGGCCCAGGGTGGCCCGGTATTCTTCAGGGACGCTGTCGGCGGTAGGAGGCGCCGGGCCACCACGGCCACCGCCGCGGCCGGTGGCGTTGTTGCCCAGCCGGGCCGCGCCGTCGACGAAGACCAGGACGTCGAAGCGGTTCTTCAGGTCGCCGGCGTCGAGGGTTTGGGGATAGACGCGTTCAAAGGGAAACTCGAATTGCTCGAAGATCCAGCGCGTCCAGCCGGAAGGCATCAGGCCGCCGTACTGGTCGTAGAGGCCGATGCGGATGGGCTTTAGTTGCAAGGCGTCGCCCTTGGGTGCAGTGGCGACACCATAGGCGGCTACGCCGAACTGCTTGGCAACGGCGGCGAGGATCGGCGGCGCGGCGGCGCACTTGGGCACCCAGACGGCGCCGGTGCCGAGGTCCTGCCCGTCAGCTACCGTGGCTTGCTTGATCCAGTAGACTTGGCAACCGGCCTTCAGCAGGCGGTTCACCAGGATGAACGAGTCGTTGGCGCGATGGCTGATCAGCCAGCCGGCCGAGCCCCCGGTGACTTTGGCGGGCGGTACTTCGGAGAGATCCTTGACGGGCGCGAAGGGGCCGCTGAAGTCGTCGAGCAGACGATCGAACTTGACGCCCATTTGGTAGGCCAGGGTCCAGCCGGCGACGTCGTAGGGGCGGTTGGGGGGTCCGCCGGGATAGGCAAAGTCGTTCGGATGATCCTGCGGCTCAAACATGTCGAGCACGTGGGGACGGAAGGCCTGGGCGGTCTTGATGACCCAACTGTTCTCCGGATAGCTCTTGCCTTCTACCGTGAAAGGGGCAGTGGCGCGGTGGATCATCCGCGAGGGTATTTTATGGTGGTTTAATAGGATTCGATCTAACCGAGGAAGCCAATGTCAGTCAGCATCACCCAGGAACGCCCGGACAGCCCTGATGCCAGCGCCCTGATCGCCGAGTTGGACGCCATCCTTGAACCGCTCTATCCGGCAGCGAGCCGCCATGGCTACAGCGTTGCCAAATTGCTTACGGAAGGGGTTTACTTTTTCGTTCTGCGTATCGCCGATCAACCGGCAGGTTGTGGCGGGATCAAGCTTGTCGGTGGTGAATACGGCGAGATCAAGCGGATGTATGTGCGGCCTGCATTGCGTGGGCAAGGCCTGGCGAAGCTGCTCCTGGCCCACCTGTCCGCCTATGTTGAGGCGCAGCAGATCAGCGTGTTGCGCCTGGAAACCGGTATCTACCAACCCGAAGCGATCGCCCTGTACGAGCGGCAAGGCTTCTATCGTATTCCGCCGTTTGGCCCGTACTTTGAGGACCCGCTGAGTCGGTGTTATGAAAAAAGGATTGCATGATGAACCAGCGTACTCTAGCCACCGCTTTCCGCGAACTGCATACCCAACGTCCGCTTGTATTGCCGAATGCCTGGGATGTCGCCAGCGCCTGTGTGATCGCTCGCACCGGCGCAGCGGCCCTCGGCACCACCAGCGCCGGGATTGCCTGGGCCTATGGCCACAGTGATGGACAACAGATTGATCGCGAACTGATGCTGGAGGCCATTCGCGCGATTGTGCAGAGCGTCGATCTACCGGTCACCGCCGATATCGAAAGCGGTTACGGCAACGGTTCCAGCGACGATATTGTCACTACAGTGCATGCCATCATCGACATCGGCGCCGCCGGTATTAACCTGGAAGATTCGCCGGGGCGCCGTGGTGAAGCCTTGTTCGCGCCCGAAGTACAGGCCGAACGGATCAACGCCGCCCGCCGCGCCGTCCAGGCTACCGGCGGCGACCTGGTGATCAATGCGCGGACGGATGTCTTCTTATTGGGCGTGGGCGCGCCGGAAACGCGCCTTGCTGAAGCCGTGCGCCGGGCCAACCTCTATCGCGCCGCCGGCGCCGACTGCCTCTTTGTGCCGGGCGTAATCGATGCGGCGACGATTGCGGCGCTGGTTCACGCCATCGACGGCCCACTAAATATTATGGCCATGCCCGGCGCCCCAAGCATTGCTGAGCTTGGCGCCCTTGGCGTCGCCCGCGTCAGCGTCGGGCCGGCGCTGGCCCAGGCGGCGCTGGCTACAACGCAACAAGCTGTGCACGAATTGCTCGACCAGGGCACCTACACAGCCCTTGCCAAAGGGTTGCCTTTCGGTATGACCGACGGCATGTTCAACTAGGAGCATTATTCTATTGGCGCACCATCCGTCGCTTGTCTCGCCCATCACCACACCCGCTCCTTACCCTGCTGGGCTTCCTGATCGCCGGCATCGCCCTGGCCGGTGTTGCGCCAGTGGCCTTTTCGCTCGCCGGCAACCACGCGCCGCAGCACAGCGGAGCAGTGAGTTCGGCAATCACGGTGATCAGCTATAGTGGGTTTCTTTTGGGGCCGGCCCTCATCGGCGGCCTAGCCGAACTGTTCAGCCTGCGGCTCGCTCTCGCCGCACTCATCCTCGGCGGCGGATTGATCCTTGGCCTCAGCTTCTTCGTGCGTGAAGCCCTGGATCTGCGTCACACCAAAAGAAGTGCATCGGGTGGCTGTTGCTCGTTACGGATGACCCTCCCGCACACTTCCAGCGAAAGGAAAAGCAGCTTGTTTCGTTCGCGAACCCGGCGTGATTGGGCCGCAACCGTTATTCTGCTTATAGCCGCCCTTGGCGCATTAAGCGCATTTGGCGTTGATCTCGTGGCGTTTGGTGCACTGCCGGCCAGCATGCAGATCGCCGAGATCTGGCGGATGTACGGATTTGTCGTCTTTGCCGGGTTGTTTGGCCTACTAGCGTACCGCTTACGCGGTTATCTCGGCGTGTGCATCGCCGCCAGCGGTGTCAGGGCTGATGCATAGTAGCGCTCAACAAGCGTCAGGATGTGGTTTCGTCCTGAGCCTGAAGCTGGCTAACGAACTGCTGGTCGGCCAACAAACCAAGACCTTTCTTGCAAGGCAGGGGTTTGGGTGGTTGCCGGCGGCGGAGTTGCCGGCAACCACCCAGCCACTTCACAAAGAGTTTAGGACTGATCGATAACTATGTGTAATCCCTGGCGTAGGGAACATGTAACAGTTCTTTTGCCGGTTTTTTGCACACCATCCGGCTGGTACACTCTGAGCGGAGGAAGCAATAATGACATCTGTTGATTCCGGATCGGCGCATGATTCCCCGGCTGCCACAGTGGCCGTGTATCTGGAAATCGGTGCGAAGCGTACCTTTGCCGGTGCGCTGAAGTGGCCCGGTTGGTGTCGGATTGGGCGCGATACGGCAGGGTCATTGGCTGCGCTAAGCGATTACAGGCCACGCTACGCGCAGGTGCTGCACGCT
>JBBRUG010000496.1:0-3486 GCA_038247995.1 Chloroflexales bacterium | reverse complement strand
TGAACGCCCACGACCAAGCAGCGCGGCAAATGTGCTTGGCCGGAAAAGTGCAAGGGCGGCGATGCTAAACGGGTTTGGAGGCGCCACAGGTTTGCCCGATCATCGCTTGATCTCATCACTCGACTGCTGTTCCGGTGTTACCAGCGCTTTATATACCTGTTCGCCGCCTGGCGTTACGCGAAAATCAAAACCATGCCGGCGATAAAATTCGCGCACGCGGTCTGGATCGTCTTTCGGGCTAAACACGCCATACATCTCCGTCGATCCATAACGTCGAGCCTGAAGCTCAAGCTGTTCCAGCAATGCGCTGCCAAGCCCCTCGCCACGGAACGAGGGATGCACCTCAAGCTCCTGAATTCGCAAGCGATTGCGCACAATTTCGCCACCAACATCCCGCTCGACCTGAATTGTCGCGTTGCCCCGACCGGTTTCATGCCCCGCGCGTGATGTACGTACAAGGACGCTATCGTTTGAGTATGCGTGTTGTACATCATTGTTATGATCACGTGGCAGTCGTAATTTGCTAACCAACATGCGGTCACCACGCTGATTGATGTCCCATTCGGTGCCATTGAGATTATGTAAACGGCCTTGCCAGGCATACGCCATCAACCGGCGAAACTCGCCTTCGGCGCGCTCTTGCATTTCACGAACTGCGCGCTCCAGGCGGAGATCCAAGCGTGGCGGCTCATCCGATTTGTCACTCATGAGGGCTTCTCCTCGTTCGTATTAGTAACCGCGTGAATCAATAACTGATCGCGGATCGCAGGGACAAGCAGATCCACCTGTGCAGGATCGATGCCGGCAGCGAGATGAACCAGCAAACAGGTCTGAAACCCACGCTGCGCGTCGGAGCTTGGCATTGCACCCCAAAGGCGGTCGGCATAGCGCTCGGCAAGCCTGGCGGTGAAACTCACGCCGTCCGTATGATCGGCGCGCCCCAGAACAGAACGGATCGGGCGAATCAATTGTTCGGCAAAGAGCCGATAGCGACATGGCTGATTACAATGATCGGCGCAGGTCTGATACGGTCCTGATGCGCTAAGTCCTTGCGTCAAAGCCTGCGGAAGGTGCAGCATGCCCTGTGGGTTGACCTGCCCCATGGCCAGCGCCAGCAGTTCCTGGCTACGATCGAGCGGCCACGCGGAGTAGTGACGTTCAAACCGCGCCAGGGCCGCCTCTGCACAATGCAAGCCGGCACAGGCGGCAACAGTTTCAGCATCAGCCGGGGCATCCTGGCGCGCCCGCGCCTGAATGGTGTGCAAGGTGGCCTGGTGCAGGACATAGGGCTTGCCGTCGGTTGCGGCGATCAGCACGCCAAGCATATGGCGTGGTTCAGTGCGAGCGGCGATCTTGCGTCCAATGTCGCGCAGGTGCGTTGGGCAACGACTGCGACTGCGCCAGGCTGGACAATAGGTTGCACAACCGGGCAGGGGCGAAGGCATAGGCTGAGCCGGCGCGAGCGGTCGCGCAGTCCCGCTGTAAGCCTCCATGCGCACCAGAAACGGGCGATCGTCGGCACCGCTCTGCACAACGGCATAACCTTGCGGCAATGTTGCGACATATGCGGTTTGGCGTTCGGAAAGATTTGCCGTTCGCGCCAGCAATTCACGATCGTCTGGAGCAACGAGTTTGTGGATGATTTTCAATTCCGTATTTTTTACCACGCTCGGATCGAGACGCGAAGGAACCTGATCAACGATCAGGAAACCCTGGCCATACGCGCGCATCTCGGCGAGCATATTTGCGAACGCTGCGAGAGTCTGCCCGCCGATATCGGCCCGGTCACCGCTGCCGCCGGGCAGATGATCGTTAGACAATAATCTGTGCGCTTCTTCGATCACAACCAGGTGGCGGAGCGACGGATTCGTGTTGGGAATACCCATCGCTTCGCGCTGCAGGGTTGCCTGGAGCGTGCGGTAGGCATACACCAGCATCAGCAGGAGGCCCATGACAAACGATTTTTCTTCATCATTGCCGATCGCCTCAAGCTCAAGCACAGTCGAATGTGCCAGGAGGGCATTGATAGTTGGGGTCGATCGCGCCGTATCAAGAAGCAATCCGCGCCCGCCGATGCGTAAACTCTCGATGCGCGCGAGGAGACCGGCGCGGATATCCATTTCCAGTCGCTGATCGTAGCCCAGGCTGCTGACAACCTCGTCGATCTTGTTGTAGAGGTCGCTGAGCGTAGGAAAGAGCCGATCAATCTGATCGCTGCGATTATTTCGACCGCTGGCAAGATCCCAGCCCCGATCAATGTAGATTTCGTGGAGACAGCGTTCCAAAATGTACGGCATTGGGGCGAAGAGAACAAAGCTCGCATTGAACACCGCTTTGAGCAGATCAATATGACTTTGTACCGGCGCATAACGGCGGTTGCCGTGATCGGTGATAAACGGCAACTCGAAGGGATTGATCCGCAAGGGCGCGACAGCTTCAGCGCCGGGGGTGTAGGTTTGTAGCCCCAGGCTCCGATACTCCGCCTTGGCCGGTTCAATGATCAGCAGCGGAATACCGCTTGTGTGCAAACGGCCTACCAACAACTTACAGGTATTGCTTTTGCCGCTTCCGGTGATACCGGCGACCAATGCATGGCGGGTGAGCGCGTCGCGCTCAATTTGGTAGAGAACGCGGGTCGTTTGCTCGCCGCGTACAACCTGGCCGAGCAGCAGCGGTTGCTGCGGAAGAATAGCGGGGTCTTGATCAAATGTAGCAGCCGGAGCGACGCGATACCCCGGGCGCTCCTGGCGTGGAGCGGTGATCAATGCGGCAAGTTCGCGTGTGGTGTGGCCGGAGCTGATCTGTGGCCGACGATCGCCGCCCGTACCGCCAGGTAACGGCCGATGCACGCGGAGTGGTTCAACGGTGTCGGGAGCGGCGAAAGCCGTTGCAAACTGCGTCGCTGCCAGGTCAACCTGTTCATCAGCGGCATTCACCATTACGCAGCTCAGCCAGTAGCCGTGAGCGAGCCCTTCGGCGAGGCGCTCTAACTGCCGTTCTACCAGGCTGTGGGCGCGCGCGATCGCCCCGCCGGAACGGCGACCGCTGCCCGATCCGACAGCGACGGTGCGTTCCAGTTCACTCGCAAGCAGTTCCTGATCGGCCAGCAATTGCGCCTGCGATGCCTGCCAATGCGTGTAAGCCGCCGGCGCCATAAACGTCCAGCATGACCAATCAAAATCGCCGCCTAATTCCAGCACCTGTTCGAGTTGCCCGCTATAACGGTCGTCAGAACTGCGATTCGTCATAACGCCGCAGACAATCCGCTGTTGTGGCAGGCGCGCCGCAGCGATCAAGCGTTCGCGCTCGACGGCCTCGAAACGCAGCATCGGCAAGAGAGGAGCGATCCGCGCCAGCGGATTCGGCATTGGAAGTCCAAGCCAGAGTTGCACTTCTTCACGTGCAGCTGTGTAGGTAATCAGCCAGCAGTGCCAGTAGCCTGCGCCGCCATCGAGGCCGCGCACTGTACCGAGGATACGTTCGCCG
>JBBRUG010000495.1:0-3534 GCA_038247995.1 Chloroflexales bacterium | reverse complement strand
GTGGGCGCTACCCCCCTACCTAACCTACCGCCGGTCGCGGCTGATCGCTCTCCAGTGTGCCGGTTGTTGCCGGCGCAGGCGGCGGGGTTGCTTCGAGCAAGAAGCGCAAGCCCCAGAGTAACTGGGCATCGCGGCACTCGGTCGTGCCTTCCAGCGGGCGGCGCTCGGCGACACACGCGACGGCATATTCCGGCGCTTCGGAAGCGGGTACTTCGTACTCTGGTGTCAGGCCGATCTGGTTGATCGCGCTCCGGTCAGGTGTGAGCCACTGGGCAATCGTGATGCGTGCGCTGCTGCCGTCGCGCAACTGATGGATGTTCTGCACCGACCCCTTGCCGAAACTGCGCTCACCCATCAAGGAAGTATTGGGGCGCACATCACGCAGGGCGCCGGCCACAATCTCCGCAGCGCTCGCCGAGCCGCCGTTGATCAGCACAACCATCGGCTGATCGTAGAGGCGCAATTCCGCCGGCCCGCTGATGGTGCGCAATTCCTTTACGACCCCGCCATTTTCCTCTTCAATCAGCGCAACGCCGTCATAGAAGCGCCCAAGCACCTCCTGAGCAGTTGTGAGAAAGCCGCCGGGGTTGTTGCGCAGATCAAGCACAATGCTGGTGGGGCGCTGCGATGCGATCGCGCGCAGCGCTTCGTCGAGCAGTTGGGTGGTAGTGGCTTTAAATTCAGTGATCTGAATGTAGGCAACGCCACCGGGAAGCATCTCGGCGTTAACCGTAATCAGCGGCACTTCATCGCGAACAATCGTGACATCAAATGGTTCAGCGACATTTGGACGCTGGATGGTTAGCGTCACCGGGCTGCCTTTCGGGCCGCGAACCAAAACAGCCACTTCGGCTGTTGCAGCAGCATCGTCGAGGCCAGCAAGGAGCGGCTCCAGGAGTTTACCATCGACGGCGATAATCAGATCGTCGGCCAGGAGGCCGGCTTTGGCCGCCGGGGAACCGCGGATCGGCCGATCGACAGCTACAATCGCGCCCTCGCGCCGCAAATAGATCCCAATGCCCTCGAAGCGACCTTGCATCGACTCGCGACTCTGCGCCGCGACTTCCGGCTCCTGGAAGGTGGTGTATTGATCGTCGAGCGAGCCAAGCATACCGCGGATCGCGCCATAGACCATCTGCTGACGGTCGAGTAGTTGATCACCCTGATAAAATTCGCTTTCGACCAGATCCCAGACTTGCCAGAAGACGGCGAACTGATCGCGCACATTCGGCGGTGTTTCGCTGCGTGCGCCCCAGTTGATTACGCTGGTGAAAAAGGTGTCAACCGGTGATCCACCGACCGCGCGGGCGGTTGCCCAGCCACTGAAGAAGGCGAGCACACCGACAAGCAGCGCAGTGACTGCGCCATAGGCAATTGCATGTGAGGTACGTACCATCCCGTTCCGCCCCTGATCGAACAATAAGGTTAGCGTGGTTGTTCGCCTGACGGTGAAGACGTCAAAACAGACAACTACGCTAACCGTTACCAATCAAACTGATAAAAGATCGCCGCAGCCGCAGCGAGCGGCGCCGTTTCAGCGCGCAAAATTCGCGAACCCAGCGACACGCGCATGATACCATGGGCGTCGGCGGATGTCAGTTCGGTTTCGGTGATCCCACCCTCAGGGCCGGAGAATAGAGCAATTGTGGACAGAGGATGCGGTGCTGCACGGAGCAGGGTGGCGAGCGGCGGCGCTACGCCTTCCCAGAGGATCAAGCGTAACTCAGCAGTCGCAGCTTCAGCGCAGGCAGCGGCGAAATCAAGGGGCGAAGCGATCTCAGGCAGGCGACCACGACAGGCTTGTTCAGCGGCTTCGCGCAGAATGCGTCGCCAGCGTTCCAGTTTGCGGGCATCGGCGCGCTCATTGGGCAGCGAACGGGCGAAGCGTACCGGCACGATTCGCGCCGCTCCCAACTCGACGCTCTTTTGTAAGGCCCACTCGAAGCGCTCGGCGCGCAGCAGGGCGAGGTACATTGTGAGCGCTACTTCTGGCTCGCCGCCTGCCAGGCCACGGGCAAGCACGTCGCCGGCTACATGCTCGCGCCCGATCTCCGTGAGCGCCACTTCGTACTGCAAGCCAACGCCATCAAGCAGCAGCACGCGATCACCGGGGCGTAGGCGTAGCACCCGCCCGAGTTGACGCGCCAAATCCGCGTCGGCGAGGTGGACGCGATCATGCCCCAGCGCCTCCGGCGGCACGAAGAAGCGATATGTGTTTGCGAGATCGGACATAGTTTAGGAATGAATGGGTTTGGATCGCTATTGATCAACGATTATTGTTTCGGCGATGCGATCGGGCGCGTGGCCGGCGAGGCATGCTTCGTTGGCGAGCGCGTGCAGGTCGGGTACGTAGGTGCGGAGCAGGGTAACGTCGCCTTCGATCGCCCAATCGCCGAGGGTAGCCGGCAGGAGTACCGAGTCGCCCCGATGCAGGTCGAGGCCGCCGGCGTTCCAGGTGAGCCGGCCCGCGCCATCGATCAGGGTCAGGATCTCAAAACTGGCTGGGTCGGTGCTGTGCCGCATGACACTGGTTATTTGCTGGCGCTCAAGGGCGAACTGGCTACAGGCAACGAGCAGATCGCGGGTGCCGTCGGCGGCGAGCGCTAATGGGGTAAGGACGCCGCGTGGCGCCGGCGCGAACAGACTGACATCGAACGCTTTGGCGAGATGCAGTTCGCGTAGTTGTCCAGTTTGCGCGTCGCGGCGATTATAGTCGTAGACGCGATAGGTCAGATCGGACTTCTGCTGAATCTCGAAGAGCATAATCCCGGCGTTGATCGCGTGGAGCGTCCCGGCGGGGACGAAGATCGTGGCGCCGGTTGTTACGGGCTGTTGGTGCATGAGCGTTTCAACCGTGCCGGCAGCGACGGCGGCGGCGAACTCTTCACGGCTACACGCACGGCTCAGGCCATAAGTGACCGTAGCGCCCGGTTTGGCGGCGAGAATATACCAGGCCTCGGTTTTGCCGTGGTAGCCGGTGTGGGCCTCGATGGTATGGGCGTAAGCGTCATCAGGATGCACCTGAATCGAGAGCCGGTCGTTGGCATCGAGGAACTTGGCCAGGAGTGGAAGATCGGCGCCGTAGCTTAGTGTCGTGCGCGTGCCGACAAGAGCGGTGCCGTACGCCATCGCCAGGGTAGCTAGGCTCTGGCCAGCAAATGGCCCGTTGGTGACCAGATTTGTATCAAAGACCTGCCACGTCTCACCGAGGCGCGTGGGGCGCGGCTCAGGCAGATCGAGCCAGGTGGCGAGCGTTGTACCGCCCCAAATTGGCTCGACTAACTTGCGTGCTGAGAGCAATGGGTAAAGTGAGTCGGCCATGAAATCCCTTTGGAGCGGGAAAGCGGGAAAGCGGGAAAGCGGAGAACTGCACACTGGATCCGCATCTGCCACCTGCCACCTGCCACCTGCGTCCTGCGTCCTGCGTCCTGAATTACCGTGTATGCACGAGGGCGATCCATTCGCCTTCCTGATGGCGTTCGACCTGACGCAGGCCGACGGCCTCGAATGCGGCGACAACATCGGCCTCGCGGG
>JBBRUG010000494.1:0-3540 GCA_038247995.1 Chloroflexales bacterium | reverse complement strand
ACCTTGGTTACCTGCCCGTGCGTTCCGCGCCTGGCCCGGCCACCACATGGCGGATCGGGTGGCGGGGGGCGCCGACCCGCCCACCCCCGGGGCCGCCTCTACTGCTCTACTGCGTCGGGTCGTCGGGTCAATCCATCGGGTCGGCTCTACCGCCTGATCGTCGGTAAGAAGATACGGGGCTGTTCCGGCGGATTAAAGCTGCCCTTGGCCGTAAAGTAGCTGGTATTCCCGGCTGCATCAGTAGCGCGGACGATCAGGCGTACATCACCGATACTGACCGGGATTTCGGCTACCCAGCGTTGCGGGTTGTTCTGCGGATCGGGTTGGCTGAAGTTGATCGGGATCCACTCGGTGTCGTTCAGGATGTACACCGCGCCAACTTCGCTCAAACCACTGCCGTTTGTGTCACTGGCGATTACGGCGGCCCGCGTGGATGTTCCACCCTGCGTGATCCGGCTGCCGCCCAACGGCTCGACAATCACCCGTTCGATCACCGGCGGGTCGTTATCCTCAAGCAGCGCTGCGCCGCCTGCGGCCTCGGGATCGATGTACAACACTCGGAAGACCATCTGACTGTAGGGGCGCATCGTGCCGGTCACACCGTCGGCGTCGGCGCGGAACTGCGCAGCAGCGGCGGTCAGTTGGTCGCGGATGCCGCCTTCCGCCGCCACGCTCGACAGGCCGAAGAAGCGCGCCGGATACCAGATTCCCGCGCCGGTCGCAAACGTCGGCTGGATGTCGGTTTCGCTCAGCAGTTCACTCGTCTCGCTGACAACCTGGGTCATCTGCGGCTTGAAGCCGGCCTCTTCCCCATACGTCCCGCCGCGGAACTGCACGTCACGCGGCACGAGGCGCTCGTTACCCGTAGCGTTTAGGACGCTGATATCGTAGGCGAAGCGGGGCAAGACGGGTGCGCCGACCTGGTTATTGGTGAGCAGGCGCAGCGCCGGGCGTCCGTCATCGTTGGCAAAACCGGCCTCAACGAAGCTATCTACAATCGTGAAGTCGGCTTCGGTGAGGTTGAACACTGTGCTGCCGGTACGCGGTAAGGTCGTGCGCGCACTGTCGAAGTCGATCGTCACGGTAATCAGGCGTTCCACCCGACCGCCCTCAACCGGGATCGGCGCCGGCACCGGGCGTTCGGCCGGCGGCGGGGTGCCACTCGTACCGCCGATCTCGGGCGGCGCGGGCAGCGCGTAATCGGCGAAGGCGCGCATGGGGATGAAGGGCAGCCCGTAGAGCGTCATCACCGCCATCGACTTAGCATCGTAGGCGCTGATAACGGCCAAATTGCGCAGGTAGCGCTGCTTGGCGTTCATTAGTGCGGTGCCGATCGCCTGGCCGACGTAGACATCGTCGCCGTCGCGTACATCGCGCAGCAACTCTTCGGTGAGCAGGACAGCCAACTGCTCGCTATAATCTACGCCGTCCAACGTCCCGTAGCCATAACCGGTATTGCCGATCCAGTTGCCCGCGTGGCGGTTGAAGGCCTGGGCGAAGTCGGCGGCGTAGGTAGCGAAGTCGGGCGATTGGGCGGCGAGGCTCAGCGCGGCTGCCGGCACATTGTAGCCGCTGTGGCAACCTACCGAATAATGCAGTGTGTTCACAAAGTAACCGCCGGGGGCGCCGGTGAAGGGATCGTTGGTGTAGGTTGGGGCGAGCAACCGCAAGGCCGGGAATGTGCCGGCGGTTTCCTGGGCCGGGATCACCTGCCAATGATCGAAGTGAGCGTTCACCGAACTAAGCAGTTGGCCGGTGCTCTGGGCGTGTGATGCAAAGGGCGAAACAGCCCCAGTAATTGGGAAATTACGCTCCAACTGCCCATCAAACCAGGCTTGCTCCAGGTCGGTTGCCGTCCACTGGTTATTGATCAGCGGTAGCACGACGCCGGGCGTGATGGTGAAGGTTGGGCTGAGTTGCTGGGGGCCGAAGCCGGCGCGTTCGAGCGTGTCGGAGATCGTCTCAGCCTGGTCGATCAGGAAGTCGTAGCCGCTGACGAAGGCGCCCGCGTTAGCATTGAAGTAGGGGCTGTAGTCGATTTCGTAGCCGTTGCCTTCCGTAGCGGATTCCTCGAACGCATAACGAGCGAGATAATTTGCGATATCGGCGGGCGTTTCTACCAGGCGCCCCACGGCCATGCGCGGTACGTGGATCGGACTGCTCAGGAAGTTGTAGGGGCGTTCGGCGCCATAGGCGTTGTCGGTGAGCAGCATGCGGTTCTTGAGCGCCGCGCCGAGGGCGGAAGCCTCATTGATGATCCCGCTAGGGTCGAGTTCACGCAGGTAGGCAGCGTAGTCGGCCTCATTGGCGATCGTGGTCAGGTCGGGCGTGCGGAAGAAGGGAATGGTTTCATCGCCGCCGACCAGCACAATATATTGCACATTCGGCAAGAAGAGCGGTGCGTTTGTCGTCGACCCAAGGACAAATTTCGGGTCGGGGCCGGACACACCCGGCGTAGCATCGGCAACGGTCACCGCCTCGATCACATTGTCGATGATCCGGGCGATATAGTTGGCATAGAACGGATTGTCACGGTTAGCGTCCCAGCGGGCGTAGGCGGCCGCGATCGTGTTGCTCGCCGGCTCACCGGGTGCCGGTTGCAGATTGGCGATATTGAGCGCCATGCCGTACTCAGTAGTCCCGCGGGGCGATGGCGGGTTAAAGATCAGGAAATCCAGCGCTGCGGAGATCGATATCACTTCCGCCGCCTGGAGCGGGAAGCGCTGTTGCATGCGCTGGCTATTGTAGATGTACAGCGTGGTGATCAGTTCGGCATTGCCGGAAACAAGCGCGGGCAGGGTTTCCCTGATCGCGACATTGGGCGCCGGGGGGGCAGTGGCGAGTGCGCTGCCGCGCAGTTCAACTTCCAGGCGATAGGGCGTGCCGGTGCTTTCGCCGTTGGCCGGCGCTACGGCAACATAATATGCGCCGGGCGTCCAGAGAATGGTGTCGATGGTCTCATTGTCCGTGCCTGGGTTGGCGCTGATCGCAGAGATCTGGCCGCCGATCGCAGAGATTTGCCCGCCGATGGCGGAGATTTGCCCGCCGATGGCGGAGATCTGGCCGCCGATGGCGGAGATCTGCCCGCCGACCTCGGTGATTCCTTCCAGGCCGCGCTGGGTTACTTCGGGCGGCTCGCCGGCGGCAAGTACCAGATCATAGTCGGCGCTGAGGCCGCTCAGCCGTACGCGCACCTGCGAGCCGGGCGCAGGCACATTAACGCGATAGTAATCGATGTCGTCGGCGCCGCTGATCACGCCGCTGATCGGTTGCAACCAGTTGCGTTCCGTGGCCTGGCCAATGAAGGGGCGCGCATCGGCCTGCGCAGGCGTGTTATTCGGCTCTTGCTCGGCGTAGATCGGTAATGGATTAAGCGGTGTTTGCTGCAGCGCCGGGGCGGCCTGCACAGCATAGGGCGTTGGCGCTGAGCTCATTGGAGCCAGCAACCCAAATAGCAGCAGCGGGATCACAATCCCGCGGGCGAAACGGTTTACCATTCGATAGCTCCTCCTTCGGAATAGTGCAGTCAATCCAACGCTT
>JBBRUG010000493.1:0-3549 GCA_038247995.1 Chloroflexales bacterium | reverse complement strand
GGTAAAGGGATCGAGCGGGAGCGCGGACATTGCGCCAGGGATGCTCATCGGATTCTCTTTCTCGTGTGGTCGGGCCGAAGCGTGCTTCGGCCTTACGAGTATGTTATGCGGACTCATTGCTCTTCCGGCTGCGGCGCGGCGCGGGCGTCGGCGGGCGCCCATAGGGCCGGCGGGCGCCCACAAGGAGCGCCCTTACGATGATGTGGACTCACTGCTCTTCCGGGTGCTGCGTGGGGCAGGCTTCGGCGCCGGATCGGCCGGTGCTGCGACGGGCGCCGGCAGAGCCTTCAGCGCCGCGCGGATCTCATCGAGCGTGGCCTGGAGATCGGCGGGCACGGCTGGAGCAGCCGGCGCGAGCTGTTTGAGCGCTGTGCGGATCTCGTCGAGCGTGGCCTGGAGATCGGCGGGTGGAGTTGCCTGCGGTGCAGGTTGCTGCACTCCGGCGTGAATCGCGTCGAGCGCAAACTGCATATCGTCCAGCCGCAGTTCAATATTGGTCAGCCGTTCGGCCAGGCTGACAACCTCACCGCGTGAGGGCATCTGCGCCTGGGCGAGATACTGCTCCATCGCCTGTTGAATGGCGCTCTGAAGCGGCGCCGAAGTGGCCAGCAGCGTATCAAGTTGCACGCCAATCGCCTGCGCATAAGCGTCGGTGTTGGTCATTGAGGACATACTCTTCGCCCAGGCATCGAGGTTGGCATCGCGGAGGGTACGCCACATGCCCATAGGATCCAGCGGGTCGAAACCCTCTTTTGTATTTTGAGTCATCATATGTCTCCCTTGATGATTTGCCCATGCGGGCGCATGCGTAGCATCATATCGTGTAGTTTGAGCGTAGCACCAGGGGTTACAGCGTAGTTACATCCTGACGGGCAGAATGCTTTACGTTCGGCTCCTGAATCCTGAATCCCGAATCCTGAATCCTGACTGCTGGAATAAGCGCACTTGCCGAGAATCTGCGATAATACCCCCGGCTTCCGTGCTTTGTTGGGAGAACAAACGTGTCCGACCGGCTTGTGCTGGGCATCGACCAGGGTGGCAGCGGTAGTCGCGCCATCTTGCTGGATCATGAAGGACGGCTGCGCGGCTATGGATATCGCGGCGTTGGGCGGCTCTATCCACGTGAAGGCTGGGTAGAACAGCGCCCGGTTGCCGTGGCGCGGAGTGTGCGTGAAGCAATTGACGAAGCGATTGCACGGGCCGGCTGTCGGCCTGCCGATATTGTTGCCTGTGGAATAACTTCGCAGCGCGATACCGTATTCGCCTGGGACGCAGTGAGCGGTCGGGCGATTGGCACGGCGATCACGTGGCAAGATCTACGAACTTTGCCGCTGGTGGCTGAGACGAATCATTGGGAGCATGCCGCTGAGCGACGGGATCGGTTGGGCCAATTCCCTGGCTCTTATTCGTCGGCGATGCATATGGCCTGGCGCATGCGCCACGATGAAGCCTTCCGTAACGCTGCGGCCCGCGGTCGTTTAAACGTCTCGCTTGCGGCAGGTTGGATTGTGCGGGCACTTGGGCAACCCGCCGAGCACGCGCTCGATTATTCATTGCTTCAGGCGATGACGGTGTTTGACCCGCGGCGGCGGGAGTTATGGGACGAATGGATCGCCTACCTTGGGTTGCCCCGCGATGCCCTGCCGGCCGCCCGACCGACCAACTTCCATTTTGGCGAACTGCATATCGACAGCCATGCAATCCCGGTGACGGCGCTGATTGCCGATCAGCAGGCGGCGCTCTTCGGCTATGATTGTCGGAGGGTCGGGCAGGCCGTAGCAACCCACGGCACGGCTTCGTTTGTGAATGTGCTGGTGGGGTCGCAGGCGCCGACTCAGGGCGTATGTAAGGTCTACCTGGGGTGGGAATTGGCGGGCACGCCGGCCTACTGCCTGGAGGCCGATATGACCGTAACCGGCGCAGCGCTGCGCTGGCTCCAACAAGTTGGTCTGTTGCGCCGGGCCGTTGAACTGGATGCTCTGGCGGCGGCGGCGCCGATGAGTGGCGGGGTAACGTTTGTGCCGGCGTTTACCGGCCTCGGCGTGCCGTCGGAGGATCGCCGGGCGCGGGGGAGCATTCTGGGTATGACCCTCGGCACTGAGCCACGGCATATTGCGCGGGCCTTTTTAGAGGCGATTGGTTGCCAACTTGGCGAGATCCTTGCTACAGTAGAGCGTGAGGCGGGCGTGGCGATCGCTGAGTTGCGCGTCGGCGGCGGCTTGGCAAACTCGAACGCGGCGTGTCAGGCCCAGGCCGATCTGGCCGGGGTCCGCCTGGTACGCGCCCGCGACACCGAAACGACGGCCCGGGGCGTGGCGTTGCTGGCGGGCCTCGGGCAGGGTCTCTGGCCAACGCTGGATGCTTTGCCGCCGCTGCTCGATGGCAGCGAGCGCACGTTTGAACCGCAAATGCCCGCAACTGAGCGTGCGGAACTCCGGGCGCGCTGGCAGGCGGCGCTAGCGGCCGTACGTGGGTTTGCGGCGGAGGGTGAGGGCTGACCAACGCCGAAAAACCAATGCCGAAAGCCGGACATGCGTTGTTGCTCTTTGGGCGCGTCCTTGGTCTTTCGTCCGGCTGTCCCAGTGTGAACTGTCCGACTGTGAAAGGTTTCTCATGAGCGAACCACGCCAGGCAACGCAGGCGTTTGTGGTCCTGAACCCAATGGGCGGCGGCAGTGATCCGCAGCTCATCCATACTGAACTGGCGCGTTGTTTTAGCGCGGCAGGCATACCATATAGTGTACTGGAAACCACGCCCGAAACGGCCATTGGTGCTGAGGTGCGGGCTGCGATCGCTGCCGGCGCCGATCTGATTGTGGCGGCGGGCGGCGACGGCACGGTGTCACTCGTTGCCGACGGGTTGGTAGATCAGTCGGTTCCACTAGCGATCATTCCGGCCGGAACAGCAAATGTGCTGGCGCGCGTATTGGGGATCCCGCTGACGGTTCCCGAGGCATGTGCATTGGCCGCCGGCATCCACCATGTGCGCCGGATCGATGCCATGCGCGTGGGCAAGGCGATCTACCTGTTGCACATCGGCGTCGGCGTCGGTTCGGTTTTTATGCGGGACACACCGCGTGAAGCGAAACGGCGCTTTGGTCGCCTGGCATATATTGTCACTGCGTTGCGCACGCTGATCGGCTTCCAGCCTCGACGGTTTATGTTGATTGCCGACGGCATGCGTCAGCGCGTAAGCGGCGCACATATTGTATTGGCCAATGGTGGGCTGATCGGCGGTGATATAATGAGTTGGGGCGACCATATTCGCCCCGACGATGGAGTGATCGACATCTGTATTGTGCGTGCAGTAACTCTGCGCGACTATCTGGGCGTGATGCTTGATACGGGGTTGGGACGGCAACATGTCAGCCAGCGGCTGCGCTACCTAACTGCACGCAAGCAGATTGCGGTGAATGTCGTAAAAGGAAGTTCCCTGCCAATTCAGGCCGATGGCGAGATGATCGGCGATACACCGTTGTTGGTGGAAGTTGTTCCTAGTGCGGTGGGAGTTGTGACGCCGGTGGTATGACAATCTATCAGTTGGACAGTC
>JBBRUG010000492.1:0-3553 GCA_038247995.1 Chloroflexales bacterium | reverse complement strand
TACGACCCAAAAACCCTACACCTGAAAGGAGCAGGGGGGTGGGGGGATGCGGGGACTAGCGCATTGGGACGCGATCCTGTAAAAACCCTACACCGGCAAGGCGGGGGTTGGGGGGTGGGATGGCGCGGATCTCAGACGTTGCATCAGCCCTGCGCTGACCCGAGCGGAGCACGCCAGCCAGGCTCAGGGGTCCCGTGGCTCAGTGCTTCCGTGGCTCAGTAGCTCAGTGGCTCAGTGCTTCCGTGGCTCAGTAGCTCAGTGGCTCAGTGATCCTTTTTTTGTTAGCAAACGTCTGATGATCTGATGATCTGATGTTTAATGGAGGCAAGCGTGGAACTCTGGCAGATGGGAATGTTGTTTGGCGCGGCGCTGATCGCAGGCGGGTTAAATGCTGTGGCGGGCGGGGGCAGTTTTATTGCCTTTCCGGCACTGATGCTGGTGGGCGTGCCGCCGATCAGCGCAAATGCAACGAGTGCCGTGGCGCTCTGGCCGGGCAATGCGGCCAGTGTCGGCGCCTACCGCCGTGAACTCGCCGGTCAGGGGCGCGCACTGCTCTCGTTTGGCCTGCTCAGCCTGGTCGGCGGTTTGCTGGGCGCGCTGTTGCTCCTGCGCACCGAAGAAGCTGTTTTTGCCGAACTGATCCCCTACCTGATGCTCGGGGCAACGCTTGTGTTTGCGCTCGGGCCATGGCTCGCGCGCCTCACGCGGCAGACGGCGCTAGGCGAGGGACGCGGCATGCGGGTGGCGGTGCTGGCGCTCTATCTGGCAATTGCGGTTTATAGCGGTTTCTTCGGCGCCGGTCTGGGCATTCTCACGTTAGCTGTATTGGCGCTGCTCGGCGGCGAGAATATGCACTCGATGAATGCGCTAAAGACCCTTCAGGCTACCTTGATTAATGGCGTGGCCGTGTTTGCATTTGTCCTGGCGGGTGTGGTTAGCTGGCCGGCGGCATTGGTGATGGTAACCGGCGCAATTGCCGGTGGTTATGGCGGCGCGGCGCTGGCTCGGCAGCTCAACCCACAGTGGGTACGGATCGGGGTGATTGTGATTAGTGTGCTGCTGACGGCCTACTTCTTCATTCAGCTCTGATCTGGGGTATAGTATAGTGTCGTTTTGGAAGGCAGGGTTTCCCGTAGCAGCACCCAGCAGACAGCGCACACGAATAGCCTGTGCGCTCGAACACGCTGAAACAGCCTGCAGTCTTGCCCAAGAACGCTCTTTTACTGAAGCGCTTGGACTGAGGAAGAGTTGGCATTCGTATGATTGCACTGCGCGTCAGGTTCGCGCCGCTGCTGGTGTTGCTCCTTGTCGCTTGTGCCGCCCCGGCTGCGCCGCTACCTACCCCAACGCCGCCACCGCCCCAGGGTCTGCCGCTGCCCTATCCGCTTGAAGTCCCGGCCGGCTATCGCATCTCGTTGTACGCTGAAGGTCTGGAAGAGGTGCGCAGCGTCGATTTTCACCCCGACGGCACGCCCTTTGTAACGGTAATGAACCGCGCTGAACGCGCCGGCGGTAAGGTGTTTGCGCTACCCGACGCCGACGGCGATGGGATTGCCGATCAGTTGATTCCGGCTGCCGGCGGTATGGATCGCACCCACGGTCTGCTGTTCCACGCTGGGCAGGCGTATGTCTCCGATGCCGCCAACATCTACCGTTTGGTTGATGCCAATGGCGACTATGGGACAGAGCAAGCGGAGCTTGTGGTCATCGGGATGCCCACAACGGCCGACCACTGGTCACGCCCATTCCTGTTTGATGCCGACGGCAATTTGCTCGTAATTATCGGCTCGTCGTGTAATGCCTGCCAGGAAGGTGATAACAAACGGGCGACACTGATCCGTTTTGACCTGGCGAATGGCGTCACCAGCTACGACGACGCGGAGATTGTTGCGACCGGTCTGCGCAGCGTGGTCGATCTAGTCTATTGGCCAGGCACTGCTGAGATCTACGCGACCAACAATGCCCGCGACTTTCTCGGCCCGGAAGTGCCGCCCGATCAACTCTTCCGCATTGAGGAAGGCAAGCACTATGGTTGGCCATATTGTTACGGCAATCTGGTGGTTGACCAGGAAGTACTGGCCAACCCCGACATTGTAACTCCCGACGGCAGCCCGAAGGATGCGTTCTGCGCCACTCAGGTTGAGCCGCCGGTATTACTTTTGCCGCCGCACGTAGCGCCGTTGGGCCTGACGTTTTATGCCGGCACGCAATTTCCGGCGGAGATGCAGGGGCGGCTTTTTATTGCCTATCACGGCGCCTTTGATCGCTCGAATGATTTTGGCTATCGGGTGGTGAGCATCCCGTTTACCGATGGCCGTTTTGGTGCGCCTGAAGATTTTGTGACCGGGTTCCTGTTCCCCGACGCATCAGACTGGCACGGCCGTCCGGTCGATGTGGCCGTGGCGCCCGACGGCAGCCTGTTCATCACCGATGATGTGAATGGTTATCTGTTTCGGGTGGAGTATGTTGGGGCGTGAGGCGTGAGGGCAGGTTTGTAACGAGTTATGGCAGAACTTCCGATCAAACAAACCCAGTATTCCGTCACCCAACGGGCGACAACGCGCCTGAGCGGGCGGATCGATTGGCGTCTGCCGCTGCTGGTTGCGCTCGTCGCGCTGCTGGCGGCGTGGGCCGGCTGGCTTATGGCCGGGCCGCTGCGGCTTGACGTCGGGCAATCGGTCGATACGGGCTTTTTGCGCGGCTGGTACGAGCGCGAAACCGGTGTGCACGGCACCTACCGCTGGAGTTCGCCCGATGCTGCGATCGATCTGCCGGCAGTGCCGGGGCCGGCGCTGCTCAGCCTGCGCATGGTGGGACGGCCGGAAGGCACGGAAGTGCGCTTGAGCGTTGATGACTGGCAGGCCGGCACGATCCGCCTGGAGCCAGAATTTGCGCGCACCTACCGCTTCCTGACGCCCGGCGGGAGTGCTACGGGTTTTAGCACGATTCGGTTTGTCGGGCCGGGCGTAGCTGGGATCGATGCTGAAGACACGCGCCAACTCACGGCCCTGCTCGATAGCGCCGAACTTCGCTCGTTGGGACGTACGGTTGTGCCGCCGCTGGCGATCCTGCTGCCGGCGTTCTGTGCGGCGATCGGCTTTGGCCTGCTGCGCATGCTTGGCCTACGTCCGCTCTGGGCAGCCGGCGTTGCAGCCGGCATTGGGCTAGGGCTCGGGTTGGGTTGGGGCTGGGCGCGGCTCTGGGTGGCGCCGTTCCTCCTGCCGACGGCGCTGGGCGGGACAACCATTCTGGCGTTGCTGGCCGCCACACGCTGGGCCAACGGCTGGACAAACTGGGTGCGCGGCCCGGCGCTGCTCGGCGCGCTCGCAGTATTCGGCGGCTTGATCCCGATTTTCACTTTTGTGCGCTACGACTGGCAGAACCTGACGCACTGGCATAACTTGCCCTTATTGCTCATTCCGTTGGGCCTGGGGTTGGTGAAAAGGCAGGCGGCAGGCGGCATGGGAACCACGGAACCACGGAACCACGGAACCACGCAACCACGCAACCACGAAACCACGAAACCACGGAACCACGGAACCACGGAACCACG
>JBBRUG010000491.1:0-3565 GCA_038247995.1 Chloroflexales bacterium | reverse complement strand
TGTTGCCGGCACCGCCAGCGCCAACTTTAATGGGCTGATCAACCCGGAAGAGCACGACCCGATCAGCGGCTCGTTGCCGTTGCGTTCGTCACTCTGCGCGATCCGCCGCGCCGACGATCCGGCAGTTATGCCCGCCGGAATGCAGCAGGGCGACTGACCGCGAGCTCAGCTCTCTATAAAGCGCAAGCGGAGCCGGCTGTTTGTGGCCCGGCGTGAGCGCCAAAGCCCTATGCTAACCAATGCAACGATGCGCGTTTCAGCACAACTAACCGGCAAAACGATCCTAATCACCGGCGCTGCCGGCGGCTTTGGTCGCGAGATGATGCGCCAGTTCCTGCACGCCGGCTGCTTCCTCGTGCTGAGCGACCGGTTGCTGCCGGCGATCCACAGCGCTGCAAGCGTAGTGGCGCAGACGTTCCAGACACAGCGTGTTGCTGGGCGAATCATTGGCTATATCGCCGCCGACTTAGCGAGCCGTGAGGGCTGTGAACAGTTGCACCAACAGGCCACCGCGCTCACGCCGCAGATCGACATTCTGGTGAACAACGCCGGCATCGGCGTCAGCGGCGCCTTCGCCGCTGTGCCGGTTGACGTGTGGGAGCAGATTATGGCGGTGAACCTGCTCGCACCGATGCGCCTGACGGCGCTCTTCCTGCCCGCAATGCTGGCCCGGCGATCCGGGCGGATCGTCAATATTTCCTCAGTAGCAGGGCTTGTGGGTGCCGCTGGACTCGTACCCTACGCCACCACGAAGTTCGGCCTGCGCGGCTTCGGTGAAGCCCTGGCCGCTGAACTTAAGCCCTATGGCGTCGGCGTCACCACGCTCTACCCGTTCTTTGCCCGCACGCCCATCCTTAACGCGGCGCACTTTGGCGTCACCCCTCCGCCGGCCCTGCCGGATTGGATGATCGGCGATCCAGTTCACGTGATTGCCGCATTGCTGGCCGGCATCCGCGCTGATCGCCACACCGTGATCCCTGGTTCCATTGCCCAACAACTCGACCTGCTCCAGCGTCTCGCGCCGGGCGCGCCGGCACTGTTGGGAAAGCTTACGCAGTCAACAACGAGCAGACTGACCCCTGAGCACTGAGCAACACGATTGAGCCCCTGAGGTCACTGAACCGTGTGGCTCGCTACGCTCGCTCCGCCCATATGCCGGCTCAACGGAGCTGCCCAACTCTATAAATCCTGACTCCTAAATCCTGGAACATCCTATGCCCACTGAACACCTCGACGTCCTGATCGTTGGCGCCGGCCTGTCCGGGATCGGCGCTGCGTACTATCTTCAGACCCGCTGCCCCCAAAAGAGCTATGCCATCCTGGAGGGGCGCGACGCGATCGGCGGGACGTGGGATCTGTTTCGCTACCCCGGCGTGCGCTCAGACTCGGATATGTATACGTTGGGCTATTCGTTTCGACCGTGGCGTGACGCAAAGGCCATCGCCGACGGGCCGGCGATCCTGGCCTACATCCGCGAAACAGCCCAGGCCTACGGGATCGATCAACACATCCGCTTCGGCCAACGCGTAATCAGCGCTGCCTGGGCCTCCGCCGACGCACGTTGGACAGTAACCGTCGCGCAAGGGCCACAGCACGAGCATGTGCAACTAACGTGCAGCTTCCTTTACATGTGTACCGGCTACTACGATTATGTGCAGGGGTATACGCCGGCGTGGGCGGGGATCGAACAGTTCAGCGGACGTGTGGTACATCCCCAGCATTGGCCGGACGATCTGGACTACA
Source organism: Chloroflexales bacterium (assembly GCA_038247995.1). Lineage (GTDB taxonomy): Bacteria > Chloroflexota > Chloroflexia > Chloroflexales > Chloroflexaceae > JBBRUG01. The sequence continues at coordinate 1,822 of JBBRUG010000491.1, read as the reverse complement.
GCGGCAAGCGCGTCGTGGTGATCGGCAGCGGCGCTACGGCCGTAACGCTGGTCCCGGCCATGGCGGCGCAGGCGGCGCACGTAACCATGCTCCAGCGCTCGCCCAGCTATATTGCGGCTCAACCTTCCCAGGATGCCACCGCCGATTGGCTACGCAGACGGCTGCCACAGCGGCTCGCCCACGGGCTGGCGCGCTGGAAGAACATCCTGACCAGCATGTACTTCTACAACCTCATGCGTCGGCTGCCGACACTGGCAAAACGCAACCTGGTGCAGATGGCGCGCGATCAGCTTGGCCCCGATTATGACGTGGCGACCCACTTTACGCCGCGCTATAACCCCTGGGATCAGCGGCTCTGCCTGGCGCCCGACGGCGATCTATTCCGCGCTGTCACGTCCGGTAAAGCCACTGTAGTAACCGACCAGATCGACACCTTCACCGCTGACGGCATCAGGCTGCGCTCCGGCCAAACAATTCCCGCCGACGTCATTATTACTGCCACCGGCTTGGTCATGCGGATTATGAGTAACGTGGAGCTAATGGTGGATGGCGCCCCGGTGAATGTAGCGCAGCAGATGAGCTACAAGGGCATGATGCTCAGCGATGTACCGAACCTGGCCATGGCAATCGGTTATACCAATGCTTCATGGACGCTCAAATGCGAATTGAGCTCGCAGTATGTTTGCCGGTTGCTCAACTACATGGATCGCCACAGCTATCGGCAATGCACACCGCGCCGCAGCGATCCGGCGATCACCGCCGAGCCGGTGGTTACCTTTACGTCCGGGTATGTGCAACGCGCTCTGCCGATGCTGCCGAGCCAGGGATCACGGCGGCCATGGAAGGTTTACCAGAACTACCTGCTCGACACGCTTACCTTTCGCTTCGGTACATTGGATGATGAAGCGATGGAGTTCAAAGCCTAAGCAACTTACAACTGCGGTTGTTGATCAGCGAAACTGGTTGGCGGCGGTAGCGTTTGTTCCTCGCCGTGGGCCTTCAAACCAAGGCTAAGCAGCGTCATCGCGGCCATAACCACCGCCGCAACCAGATAGGCCAAACCCAGGCCCGGCATCCCGCCGCCCCAGGCATCGGCAAGCACGCCGAGGGTAGCTACCACGAGCAAGTTACCGATGCTGATGCCTACATTCACCAGGCCCTGCGCCGCGCCGCGCTGCTCCAGATCAACCTCATTCAGCACAATCGTCCGCAGCGTACCGCCGACAACAATGCCCACGCCCAAACCAATCAGGATACTTGCCGGCAGAAAGGCCCACAATCCCGGCCCCATGCCGGTAAAACTCAGCAGGGCCGAACCTGCGCTTAAGGTGCCGAAACCAATCAGCAACACAAGGCGCGAACCGAGTGCATTCAGCCAGCGGCCAAACAGCACCGAACCAACCGACGAGGCCAATACCAGCGGAATGAGCAATAGTCCCGCCTGTTCAGGCGGCGCGCCAAGGCCGGCAACCGCAACTGAAGCAATAAAAATAACACTGCCCATACCGAAGCCGGCCCCCACACAAAGCGTATAGGTCAGGGCCAACTGGCGCCGGGTGAAAAACTCCAGCGGCACCACCGGGCGTGCGGCGCGCCGCTCAACCGCGATCAGCGCAATCAGGCCAACCGCCGCTGCGGCCAATAAAAACGGCCAGAGCGTTCGGCCAACCACAGCATCCAGCACCTGGTTAATACCCAAAACAAGGCAGGTAAGCACGGTTGCCACGAGCAGAATACCGCTCCAGTCGAGGGGCGCCGGCGGCCCAGCGGCTTGCCTGGTTGGCAAACGACGCCAGCCCATCCAGAGCACCAGCGCGGCCAC
>JBBRUG010000490.1:0-3578 GCA_038247995.1 Chloroflexales bacterium | reverse complement strand
TACGAGCAAATGCGGCGCATGGACGCGGCGCAAGCAGCGCTGCGTGAGGCTGTGGTCTTGTATCGGGGCGAGTTTCTGGCCGAGGATCGTTACGAGGACTGGCCGACCGAGCAGCGTGAGCGGCTCAAGAGCGAGTATCTGACGATCTTGACCCGCCTCTGCCAGTGGGCCTTCGCTGCGGGTGACTATGCGGCATGCATCAATTGGGCGCAGATGATGATCGCGTGCGATGCGTGCCGCGAAGATGCTTATGGCTTGCTGATGCATTGTTATAGTCGGCTTGGTCAGCGCACGCTGGCGCTGCGGCAGTACCGCCAATGCGTCGAAGCGTTGCGCCGCGAGCTCGACGCTATTCCCGCCGCAGAAACTGAGGAATTGTATCGACGGCTCCAGCAGGGAGAGGAACTTTAGGCACGCAAGATGCTATATACTTCAGCTCCGCCATTAGTTCGCGAAGGAGCCGAAGTCATGTTTGCCACCGAAACCCATGCGATGGAGTTGGTGCAGGTTGACGCGACAGGAGCCGAGGAGTGGTACTGCCCAATCTGCGGGCGCCACTTTCAGATGCGCTGGCCACCCGATTACGCTAAGGTGGTGCTGGAGCCGGGCGACGAGTACGCGACCCATACCGGAGGCAAGGGCGGCCTGCAGATGGGTGCGCCGGAGCTGCTTGACGCCGAAGCCTACCTCCCTACTCCCACGCTGGCTGCCGACCTTGCGCCTGAACCGCCGCTCGCCGAAGATGTGGCCGATCTGTGGCGCCGCCTGCTGAATGATCTTGATCAGCAAGAATGATCAGGCTGAAGATATGCGTACCGCCCTTAACGTGATCCGTATGCTCCACGCCCCCGTTGTCAAGGCCCATGCCTCACGCCCTGCACGCGCCTGCTTAGCTGAGCACGCTTGTCGTACCATCCTGAACCCGCACGCGCTTGCCGGCGAAGGTCGTCAGCGTGAATGCGTTCGGCTCGTTGTAACAGATGCTCTGCTCTTCGAGAATGCCCAACGCAACCTGCTCGCCGAGGCGCACAGACTCGGTGTAGTCGCTGCGCCAGTGGACGCCGGCCATATTACGCCCGATCGCAATATTCGCCGCCACTTTGTTCAGTTCCCCGCCGACAGTCAACCCACCGGCATCGTCGCCCGCGTAGGGCCGCAAGCTGAGGCCATCGTCGCTGGCCTCGCTGATCACCAGCGGCGTGCCGTCGTGGAAACGGGCACCCTTGAGCGGATACGCCTCGTCGAACCACGCCTTCAGGATTGTGACGCATGCGCCGGCCACGGTTGCATGCCCGGCACCGTACGCCGGGTGGGTTGGGCTGCCTTCGGGAAAGGCTGCCGGCATCAAGTACGAAGCTTCACCCGACCGTTCGCGATTGTGGCTGCGCACGCGCTCCAGCACGGCGGCCTTGCGAATCGCCGCATGCACCGGGTAGTCGGCCGTGCTGCTCTGCTGCAGGTGTACCAGGCCACCGTAGGCCTCTGGTCGCAGGCGGCGATGGACGAACCATTTCTGGTACCAGACGGCCTTCAGCGCGCGCGTGGCTACTTCAGTTACCAGGCTCAGGATGTGCGGCCCGCCGAAAGTAGCGAACCCGATCTGATTGCGTGAACTCGTGTAGGGATTGCCCGCATCGACCGGCGCGTTGAGGCTCATCAGGATCAGCGCCGCGTTGAGGTACGCTTCGTAGAGTGCATCGACGTGGACATAGTGCGCCAGATCGCGCAGGTTGCGGATGTAGCGCCGGGTTGGGTCGAGGCGTGGCGCAGCCGGCGCAGCGCCATTCTGCACCGCTAGCCACTCGTTATAGCGCATCAGGTAGTCGCTCTGAGCCGGCACAGTCTCCTGGCGCTGCTCGATCACAAGCGAGCCGTAGTGAATCGGCTGAAGCAGGAACTGCGAGAGGTATGGGCCGGCCAGATCGCCGGGACTGAAGCCGCGGAAGAGCGTTGCCGGCGTTATCTGCCCGCCCGCTCGTGGTCCGCTGAAGTCGCTCAGGCTTGTCAACTCAGTTGCAGCTTCGCTCGCCAGTGAACTGCACCCCAAATGCGCGAAGGGCGTGTCGCGCATCAACGCCATCCAATAGATTTCGAGCATTTCGCCGGCGGCTTCGGCGCTATCGACCGCCGGCGCCGGCGGCAGGGTAACAGCGTGAGCGTCGGGGCCTTCCAGATCCAGACTCAGCCCGGCCTGCGGGTTCGTCAACTGGCGACCTTGGCCGAGCGGGATGGCATCGAAGTCGGCGGGGCGCTGGCTGCGCAGGGCGCGCAGGAAGGCATCATAGGCGGCCGGCAACACTTCGCCGCGCGCATTGTGCGGCAGGCCCTTGCTGAAATTGCCGATCCGCGCCGGGAAGCGCTGCTCGTCGGCGTTGGCGCTATGCACCGGATGCAAGCGATCGAGCGCGATCTGCGCCGCACTACGGCGGGTGGCAAATGCGCGGCTGCGGCGACCGACCGTCGGCGCGCTTGGTGGGGCGCTTGGCGTGTGCCCATTCGGCGTTGCCGGAGGCGGCGGTGCGGACGGCGTTCCGTTCGTGGTTGGGGTATTGTTGACGGTATAACCCCAGGTTGGTTTGGTTATAGTTGTCATCGGTCGGCTCCATGTGTATCGAACCACGGAACAGTTCCGTGGGGAAGGTGAGTGCGGGAAGAGCTTCGCCCTTCCCGCACCCCATCTCGTACCGATCCAAGCCACTTTTGGGGTACCATTTAGCGCCCGCTGTCGTAGAACTGGAGCACCGGGCCTTCGACGAAGCCGGCCATCGGGCCAGGGCGACCCTTCACGGTGCGGTAGGTCACCGTGGAGACGAGCTTGTAAGGAACCGAGCAGTGCTCGGGTGCGATCGTCCCGGCCGGGATGAGGATCCACGCCTCGTACTCGTTGCGCCCGGGCTGCGGGTGCAGCGGCACCTCAACCGGCTCGGCGGGCAGCCGCAACTCAGGGCCGTCACCGATCGACTCGAGGAAGAGGCTGACGCACCAATTGCCGCAGACGAACGGGGTTAGTGCGCCCTCGACGAACCAGTTGATGTGTACCTTGAAGTCGGTGTTCGTGTCGATAATGGTCGTCGGATCGACGCCGTCAGCCTCAGTCACATAGGCGGCGATGTCGCCGGCGAGGCCGGTGTTCAGAGGACGGTTAATCTCGAATGGCATGGTGAAGCTTCCTTTCATCACGTATAAGCAACGACTACAGGTGGCCCAACAGGGCCGCTGTGTTCTTGAGTACGATGGCATTGGGCGGGCCCTCCCGTTCCATCATTCACCCACCGACCGCTAGGATGTTGCGTTGTTGGCTGGTGTGGTGCGGCTCGTTGAACGTGAGCAAATGGTAACCCGCCGCGCTGAGGACAACCTAAAGCTGGGCTGAGGATTGCGCTGAGGAAATGGTCAGCAGTATGGGGATCGACCTGAGCTTCGGCTAAAGCGGCAGTTCGCAGTTCGCAGTCTGACAGTTCGCAGTTCGCAGTTCGCAGTTCGCAGTTCGCAGTTCGCAGTTCGCAGTTCGCAGTTCGCAGTTCGCAGTTCGCAGTTCGCAGTTCGCAGTTCGCAGTTCGCAGTTCGCAGTCTGACAG
>JBBRUG010000489.1:0-3598 GCA_038247995.1 Chloroflexales bacterium | reverse complement strand
TACTACAGTTGTAGTTGTCCCAACGCCATTTCTGGTGGGGGTTTGAGGGCGTAAAACTTACCGGCGAAGCAGGTTTACCCTTGCTGTTGAAAAGGAGTTTCGCTCTCCGGCCCGCTCAATTTCCGAACTACGACTGTAGTAATAGGAGGTGTTTGGATAGAGCCAATGGTAGACCGTATAGGGTATGGGCGCAATCACTAGTACGCTAAAGCGTACGTCCGCCTACGGCGGACGCCGCACTGTGGCGGGCTAAAACCTGCGTACAACCCCTGGCGAACTTCCGCCGAGTTGGACTAATGCCAAGCTATGGCGGACGCCGCACTGTGGCGGACTAAAACCCGCGTACAACCCCTGGCGAACTTCCGCCGAGTTGGACTAGTGCCAAGACGTAGGAGGCACGCGGCAGGAAGCAGGCCGCACTGACGCTTGTGCCCGGAATGAAGCGCCTAAGCCGCTGGGGCCTGATTGCATTGCTGATCGCAGTATTTCCAGCGAACCTGCACATGGGTTGCACGCCGAACGTTATCGGCCTATTCCGCCGGGGCTACTCTGGCTGCGCCTGCCGTTACAGGCCGGACTGATCGGCTGGATCTGGCGGGTAACGTCTACTGATTCAGGATCACTTGCGCAACCAGAGCAATCTACGCAGCAATAGCATAACCAGGCTGACGACAAGCAGGCCGGCAAACAACCAGCTAATACCTGACGGACTTTGCAGCGGCTCGTGGGCGGCGGGCAGCGCGCCTGGCCCCAACTGGGCTATATCGGCGCCGGCTTGCGGACGTTCGACAATCCGCTGGCAGGCTTCCCGGCGCAGCATTGTGCCATCTTGCTGCGCATAAATGATGTAACGTGCGCCCACGGTAATGTACACTTCGCATTGGGACGTTGCCGGGTTAGCGGTCAGCACCTGAAGCTGCGCAGCATCCGGCCCTTTCCAGACTGTATCGACCGCGATTGTTACGATAAGCGGCACATTCGGACCGGGCGCAAAATGGATGAAGGGGAAGCGGTTAATCAACTGAGGCAGGGAAACCGGTTCGGCAATCGCCGTCACCCGTCCGGCAAGCACGGCATCGGCGCGATCACGCGCTTCGCGGGGCGCAACAGTCGCACACGAACAGGCATAACCCGGCGTAGGCTGTTGCAGGAGTAACATGAGTGTGGCGCCAACTACGATGAGCAGGCGCAGGCCCAGATCCGCAAGTTTGGCGCAGGGTTTCACCGGCGCTGACTGGTTAAACATACGAACCTCCTGCCATATGGTACCATGGCTGGATATGACCCGAACCGGATTTTATGCGCTGCACTCGAGCGCATTCCAAAGGGAATCACGGCCATGCCAACTCTGCGCATCCCAGGCTTCTGCGCCCTCTGTCGTTCGCGTTGCGGCTGCATCTCCGTTGTTGAGGATGGGCACCTGATCGCCGTCGAACCCGACCCCAGCCATCCGACGGGCCGTAACCTCTGCATTAAGGGCAAGGCGGCGCCCGAACTGGTTCACCACCCCGACCGGCTGCGTTATCCGCTCAGGCGTACGCGCCCCAAGGGCGACCCAGATCCCGGCTGGGAGCAAATCTCGTGGGACGAAGCGCTGCGTTGGGCCGCCGACCGGCTGAAGCGCATCGCCGCAACCCACGGCCCTGAGGCGGTTGCCTTCGCGATCACCACGCCGAGCGGCACGGCGATGTCGGACGGGATTAGTTGGGTAGAGCGACTGGTGCGCGCCTTCGGCAGCCCCAATATCGTTTACGCCACTGAGATCTGCAATTGGCACAAGGATGTGGCGACGGCCTACACCTTCGGCGCCGGCATTGGCGCGCCCGATTTCGCCAACACCGGCTGTGTGCTGCTCTGGGGTCACAACCCATCGGCGGCCTGGCTTTCTCAGGCCACGGCTGTCGCCGATGCGCAGGCGCGTGGTGCCGCGCTGATCGTGGTCGATCCGCGCCGTGTTGGGTTGGCCGCCCGCGCCGATCAGTGGTTGCGCGTACGTCCCGGCAGCGATGGCGCATTAGCGCTGGGGATTGCCGGCGTGATGCTGCACGAGGGTTGGTATGATCAAGCTTTTCTGCGCGACTGGACGAGCGGGCCGTTCCTGGTGCGCGACGATAGCGGGCGTTTCCTGACGGCTGCCGACCTCGGTGATGAGCGCAACGCCACAAGTTATGTGCTCTGGGATGCCGCCACCGACCGGGCGGTGAGCTACGACTCGGCGACCGGGCGTTACGCCGCGCCGGTGGGGTCGCCATTGCTCACCGGTGCGGTGCTTGTCGAAACGGTTACGGGGCGCGTCCGTTGCCGACCGGCGCTCGAACATTATCGCGAACTGTGCGCTGAATATCCGCCCGAGCGGGTTGCGGCCATCACCGGCGTAGCCGCCGACCAGATCCGCGCTACGGCGCGGTTGCTCTGGGAGCGCCGCCCGATTAGTTATTACGCCTGGAGCGGGGTCGGCCAGCATACAAATGCCACCCAAACCGACCGCGCAATCGCCCTGCTCTATGCGCTCACCGGCAGTTGGGATGCGCCGGGGGGCAATGTGCAGTTCGCCCGCCCGCCAACCAACGACATCGCCGGGCGCGAACTGATCGCGCCGGAGCAACTTGCAAAGGCCTTGGGCCGCGCTGCGCGCCCGCTGGGGCCACCGCGTGACGGTTGGATCACAACCCGCGACCTCTACCGGGCGATTCGGACCGCGCAGCCCTATCCGGTACGCGGCCTGATGGGCTTTGGCGCCAATCTACTGCTTTCGCAACCCGACACGCCGGGAGCGCAGGCAGCGCTCAGCGACCTCGACACCTTCATCCAGTGCGACCTTTTTCTCACTCCAACGGCAGCCCTGGCCGATCTGGTGCTGCCGGTCGCTTCGGCCTGGGAGCGCGAGGGGCTACGGGTGGGCTTCGGGATCAGCCAGGCAGCCGAGGCGCTGGTGCAATTGCGGCCCGCCGCTGTTGCGCCGCAGGGCGAAGCGCGTAGCGATATTGCGATCGTCTGTGGGTTAGCCAAACAGCTTGGCCTTGGTGCGCAGCTCTTCGACGGCGACGAAGATGCCGGGCATCGCCATCTGCTGGCGCCGAGCGGGATCAGCCTGGAGCAACTCCGCGCACAACCGGCCGGCGTGCGGCTGCCGCTGGAACCACGCTACCGACGCTACGCCGAGCCGCATGGGACGGGAGTAGCCGGCTTCGCCACGCCCAGCCGCCGGGTTGAAATCTACAGTCAGACGTTTCTTGAGCACGGGCAACAGCCGTTGCCGCGCTACGTCGAGCCGGCCCAGAGTCCACTCAGCCGGCCCGACCTCGCAGCGCACTACCCGCTTGTGCTCACCTCAACCAAAGTGGTGCAGTTTTGCCACAGCCAGCACCGTGGCTTGCCGCGCCTGCGCCGGCAACTGAGCGACCCTCAGGTTGAACTGCATCCCGAAACTGCTGCGGCGCATGGGATTGCAGCCGGCGATTGGGTGCAGATCAGCACGCCGACCGGCGCGGTGCGGGCGCGAGCGAAGTTCAACCCCAGCCTGGCAGCTACGGTCGTCTGCGCGCAATTCGGCTGGTGGCAGGCGTGTGATGCCATCGGCGCACCGGGCTATCCTGTT
>JBBRUG010000488.1:0-3603 GCA_038247995.1 Chloroflexales bacterium | reverse complement strand
AGGATGCCAATCACCTTGCCGTCGAGGTCGCCGAGGAGCGTCTTTACCTTATCGACGAAGCGCACACGCGCATCCTGGTTGATGTCCATCACCGCCTGAAGCAATTGTGGATGACAGCCGGCCGTCGCAGCCATATGGTGCAAAGCCAATACGTCTTTGGGAAAGCACGAGCCGCCGTAGCCGATGCCGGCGTCGAGGAAGTGCGGGCCGATCCGCTTGTCGGCGCCCATACCACGCGCCACTTCCTTCACATCAGCGCCGAGACGCTCGCAGATCTGGGCGATCTCGTTGATGAAGCTGATTCGGGTGGCCAGGAAAGCGTTCGACGCGTACTTGATCATCTCGGCGGTGCGCAGGTCGGTGATAATAATCGATGCGCCCAGCGGTGCGTGCAGTTCAGCCACTTCCTGAGCTGCCGTCTCGTTCGTCGCACCAAGCACGATCCGGTCAGGCTTGAAGAAGTCGCTCAGCGCGCTGCCCTCACGCAGGAACTCGGGGTTCGAGACAACGTGAAACTCAACATCGGGCGCGGCGTGCTCGGCAATAATATTGCTCACCATGTCGCCGGTGCCGACAGGCACAGTGCTTTTGTCGATAATGATCGCGCGGTGGGTGAGGTGCTGACCGATGCTCCGGGCGGCGGCCTTCACATAGCTCAGATCGGCGGCGCCGTCGGGACCCATCGGCGTGCCCACAGTGATGAAGATCAGGCTCGCATCGGCGAGTGCCAGGGCATAATCATCGGTGAAACGCAGACGCCCGGCGCGCATGTTACGCTCCTGCAGCTCTTCGAGGCCAGGTTCGTAGATTGGCGCTTTGCCGCTGCGCAGTAATTCCAACTTCTCGCGGTTGATCTCAAGACAGGTCACGTTATTGCCGAGGTCGGCGAAGCAGACGCCTGTCGTGAGCCCAACGTAGCCCGTGCCTACTACTGCAATGCTCGTCAAGACCGTACTCCTTTGGTGCTTAGCATTTGTGGGAACAGCAAGGTTCAAAAAATTCATGTTCCCTATCGCCATACGTACCATAGGCTGAAGGGATAAATTTTGGATGAACAGGCGAGAACCCGCATATGAAAGAATTGTCCGTAATTAGAGCACTGAGCAACATGATTAAGCCACTGACCTACTGCGACGGGTGGCTCGCTCCGCTCGCGCCGTGCGGATCCAGGCTCAATCGTGCTGACCACCGCTATAGACTTCGCGATGCCTACAACGCGCCGAGGCGGTTTGTTAGAGCGTCACTTCAACGCCGAGGTTTAATTCGGCGGCGCGCGCGAGCACCAAGCCGGCCACAGCGAGATCTTGCACGGCGTTGCCGACCGACTTAAAGAAGGTGATCTCAGTGTCATCGGCACGACCAACAACTCCACCCGCCACAACCTCACCGAGTTCGCCGGCCACATGGCTCGCATCGATCAGGCCGGCGTCACGCGCCTGCACGAGATCGCCGGCCTCGGCCCAAGCCGCCTCACGCTGGTCAACGATCAGACGCGCGCGGGCAACCGTCGCCGGCGGCACTTCAGCCATAGTGGGCTTGTAAGAGCCAACACCATTGATATGCGTGCCGGGCCGCAGTTCGGCGTCGTTAAAAAGCGGCGTAGGCGCCGAAGTAGCAGTGCAGATTACATCGGCTTCGGCCAGCGCCTGAGCCGATGTCGCCGCGATGCGTAGATCGCCCTTGAAGCCTTCACCACGCAGGCGCGCCGCAAGCAGCGCCGCCCGATCGCGGGTGCGATTCACAATCCAGATATTGTCGATTGGGCGCACAGCACAGACGGTCTGAATCTGCGTCAGGGCCTGGGCGCCGACACCGAAGATTGCCAATGTGCGCGCATCGCGGCGGGCCATATGGCGCGTTGCAACGCCTGAAGCAGCTCCGGTGCGTAACGCAGTAAGGTAGGTGCCGTCGAGCACTGCCAGCGGCCGCCCGGTGGCTGGATCGAGCAGCGTCACCAGGGCATAGATCGTTGGTTCGCCGCGCCCAATATTCTGCGGAAACACCGAAACAACCTTCAAGCCGAGGGCTTCATCGGCAATGCGAGCGGGCATAAAGAAGCTAATACCCTGCTTTTCCGGGGTGGCAATATGCGCTCGCAGCGGCACTTCAGCCTGGCCGGCTGAGAGGCGGGCAAATGCCTGTTCAACCGCATCGATCGCGGCCGGCATCGCAACTGCATTCCGAACATCAGCGCCCGAGAGCACGCGCATACAGGAACTCCTTCCGGCTCAGATGAGAATCTATGCCGGAACGATACCACAGAATACAATCTAAATGACAATACACACAAACGCCAGGGCAGCCGACGTGCCGGTGCACGGGCAACCCTGGCGTCTGAACTTCACATCGAAACGACTTACGCCTCGGAGGCAGGCTTCTCCGTTTCAGCAACCGGAGCCTCAGGCTCAGCGACCGGCATCTCTGCTTCAGCCTCAGCGACCGGGGCCTCAGCCTCAGCGACCGGGGCCTCAGCCTCAGCGACCGGAGCCTCAGCTTCAGCGACCGGTGCTTCGGGTTCAACAACCGGGGCTTCGGGCTCAGCAGCGGGCGCGTCAGCTTCGTTCTCGCTGACACGGCGCAACGAAAGGCCCATGCGCTGGCGCTGACGATCCAGGCTGATCACCTTGGCCGTCACCGACTGACCGGGTTGCAGCACATCGCGCGGCTGGGTCTGCGGGTCAACATCGAGCTCGCTCGCATGAATGAGCCCTTCAACTGCCTCTTCGACCTGCACAAAGGCGCCAAACGGGGTAACATTCGTCACCGGGCCGGTGACAAGCTGACCAAGCGTATAACGCTGGTCGATTGTCTCCCAGGGGTTTGACTGAAGCTGACGGATCGACAGGCCGATCCGCTCGCGATCGCGGTCGATCTCGACGACGACAACCTTCACCTCCTGGCCGGGCTGGAGCACCTCACGCGGGTGATTGACGCGCTGCCAGCTAAGTTCGGAGATGTGAGCCAGGCCATCAGCACCACCCAAGTCGATGAATGCACCAAAGTTGGTGAGCTGATTGACACGGCCATTGAGAATATCGCCGGGCTGCAGTTCGGTAAGCAGGCGCACCTTCTGCGCCTTGCGCCATTCCTGAGTTGCGCTACGCTCCGACAAGACCAGCCGGTTGCGCTCACGATCAACCTCGATCACCTTAAGGGGGATCTCCTGGTTGACCATCTTTTGTAGCGCCTGCTGGCGCTCTTCAGCAGCGGTGCGCCCATGAAGCTGCGCGACCTGCGAGGCGGGGACAAAGCCGCGGATGCGGTTGAACTGCACCAACAAACCGCCCTTGTTGAAGCCAATCACCTTGCAGCGCGTAATGCCGCCGTCCTGGAAGAGTTGCTCAGCATTCTCCCAGTCCTTGGCGACCTGCACCATCGTTAGCGAGAGGATCAAATCGCCGTCGCGATTTTCCGGCTCCTGGACATAGACCAGGATCGACCCACCAACCGTGAGGCCGGACAGGAACTCATCGCCCATCTGGCGCAGATCCTGCGAGGGAATAACACCTTCGCGCTTGGTGCCAATCGACACCAGAATTCCGTTGTCCTCGATCTGCATTACCATGCCTTCGCGCAGCTCACCGCGCTGCGGGCGGGCGTAGT
>JBBRUG010000487.1:0-3604 GCA_038247995.1 Chloroflexales bacterium | reverse complement strand
GTCCCCGCCTGTGAGCTAGCGTCTGAAGCCTGCCCCAAACTTGCGCTATACTACCTGAGGCGGGCTTGGCCCGCCTCACTTGATTCTGGTGGAGGTGACCCAATGGAGGATCGTTTGCTTGGCCGTACCGGCGTCCGCGTTGCGCCGCTGGCCATCGGCACGATGAACTTCGGCAACCCAACGCCTGCCGCTGAAGTTGCGCGGATTATCGCTACAGCGCTGGATGCCGGCATCAACCTGATCGATACGGCGAATAGTTATAACAATGGCCAGAGTGAGGAGTTGATCGGTGCGGCGCTGCGCGCCAACGGGCGGCGCAACGAGGTTATTTTGGCGACGAAGGCGCACTATCCGGTTGGCCCCGGCCCCAACGATCAGCCCGGCATTACCGCGCCGCTGTTTGGGCCGCGTACGGCCGAGCAGTTGCTGCATGTGTTGCCGGTGCTCGAACAGACCCTCAGCGCTGAGTTGCGCACTGCATGCGATGAACTTGTGCCGCCTGGAAGCGCAGTTGTGAATTTCCATAATACGGCGCTATGGATGAAGATGCAGATTTGATCCGTACATCGTCTACAATACGTGCGACCTACTGATACCTACAGTGGAGTGTATTAGCACATGCGTAGGATCGTACAAAGCCTAGCCTTTAAAATTACCAGCCTGATTGTATTCGGCGAGTGCCTCGGTGTTATCATCTTTATGATGGTACACAGTAGTACGCATGCGACCGATGAGCTCCAGGCGCAGACTATCGGCGGGGCGCTGTTGTTAAGTACGTTCTCAATTCTGCTGGCATTGCTCGCCGTGCGGATTATATTGCGTGCGCGCACCGCCGAGCTTGTCGCGGCGCAGACGGCCTTGCAACAGCGTGAAGCGCTCTACCGCGAGATTGTGAACCTGGCTCAGGATGTGATCATCCATGTGCGTACCGACACCTCTTTGAGCTATGTAAGTCCGTCGATTGAAGCAGTACTTGGTTATCCACCCGAGCAGTATCAAAGCGACCCGACAAGTGTTGCCCGAACGCTACATCCCTCTTCGACCGCAGTGTTTGAAGCGTTCTGGGCGGCGTATCACCGCGACGACCGTTTTTCCGAAGAGAATCTTACCGTGGCCTGGTTCACCCGCGCTGGCCGTGAAGTCTGGTTGGAGCATCGGATCACTAATTTACGCGATGCCGCCGGCAAGGTGATCGGCTTTCAGTCGATTGGGCGCGATATTACCGCTCGGCGCGATGCTGAGCTTGCCTTGCGCGCTGAACGGGATCTGCTGAATGCGACCCTGGCTACGAGTGTTCAAGGCATTATGGTGCTCAACCCGCAAGGGCAGATCATTTTTGCCAACCAACGCGCCGAAGCGGTGCTGGGCCTGACCCGCGACAGCCTCACCAAACGCACCTACAATGCGCCGGAATGGCGTGCGACGGCGCTCGACGGCGGCCCCTGGCCTGACGAAGCCCAGCCGTTCCAGCGGGTGCTGACAACTGGTGCGCCGGTGTTCGATGTCCAGCACGCAATTATCACCAGTGATGGTCGGCGGTTGCTGCTCTCGATTAATGGCGCTCCGATCAAAGACAGCGCCGGCCAGATCACCAGCATCGTCTTTTCGGTTGCCGATATTACGCAACAGAAGCAGGCTGAGGCCGATCTGCGCACCAGCGAGGAACGCCTGCGGGCGCTTGTCCACGACATCGGCGTTGGCGTAACCCTCCACGATGCAAACGGAGCGATCGTGATGGCCAATCCGGCGGCTTGCGCGATTTTTGATTATACCGAAGCCGAATTGATCAAAAAGCATAACCATGGCCACGACTGGCACCCGATTGATGAATTCGGCCAGCCACTCCCGGCGGTCAATCGCCCGGTCCGACGTGCGCGTATGACCGGCGAACCGGTACACAATCAGGTACTGGGTACTCATCGCCACCGAACCGACGAGCGCATCTGGCTGCTCATGAGTGCCGCGCCGCAATTTGCTCCCAGCGGCGAACTACGCTCGATCGTCTGTAGTTTTAGCGATGTGACCGAACAGCGCCAGTTGGAAGCGCGTCTGCGTCAGGCGCAGAAGTTGGAGGCCGTCGGTCGCTTGGCCGGGGGGGTGGCCCACGATTTCAACAACTTGCTGACGGTGATCAGCGGCACCTGTGATCTGGTGTTGCTCAACGATTCGCTACAGGGCGATGTGCGGCTGGATGTGGAGCAGATCCGCCAGGCCAGCCGTCGCGCGGCCGATCTGACCCGCCAGTTGCTTGTCTTCAGCCGCCAGCAGGTCTTGCAGTTGCAAGACCTTAATCTCAACGATGCGCTGACGGCAGCCGAACGGTTATTACGCCGACTGATTGGCGAGGACGTGCAGATCGTCACCCGTTTGGCGCCTACCCTGTGGCCGGTACGCGCCGATCCGACCCAAATGGAGCAGGTGGTGTTGAATCTGGCGCTGAATGGCCGTGATGCAATGCCCCAAGGCGGGACGCTCACGTTTATCACGGCGAATGTGCTGGTGCCGTCTGCGGGGGCGTTGGTTGAACGGTTGCCGGCGCCGGGAGCGTATGTGCGCCTAACGGTGCAGGACACAGGAAGTGGGATCAGCCCGGAACTTCAGCCATATGTCTTCGAACCGTTCTTTACGACGAAAGACAGCGGGCGGGGCACGGGCCTTGGTCTTGCCACGGTTCATGGCATTGTAACGCAGAGTGGCGGAGCGATCTGGTTTACTAGTGCTGCCGGCGCAGGCACATGCTTTGAGATCTATCTGCCGCGTGCGCAAGCCGCCGATGGAGCGCCTTTTGCTGAACCGACAGCCTTGCTGCAGGCGCCGCTTGGCGGACGCGAAACGGTGCTTGTAGTTGAGGATGAGCAGCCTGTGCGTACACTTGTCGCGCGCGTGCTCCAGCGGCAGGGCTATCAGGTGCTTACCGCCGCCGATGGTGTTGCGGCGCTGGGGGTATTGGCGGCGCATCGTGGCCCGATCCATTTGCTTCTCACCGACATGGTGATGCCGGGCGGCATGAGCGGCGAACAGTTGGCGGTTGAAGTGCGGGCGTTGTATCCGCAGATCCGAACGCTGTTGATGTCGGGGTATGCGAACAACCTGACGGGCATTGTCGGCACGGTGGCCACTGCCGACGCATTTCTGCAAAAACCCTTTGAGATTGAGCAGCTAGTACGCAAAGTACGCGAATTGCTCGATGCTTTAGAGCCGAATCACGCGGCCCGCAGCCGCACGGGTTAGACGATCACGGACCGCCCGGGCAATGCCTAGCGCGCCGATGTCGCGGGCAAGCATAATGTCGGGTTGACGCGCGTCGAGGGCGCGCAAAGCGGCAAACAGGTTCCGCGCGATCGTTTCGGGCGCATCGGCCGGGCCGAGCGCTTCGGCGTCAACCCCCGGGCCGCCAAGTAAGGCCACATCTTCATCGGGCGCCAATAACCCTACCCGTAGCCCGTTGGCGGTGTAGGTGCGGATCTGTTCCGCCAGCCAGGTTCGCGCTGCCGCCGGCGGGCCGATCACAAGCCAGAGCGTGTTGTCTGGGGCGTAGTGCCGATCCAACAGGCCCGGCGCGATCATTCCTGCGCTCGGCGCCTGGGGTTTGGGTTCGCCCACC
>JBBRUG010000486.1:0-3606 GCA_038247995.1 Chloroflexales bacterium | reverse complement strand
TTAGAGCATGAACGATTATCAGCAGCGCTGTGTGCGGCGCGTGAGCAGGTGCATGCCGTGTTTCGGCCGCTGTCGGTTGATGATTCTCGGTATATACTAATCCGTAACGAGGACGGCCACGGCTTCGAAGTGACGCCGGAAGCCATTCTGCGGCATCTCGCCCAGCACGAAGCCGAGCACTGCGGGGAGATTCAACTCTTGCTCAATGGTCATGGCCACTGAGATCACCCAGCACAGGCGCGGGCTTCGACAAGCTCAGCCCGCGCCCGTTGGTGAGCGTCCGTTGGCGAGCACCTGTTGGCTGGCGTCCGTTCAGCCCGCGCCCGTTGGTGAGCGTCCGTTCAGCCCGCGCCCGTCATCAGCCAGCGCCCGTTGGCTGGGCGCCCGTTGGCTGAGCTTGTCGAAGCTAACGGGCGCAAGCGGCGAATGTCAAGGTTTTGCCTTGCGCATCAGCTCTGGCAGCCGCTGCAGAAGTACGTAACGGCCTGTCCAATATAGGTACGCTGGAGCATAGCGTTGCAACGGGGGCAGGGTTCGCCGGCATGGTCATAGATCTTGCGATCCTGGCGTGCGGCGCCGCGCACACCGCGCAAATCGGTCATCGTGCCGCGCAGGGCGATGCCCTCGGCGAGAATGGCTCGGGCGGCGGCGTGAAGCCTTACGATCTCCACGTCGTCCAGAGAGCCTGCTCGCCGCCGTGGGTCGATCTGGGCCTCCCAGAGGCTCTCATCCACATCGCGATTGCCCAGGCCGGCGATCACCTTCTGATCCACAAGGGTCGTTTTGAGTACTCCCCGGCGGCCGGCCAGGCGGGCCGCAAGACCCTCAGGCGGGAAGTCGGCAGCGAGTAGTTCCGGGCCGAGGTCGGCGAGTTTTAGCCGGGCGGCGACTTCGTCGGCTGGGCCTGCGGCCACCCGCGCGAAGCCTTTACGATCACGGAGGTGCAACTCTGCACCGTCCGCGAACAGGAAGATCACCATTGTCTGCGCGTCGGGCTGGACGCCGCCGGCAAAGAGGCGTAGGGTACCGTGGAGCATCATATGCAGGGCCAGGGTGTAGCCGCCACTGAGGTCGCAGAGCAGGTGCTTCGCACGCCTGTTGGCATCTTCCACCCGACGACCCGCCAGCACCTGCGCGAAGGCCGCCGGTTCCGGGAACCGTATGGCCGCCGGCATGAGCACCTGGGCGCCCATAATGGTGCGGCCCACAACGAGCGCACATAGGTCGCGCAGCAGCGTTTCAACTTCAGGAACTTCGGCCATAGTGACTACGCTTTAACTGCATTCCCTGCCGGCACTCCAACGCTTTTACAAATAGGATTGCTTGATTATACTTCACGGAGTGGGGCTGACCGTACGTTACCGCCACGTCCCCTGTCACCGCTGGGGCACCTGGCCGCGGCTTCGCTGATTGGCGGGAGATCTTGTACATCAGCCGCAAGGAAGGTGAACCTGGTCGCGCCGGCCAGCGCTGTGCGCGCTTCAGTAACCATCCCCGACGAGCGATCGCTACAGATGACCTGCCACCCGGTCGGGCGCAAATCACGCGTGTCGCGCCAGAAGTGGCCCAACCCGGCGCCGACTTCACCCAAAGCCAGGAACGATTGATACCCGTGACGAGTGCTGCGTGACGAGTGACGTGCCACGCTGACATGGTAGGGCCTAAACTGTCCTCATTATCATGCTACGCTGGGGATCTCGACGTTAAGGAGGAAAAGATGCAACCACAAACCCAATCGACGCTCCATGTGATGTATGAGAACTGGCGGGCCTACCACGAAAAGCTGCGCGACTGCATCGCACCGCTGACGAATGAGCAACTCGCGCTGCAGCCGGCCGCACATATGTGGCCGCTGAGCCAAATTGTACAGCACATCATTTCGGTCAGGGCGGGGTGGTTTAGCGCCACCCTCCAGGATGACGACGAAGCGATGGACGGATACATGATGTGGGATGAGTAGTTGGGTCACTACGTGAATATGGGCTTCAGGCCCATGCTACAATAACGATCATGCCGTTGTGAGCGCTGATCCGCAATTCCCCTCGCGCTGATCCGTTACCTCAATGATCGAAACGCAAGCCCAGCGCTTGCAGCGTGCATTCATGAAAAGGAGTTTCCACTTGGGACGCACGCTAGAGGACGAGAATTCGCGTTGGCACCAGGTGCTGGTCGGTCGTCCGGCTGCCTGGTATGATGCGCTTGCCACTGCGCCACGCTTGCATGCAGCCGAGCGACTGGTAGCTGCATTCGCAGTGTGGGGCTTTATAGCGCATCTGCTTTTAATCGGCTGTGCCCAGATTGTGGGTGGTCAGTTAGCGGTGTTGGTCGGATCGACCTGGCTTGCAGCAATCTATACGCCGTTTGCATGTGTGCTGATCTATGAGGTATTGCTGCTCATTCTGGCGGTCCCTGAGTCAACGACGCGCGCCCTGGCACTGCAATTTCAGATCGTTTCCCTGATTATTATTCGGAATAGCTTTAAAGATCTGGCCGCGCTGGATGATCTGAGTGACTTGCTCACGCAGCCTGATGCGCAGCTCATTCTCGCAATCGACATGGGCGGGGGTGTCGTGCTGTTTGGTCTGGTCGCGCTGTTTTACCTGGTTGCGGGTCGCCGCTCGACGTATCAGGCGTCGCTCCGCGCGCCGACACCGGCGCTGGTACGCTTTATCGAGCAGAAAAAGGCCATCGCCCTGCTTTTGACGATCGTGTTTGCGGTACTGGTGATGCAGACCATTGGCCTCTTGGTATGGGACGGGTGGAGCACGCTGTTTGTCCAGGGTGAGGGGCCACGTGGGCTGGTATCACCAACAACGCCGCTTTTTCAGAGTCTCTTTACGATCCTGATTCTGGCTGATGTGTTGCTGCTCGTGCTCTCGCTGCGGTTGTCGGATGCGTATCAGCATCTGTTTCGCGGAGCCGGCTTTGTTATTACAACCATTGTGCTGCGGATCGCGCTTTCGGCGGATCGACCGCTCCAGGTTGGGCTGGCGATTGGCGCAGTGGTGTTCGGGATCGCGGTTCTGGCGATTTATAAAGCCTGGCCGCGCGATCCATGGCGGCCAACCGATGACGCCTCCAGTATGTTACCGGACGTGCCGGCAGCGACTGATGCACGCTGAACTACGCCCTGCGAAAACGGCTCGCCCGCGCCGGATTGAGCCGCAGCAAGTCGGATCTCGCCCGGCTTTGTGACGCCCTTCGCGCGGGTTGCATCACCCACCTTGGCGGACTCTTTCACCATGGATGCGCGGGCGGCTCGCTGCAACCGCCCGCTACCCCAGTGTTTTAGGGGAATAGGTCGTGATTCGGCCAGTTCAGGGTGGCGCTGCCCTCGATCTCGTTGATCAGGTCATTGATTGCGAGTTGACCGATACTGTCGCCCTTGATATAGAAGCGGCCGTCATTGTTGAAGTTCAGCAATACCACCCAATGGATATTGTTCGTGCGATGCTGAATCTCCGTGACGCTTCCCCACAGCAAGCCGCCGTGGCTGGTCGAAGCGTTGCGCGGACGCTCGCGGTCATTCGCGTTGCCGAATGCGACGGGCGCGGCGGTGCCGGCATAGATCAGCCGCTCATCAGGCCAGAATGACCCACCACGCAG
>JBBRUG010000485.1:0-3615 GCA_038247995.1 Chloroflexales bacterium | reverse complement strand
CCCCAACCCCGCTCCCTGAGCGGGAGAGGGGCTTCCGACAGCATCACAATGCCGAATGTAGCGCGGCCCCCCTGCTCCACGTGAGGGAGCAGGGGGTTGGGGGGATGCGGGGAATAGCGCATTGGGGCGCGATCCTGTAAAAACCCTACACCTGCAAGCCCCATGCACTACCCCTGTTGACAACACTCCCCCCGCGTGCTATCGTCGCCGCAGTTTGATCATTCGCTTCACCCAGTGTAACAACCGCAATGCTTACCAACTTACGAATTGGCGTGATCGGCCCCGGCGCCATGGGCGAGGCGATTATCGCTGGCCTACTGCGCCAGGAACTTGTCACCGCCGACCAGATCTTGATCAGCCACCCGCGGGAAGATCGCCGGCGCGATCTCCACGCCCGTTATGGCATCCAGGCCACCAGCGACAACCACGAGGCGGCGCACTGGGGTCGGGTGGTGATCCTGGCCGTCAAACCCCAACAGTTGCGCCACGTCTTGCCGCCGCTGCGCGGCGCCCTGCGCGATGACGACCTGGCGATCTCGGTTGTCGCCGGGGCCACGCTCAGCAGCCTCGCCGCCGCGATCGAGCATCCCGCCGTCGTGCGCAGCATGCCCAACACGCCGGCCCAGATCGGCGCGGGAATGACGGTGTGGACTGCCGCTGCCGCCGTCACCGACGAGCAGCGCCGCTGGGCTTCGATCGTGCTGGGTTCGCTTGGCCACGAGGTTTTTGTCGATAGCGAAAATTACCTTGACATGGCCACGGCGATCAATGGCACCGGGCCGGCCTACTTCTTTCTGATGATGGAAGCTATGATCGACGCTGGGGTGCATCTCGGCCTCTCGCGGCGCATCGCCGAGGATCTGGTGTTGCAAACCATGCTCGGTTCGGTGCGCTACGCTCAACAGAGCGGCCTGCATCCGGCCCAGTTACGCAACGCCGTTACCTCGCCGGGGGGCACCAGCGCGGCGGCGATCTCCGAACTCGAACGCGGCGGCATGCGCACCGTCCTCGCCGACGCGATCTGGGCCGCCTATCGACGCTCGGTGGAGTTGGGAAAACCGCAATAGAATGCAAAAGGCAAACTGCAAAAGGCAAATTTGATGTTTTCGCAGTTCATTTTGCCTTTTGCCTTATAAATTGATGCTTACTTACGGTCGCCCGCGCCTGCTCACCGAAGACGATAAACGCTATCGCGCTCACGTCGACGGCTTCAAGCTCCAGCGCAAGAACAATAAGGCCATCCGCCCACCGCGTCAGCGCGATCTCTTCGGCGCCGAGGCCGAGGCGGCCCTACGCACCTGGCTTGCCGAGCGCGTCGAGCTGGATGAGCGGCGGATCATCGAGTACGAGGAACGGCGCAACAAGCGCGCCTTCATCAAGTATCGCGAGATCGACGCACTGAACCTGGAGCCGCGTGCGGCCTGGGTGTTTGAGTTTAAGGCCAGCCGCACCGCCAGTGCGCTGCGCCGCGCCGTAGGTCAACTCGCAGAGACGCGCCAGATCCTCAAGCTGCTCTACCATACCGTGCATGTGACAATTCTGCTCGTCGATACGGGCATTCCAGCCAATGCCGAAGCGATCGACACGCTGATGGCCGGCGAACGTCCGCCGCCACGCCGCCCCGAACTGCTCAGTGAGGTGCTGGAAGCCCTGCCGGCTCTCCACCTGATCGACAGCATCGACCAACGTACCGTCGATGGCGCAACAATCGATGTGCTACGCTTCACCGTGGACGATATTATTGCCCTGGCCGGCGCCGAGCATTTATCGCTCGATTGGGACGCCGACGATCTTGAAGAGCCCGAGCCGACCGAGCCGCGTCCTGCTGCGTCGCTCTACGCCAGCAGCAGCGACGACCCGCCCACCGATGCTGACGATGACGACGATAATCCTATGGCCGCTGCGCTACGCAGAGCCGGATTGAAATAGGATGAACCCGCGTATTCCACTTGCCATCGCCGCTGGAAAGGTTGCCGGCATCCTCTCGCGCCAGTTGCGCTTCGGCGGCGGAACCACTCTGCCTGGTACCATCGCCCGCCGCCTCGCCCCCAATGTATTGCATACCCTCAGTGCCGCTCTGCCCGCCGGCGTCGTCCTGCTCTCCGGCACCAACGGCAAGACTACCACCAGCCGCATGCTCGCCGAGATCCTGCGCGCCCATGGCCAACAGGTGCTGCACAATCGCGCTGGGGCCAACCTGATCGCGGGCCTCACCGCCACGGCAATCACCGATGCAAATTGGCAGGGCAAACCCCACGCCGACATCGGCCTATTTGAAACCGATGAGGCCGCGCTGCCCCAGGCACTCAGCGAAACGCAGCCGCGCCTGGTGCTGATCCACAATCTTTTTCGTGATCAACTTGATCGTTATGGTGAAGTCGATACCTTGGCCGGCCAATGGCGTACCGCCCTGGCGACGCTACCCGCCACATCTACCGTGGTGCTGAACGCCGACGACCCGGCAGTGGCCGATCTCGGTCAGAACCTCGCTGCGCGTACGATCTACTACGGCCTCGACGACGAACGCCACGCCGAAGGACGCGGCGCACATATCGCCGATTCGCAATTCTGTCGCCGCTGTGGGGCGCGCTACATCTATACGCACGCCTTCTACGCCCACATTGGCCACTATCACTGCCCGCGCTGCGGCCATCGCCGCCCCGAACCGCAGATCCGTCTTTCTCGGCTAGAACTGCAAGGCGCCGCCGGCAGTCGGCTCTACTTAACCTACCCCGGTGGCGGGTTTGAGCTCGATCTACCGCTTCCAGGCCTGTATAACGCCACCAACGCCCTCGCCGCCACGGCCAGTGCGTTGGCGCTTGATGTGCCTGCCGCAACGATCCGCAGCGCGTTGGAACGCTTCAGCGCCGCCTTCGGTAGGATCGAACGCATGACCGCCGGCCCGGATGGCCCGCCGCTATTGATTGCGCTGATCAAGAATCCCGTCGGCGCAACCGAAACTGTACGTATGCTTGTCGGCGCCGCCCCTACCACTATGCCCGCCGCCGACCTGCATCTGCTGATCGCGATCAACGATCGCTTCGCCGACGGCACCGATGTAAGTTGGCTCTGGGACGCCGACTTCGAAGCGCTCGGCCCGCGCGTAGCCCACGCCGTGGTTTCCGGCACCCGCGCCGACGACATGGCCGTACGGCTCAAGTACGCCGGCGTGCCAACTGAACGCATCCAAATCGTAAACAGCTTACCGGCCGCGCTCGACGCCGCCCTTGCTGAACTTCCCACCGGCGCAACGCTCTTTACCCTGCCTACCTATACGGCCATGCTCAACCTGCGCGAACACCTCGCCCAACGCGGGTGGGTTCGCCCATTCTGGGAAGAATAAAAGCGCGCAGCGCGGCGCAGCAAGCTGCGCCGCGCTACGCAAGTTCCGCTCAGTGCCCTCAGTTCAGTGCGCGCAGCGCCGCATCATTCCGCTCAGTGCCCTCAGTTCAGTGCGCTCAGTGCCCTCAGTTCAGTGCGCGCAGCGCCGCATCATTCCGCTCAGTGCCCTCAGTTCAGTGCGCGCAGCGCCGCATCATTCCGCTCAGTGCCCTCAGTTCAGTGCGCGCAGCGCCGCATCATTCCGCTCAGTGCCCTCAGTTCAGTGCGCTCAGT
>JBBRUG010000484.1:0-3634 GCA_038247995.1 Chloroflexales bacterium | reverse complement strand
GAGCCGCTCCAGCGGAGCGTCTGTACCGGGCTGCGGCGCTGGGGCGACAGTGGGTTCGTCGAGACGCTCCGCCGGCGGTTCCGGCACGGCGGTTGGCTCAGGCTGAGCGGCAGACGGCGCATACCGTGGTTCGCCACCGACGAAGACGACAGTAGTGCGCGCCGGGATGCTGAACGTGCCGTTAGCAGCGTCGAAGCGTGCGTTGATCACCCGTTCGTCGGAGGAACTGACCAGCACGTCGTGGAGGTTTAGTTCCGCGCCGGCAAACGTTGGGTCGCTGAAGGTGAGCTCTTGCGGCGTGGCGTTGAAAAGCGTCACCACCTGGCCGATGTTCGGGTCGATGCGGGTGGCGCCGTTGTCGGCGATGGCCATGACGATCAGGCCCGGTGTCTGTTCGGGGCCGACGTTGAAGAAGCGCACCTTTTCCTGCACGTCGGCGCCGCTGCGCAACCGGAAGAGCGGTGTGCTGCCCCGAATGGAGAGCATCTCGCGCAGGTGCTCGGCGCTCGCCAGCATGAGGTCGGAGCCGGGGCGTAACGCCGGGTTCGCCAGCAATGGCGCCATAATCGGCCAGGCGCTCTCGTTGTCGCCCGCCGGCGGCAAACCCGCGCCGAAGGTATTGCTTGCGCCGGTCCAGTCGATCCGGTTGAACCAGTCCGATGAGTTGTAGCTATTGCGATCAAGGCTTTTTGAGCGCAGCAGTTCGTCGCCGGCGTGAAAGAAGGGGATGCCCTGGCTCAGCGCGGTGATGCTTAGCGCAAGGTTGTGCATGCGCGCCCGCTCGGCCAGATCCGCCCCGGCCGGCGCCTTGAGTTGTACCACGTCAAAGAGGGTTTCGTTGTCGTGGGCCGACACATAGACCACCTGCTCGTGCGGATCGACGGTGTAGCCGGCCGGCGCGCCATTGTAGAAGATCAGTGCGCCGCGGGCTTCGCGCCCGTTCGCCGCAATATGCAGATAATCTTTCAGGTTGCCGGTTAGGCCAACCCTGATCCAGTCGCTGTACTCCAGCAAACGCCGCCGCTGGGCCTCGGCGCTGCCGTTGCCGAGGTAGTCCGATGGGTCGGTGAAGAGGCCGGTAGCGAAGCCCTGGATCTGCGGGTTGTCGAAGGGGCCGCCGCCGCGTACGCCGTCGCGCAGGCGGTCGGAGAAGGTGGCGATACCGGTGCCGCCCATGTTCAACTGCACAGCGTTTTCGCCGCGCGCATTGTCGGCCACCTCGCCGAAATTCCAGCCCTCGCCGTAGAGGAGTATATTCTTGCCGTCCACGCCGTCTTGCTCCAAGGTCAGGCTATCGAGGGCTGCACGCACGGCGAGCATGTTGCGCTTCATGTGGTGGCCCATCAGGTCGAAGCGGAAGCCATCGACTTTGTACTCACGCGCCCAGGTGCGCAGCGAGTCGATCATGAGCTTTTCCATCATCGCGTGCTCGCTCGCGGTATTCGGGCAGCAAGTGGAGTTCGTGACTTGCCCGTTAGCGTCGAGGCGATGATAGTAGCCGGGCACGATCCGGTCGAGCACCGAGCGCTCGTTCTGACCGGCGGCGTTAGTATGGTTGTAGACTACGTCCAGCACGACGCGCAGGCCGCTACGATTGAGCGCCTGCACCATGCTGCGGAACTCGCCAATCCGCGCACTGCCCGCCGGATCGGTGCTGTAGCTGCCTTCGGGAACGGTGTAATGGTAGGGGTCGTAGCCCCAGTTGAAGCCGTCCTGGTCACGAAGCGGGAACAACAATGTTTGCTGCTCGGGCGAATCGGGCGGCAACGCGGCGAGTTCGTCGAGCGGGAGCGCCACCTGGCGGCTGCGATCTTCCTCGATTGTGGCAATATCGAAGGTAGGCAGCAGGTGTACGTGGCTCACGCCGGCGTCGGCGAGGCTGCGCAGGTGGCGCATACCGGCGCTGTCGGGCAGGGTGAAGGCCAGGTAGGTGCCGCGCAAGTCGGCGGGCACTTCCGCGTCGAGGATACTGAAGTCGCGCACGTGCAGTTCGTAGAGCACGGCGTCGGCGGGATGTTCAAAAGATGGCTTGGCGAGATCGGCCCAGCCATCGGGGGCGAGGGCCGGGTCGGCCAGATCGACAATCTGGCTGCGCGCCGAGTTGGTGCTCAGGCTAAAGCTGTAGGGGTCGGTGACGCGATTTGTGACGACGGCATTCGCGCTGGGCGCGTAGACCTCGACCTCGTAGAGATAGTAGTCGCCGCGCCACTCGGCGCCGCCGGAAACCTGCCAGACGCCGGTAGCCTCGTCGAAGAACATCGGCTGGGTTTCAACCGGCGCGTTATCGGCGGCGCCACTGGTGAAGCGCAGCAGGTTGACTGCGCGCGCCGTGGGCGCCCAGAGCCGGAAGACGGGCGTGAAGACTTCCTCAGCGACGTTCGGGTCGCTTTCCCAGCTTATGCCCAGCGGCCCTTCATAGAAGAACAGGTCGTCGAGCACGCCGGGGATCTGGAGGCTGGTCGCGTCGAGCAGGCGGCCATCGGCGGCGTAGGCGGCGAGGGCAAGTTGGCCGCGCAACAGTTCCGGCGCCTGGGCAAGCGCATCCGGTGGCAACGTAAGCACCCCGAGGGAGGCTACATGGGGGAAGCGTTGCAACGCGCCAGCGGGATCAGCCGGGCCGCCGGCAAGCGGAATGGCGCCCTCGCTCAGC
This sequence comes from Chloroflexales bacterium, assembly GCA_038247995.1. Classification (GTDB taxonomy): domain Bacteria; phylum Chloroflexota; class Chloroflexia; order Chloroflexales; family Chloroflexaceae; genus JBBRUG01. The sequence continues at coordinate 984 of JBBRUG010000484.1, read as the reverse complement.
ACGCCCGTCGGATCGAGGCTGAGCGTACTTTCCAACGCATAGTGCAGGCTGAAGGTTGCATCGGGCGTGCTCGCACCTTCCCAGAGGATCGTGTCGCGGCTGATCCAGTGGGCGCGGGCGCGGCTGAGGTCGCCGCGGGGGGCGCCGTTGGTGGAGATGATCAGGCTATTGGCATTCACGTCATACCCAACATAGATCTCGTCGCCGGTGTTGGCGACGCTCAGGCTGATCGGCTCGCCGGCAGGCGTACCGTCGGCGCCGAGTGAACCTTCGAGCGATCCGTCGCGGGCGAGGCGGGCCGTGTAGACGCCCGCCGGCAGGCCCGTCGTCGTCCAGGTGTAGGTGCCGTCGCCGTCGGGATCTTGCAGCCAGGAGCCGAGGCAGGTTGGGTCGTCGTTCGTGGGGCAGCCGAGGGCAGTTTGGAAGTCGCCGGCGAGCACGAAGAAACGGCTGTTCACGGTATCGGCCACGCCATTGGTTTTGTGGTCGTAGATGAAGCGCACATCGGCGGGTGCGGCGAGGCTCAGCGCGATATTGGCGCCGTCGCGGACGGCGTTGCGGCCATAATTTTCGTCCCAACGATTGTTCAGGGCCACCTTGTATTCATAATCGCCGGCGGGGAGGCTGAAGGTTGCGCTCCAGAGGTCGAAGGCAGGATCGTATTGGAGATCGGTATTGGCGCAGTCCGGTTGCCAATCGGCGGGGCAGCCGAGCGCGCTCTGGATGCTGCCGGGAATGGTGACGGTCGTGGGGCCGTCGGCGGGTTGGGCGCGGGCAGGGAGAATCGGCAGCAGCGCGCCGATCAGGGCGAAGAACAGCAACAGTGCTGCAGCGGGCCTCCAGCGGCGGAGGGGCATAACGCACTCCTTGGGCATTGAGTAAGCGATCTGGATATGGCAAGTATACCAGAGGGTGGGAGGACAGGGGCGGGCGACCACAAGGGTCGCGAATGCACGAATGGCGCGGCAGCGCGGCGCGGCCTTC
>JBBRUG010000483.1:0-3634 GCA_038247995.1 Chloroflexales bacterium | reverse complement strand
GGGCAGACGAGCGAGTGACCATGCTGGTGCAGGTGCCGGACAGCTTCGACACTGCGGCGCCCTGTGTTGTTACCGGCCCGTCGTCCGGCTCGCGCGGCGTGTATGGCGCGATCGGCGGCGTTGGTGAATGGGCGCTCAAGCGCGGTTGCGCTGTGGCCTACACCGACAAGGGCTCGGGTATGGGCTTCCACGATCTCGACAACGCTACGGTGAACCTGATCACCGGCGAGCGTGCGCCCGCCACCGAAGCTACGGCGAACTTCGTGGCGACGTTTGATCCTGATTGGGCTACCGCAAACCCGGGCCGGCTCGCCATCAAGCACGCCCACTCGCAGCAGAACCCCGAGGCCGATTGGGGCCTGTATGTGCTCCAGTCAATCGAGTTCGCTTTCTACGTGCTGAACCTGGAAGAGAACTTCGGCACGCCCGGCACAGGTGACACCAGCGCGCGCGTACTCGTGCCGGAGAACACACTGGTGATCGCGGCCGGTGTCTCCAACGGCGGTGGCGCTGCGGTGCGCGCGGCCGAGATCGATACCGCCGGCCTGATCGACGGTGTGGCAGTGTCCGAGCCGAACCTGAATCCTGCGCCGTCCGCCGGGCTGGTGATCGAGCAGGGCGACCAGAGCTGGAGCCTGCCCAATCATAGCCGCCCGCTGATCGACTACTACACCTTCCTGAATGTGTATGCGCCGTGCGCTGTGCGCGTGGCGGAACTGGACGCCGCGCCATTCAATACCGTGCCCACCGCGCTCGGCGACGCCCGCTGCGCGTCGTTGGCGACGGCAGGCCTGGTTGCAGGCGACACCGTTGCCGAGCAGGCGGCCGATGCGCTGGCCAAGATCAATGCTTACGGCATGATCGACGAGCAGAATGTGTTGCTGCCCTCGCACCACGCATTCTTCGTCTTCGAGAGCATTGCGCTGCTCTACACTTACAGTTATGGTCAATTCAGCGTGAGTGACAATGTCTGCGGCTATAGCTACGCCTTCACCGATGCCACAACCTTTGCGCCGGTTGCGCCGAATCCGGCGGCGTTGGCGACGATCTTCGGTACGGGCAACGGCATTCCGCCTACCACCGGGATCAACATCGTCAACGACAACTCGTTGGGCGGGCCGCTGTTAAGCCGCGCATCGGTTTCGGCCGAAGGCGCGCTCGACCAAAACCTTACCGGCGCGCTCTGCCTGCGGCGGCTGGCGATCGGCGTTGATGAAGCTGGTGAACCACTTACCGGCGACGAACTGGCACAGTACGAGCGGGTTGCTGCCGGCGCTGCGGCAGTGCAGGCGAGCGGCGATCTGCGCGGCGTGCCGACAATTATTGTGCATGGGCGCGCCGACTCGGTGATCCCGATCAACTATGGTTCGCGGCCTTATTATGGGCTGAACCAGGCCGTCGAGGGCGACGAAAGCAACCTGCGCTATTACGAGATCCTCAATGCGCAGCACTTCGACACCTTCAACGGCTTCCCCGGCTTTAATACGCGCTACATCCCGATCCATCACTATGCCCTGGAAGCGCTGGATCTCATGTACGCCCACCTGACTGAAGACACCGAGTTACCGCCGAGCCAGGTGGTTGCCACGACGCCGCGCGCTGCCGGTGAAACGGTCGGCACGGCTGAACCGATTACGGCGGAGAACGTGCCGCCGATTGACGGCGAACCCACACCGGAGAATAGTATCGTCTATCAGGCCGGCGATACGTTGCTACGGATCGGCGTGTTCGGGCGCAATCTGTTCTTCCCGCTGGTTGCGAATTAAGGTAGAGCGATGCCGGCGAACGCCCGCATCCCTGCCCCCTCTTCCGCGCTACCGGAGAGGGGCGGGGTTGCGAGCGTTTGCCGCCGCACCAACCCTCACCCCCAACCCCGCTCCCTGAGCGGGAGAGGGGGGACGAACGGCATCAGGACACAGCATGTGGTGCGGCTCCCCCTGCTCCACGCAGATGGAGCAGGGGGCTGGTTCGTCCTTCGCCTTTGGTCGATACCGAGCAGAGCGTACGCCCGGCAGTACTAGCTCCGGTCCGCTGGCCGCACTGCGCGCAGCGTAACGGCCCACGGATGCGGGCCGTGGACGAGCCGGCGCGCCCAACTGCTTGGCAAGTCGCGCAGTTGGGCAGCCGTAAGCGCGATCGGTTGGGCGCACTGCCAGCCCGCTGTCGTCAGGGTAGCGCCGACGCGCTCAGCCGCCGCTGCGGCCGTAAGTCCCAACTCCTGCATCGCGCCGCCATTCAGCCTGACCTCGAGCAGCGCATCAGGGCGCGCGATACGCGTCAGACCCGTGAGCAGATCGGCGTTGCCCGCGACAAGACCAGTGAGTAAACTGCCCCACGGGAAGTTGACACTCACCCGCTGGGCCAAGCCATTGAGTTCGTGCGGCAAGTTAATGGCATTGGCGATCACAAAGAGACTGTTCGGCCCGGCTTTGCGCGAGTATTCACGCAGCGGTTCACGACAGGCATCTACGCCGACGACAAACCAGCGCGGCTGCCTGCGGGCGAGATGCGCCACAAAACGACCGTCGCCGGTGCCAAGATCGACCCAGACATATGGATGCGCAGCCGTCTGAGCGGCCAGGGTTTTGGAATCAACTGTAAGGCGTCGCGTACCGTGTACACACTCCATGGGAAACCTCCTTGTGCTTTTAGCGCTTGCGTTCAGAGCAGGCAAAGCACAACAAGGCGGTGCACGGGTACGGCAAAACAACGCCGCGGCTCAGGCGCCGTCAAGGTCGTCGGGGGTGGGTTTAGATTTTGGTCGTGGGAAAAGACGGGTGCGCGAAACGCTCAGGGTGAACGCTACGCATACAAATACACTCCGCACCTTCCCGTGAAGGTCGGAGGGGCCGCAGCTACGTCTACCGACGCGGAATTAACAGGGGGGACGGAGCAGCAGTTCTGCGCGAGTCATCGTGACACTCCTTCGTTTGATACGCTCACTATACCAAAGCTTGCCGGCCATGATCTCAGCCTTTGGCCCGGTTCTTGCTAACCCTCCAGCAACGTGTATGAGCGCATTTACGCTCTAACCGATTTGAGCCATGAGTATCTTTATGAAGCTTGCTGATCTTCCGGGCCTCCTCAAACAAACATGGACTGAGTTTAACGAAGACAAAGCGCCGCGCCTGGGGGCGGCTTTGGCGTACTATACGGTGTTTTCGCTGGCGCCGTTGCTGGTGATTGCCGTAGCAATCGTGGGCTTTTTTACGCAGGATCCTGAAGCGCGCACCAGTGTCATTGAACAGGTTACCGAATTAACCGGTTCACAAGGCGGCGATGCGATTGCGAGCCTGCTTGAAAACACCAATCAGTCCGGGGGTGGCCTCCTCGCTACCATTATTTCTGTCGTCACTCTGCTATTTGGCGCTTCGGGCGTATTTGGCGAACTGCAAGGCGCGCTGAATACCATCTGGGGTGTGCAACCAAAACCTGATCAAGGGATCAGCGGGGTGATCAAGGCGCGCGTTTTCGCCTTATCGCTTGTGGTGGCCACAGGCTTTCTCTTGCTGGTTTCGCTGGTGTTGAGCGCGGTGTTGCAGGTGCTGGGAACATTCTTAGCCGATAGCTTGCCCGGCGGCGACCTAGTATGGCAAGTGCTTAACTTTATTATTTCGTTTGCCGTGATTACATT
>JBBRUG010000482.1:0-3641 GCA_038247995.1 Chloroflexales bacterium | reverse complement strand
GGCGGCGACCTGCAGTTCCTGGGCCTGGCGCACGGCGGTAGCGGCGGCCTGACGTAATGTGTCGGTGGTTAGCTTGTCGGCCTTGCCAAGCCCCAGCAGCAGCACGCGGCGTGGCCCCACGGCCCCACGCGGGTAAAGCAGGCGGGCCTGTTTGGCTTTCCCGCCAAAATCAGCCGGCTCGATCAGGTCGGCCAGCGCTGCCGGCAACGGCGCGCCTTCTACACTGACGAGCACGCCGAGATCGGTCGGCTCTTGCAGCATATCACCGGATGTATGGGTGAGTTTCATGTTCTTTCGCCTCCAAAGGCTGATGGCTGATGGTCGCTTACCCGGCGTCAGCCTGGCTCCACAATTCGGCAAGTTTGATGCACATCTCGGTAGCGCGGGCCATGTCTTGCACGCTGACCCATTCCAGCGGCCCGTGAATGTTTTGCATCCCGGTGAAGACATTCGGCGTCGGCACGCCGAGTTCGGTCAGACGCGAGCCGTCGGTGCCGCCGCGGGTCGGGGTCGCGAAGGGCTCGACGCCAATCTGACGACAGGCTTCACGGGCGAGTTCGACTGGGCGCATATCGTTTTCGAGCCAGTAGCGCATGTTGCGGTATTGGGCGGTGATGCTACAACTGATCTGGGCGCGCGGTTCGGTGGCCTGCACTGTTGCGCAGACCTGCTGGAGCAGTTTGCCTTGCGCCTCCAGCCCAGCGCGCTCGAAGTCGCGCAGGATGAATTGTAATTCGGCGGCGGCTGCGGTGCCGCTCATCTGGTAGATGTGAATAAAACCCTGCCGCCCGTCGGTCGTCTCGGGGGTAAGCGTGACCTGCGGCAAGGTCATGATCAGCTTGGCGGCGAGGTGCAGGGCGTTGACGAGTTGATCCTTGGCCTGGCCGGGGTGAATGGAGACACCCTGGATCTTCACGACTGCCGCATCGGCGGAGAATGTTTCATAGACGATCTCGCCCAGTTCCGCTCCGTCGAGCGTATAGGCTACTGCGGCCTGCAAGTCGGCGGGCAAATTGGCGTGTACGCCGCGGCCAATCTCCTCGTCCGGCGTAAAGCAGATCCGGATGGGGCCGTGGGGGAGGCTGGGGTTGGCGAGTAGATGCTGCGCCATGGCCATAATGATCGCCACGCCGGCCTTATCGTCGGCGCCAAGCAGGGTAGTGCCACTGGCAGTCACAATATCGTCGCCGATTTTTTGGCCCAGGTAGGGCGACTGTTTGGTTGAAAGCACCTGGTTTGGATCGTCGGGCAGCACGATGTCGCTGCCATCGTACTTGTGGTGTACAAGCGGCTTGATGCCCGTGCCGCTATAGGCCGGCGCCGTATCGACGTGGGCCAGGAACGCAATCGTCGGCAGATCACCGGCGACTGTAGCGGGGATTGTGGCCAGCACCGCACCATAATCGGCGAGGGTAACATCGCTGGCGCCGATCGTTTTGAGCTCCTCAACCAGCAGATTGAGCAAGTCGTACTGCTTCTGCGTGCTCGGCGAAGTCGGCGACGCTGCATCGGCCTCAGTGTCGATCTTGACGTAGCGCACCAGGCGCTCCTCAAGTTCACGGTCAAAGGTTGCGGTCATTGAAGGGACTCCCTAGGTTCGATTTGCTGATCCAAACTGGGTTAGTCAAATAGGTCAGGCGAACCGGTTTTGTTTCAGGTCGGGTATTCGAGTATATTGCGTCACATCCTGCATTGCAACGGGCGGCTTCGCCCTCACCCCCGTCCCCCTTCGACAAGCTCAGGGCAGGCTCGCTCCCGCGCGCGGGGGCGGGGTGCCGCGTCAGCGGCGGGGTGAGGGCGAAGCGTGCTGCTGCGTTACGCCGACTTCTCCGTGTCGTCGTTTGCCGCGGGAGCGTCGCTTACCTCGGTATCAACAATTTCGCCGGCCGGATCGTCATCGCTAAGCGCTTCGTCGGTGAACTGGGTGTCGAGGATCGTTACGCCCTCGTCGTCGGCGATGAAGCCGCTGACACTCGTACTGGTAGCGGTTTCGGCCACGCGCGCCGCTCCAACACCGCCCGGCCCTTCGCCCACCGTGTAGAAGACATTGCCGCCTGCCTGGAGCGTCGCGGCGATATCGGCGGAAATGGCGCTGCGCAGCACCTGTGCGCCGACGTCGGCCAGGGCCTGCTCTACCTCAGCGATCCAGGTATGCTCGATCACCGCTACGATCGCCGACGAACTCGGCGGCAGCGAATCGCCGATGCCTTCCATCGTCGCCTTGAGCGGCGCGCCGGCCACGCGTCCGGCCAGTGCGCCGACTGCGCCGCCGCCGAGGGCCGCCCAGCCCACTGGCCCGGCAAGCAGGCCGACCAATCCGCCCACGACGCCACCGGTGATTAACCCCTTCCGGCGGCGGCTGCGCCGCCGGGCGTCGGTGATCTTCAGCTTGCCGTCGGCATCTTTCACCACCACAGCGGCGTCGATAATGCCGATCAGACCTTCTTTTTTGCCCTGCTTGATCTCGTCCATCACCTGCTGCGCGCCGTCGGTGCTGCTGAAGGCTGCGACAATGGCCTGTACGTGGTCGGACATAAGTAAAATCTCCTTGTTTCCTGGTTCCCGTGTTCCCTTACCCCCCCAACGCCGCCAACTCTTCCATGTATACAATTGCCGTCTCGATCCCGCGCTCGAACATCTCAATGCTGTAGCTCTCGTTGGCGGCGTGCAGGCCGTCGTCGTCGAGGCCATAGCCCATCATCACCACCGGAATTTGCATCAGGTTATAAAAATCGGCCACGACGGGAATGCTGCCGCCGCCGCGCGTAAAGACCGGCGTAGCGCCCCATGCTTTCTCGTAAGCCCGTGCTGCGGCCTGCATTTCGGGCAGATCGAAGGCGATCAGCGCCGGTTCGCCGGTGGTCAGCAGGCGCACTTCGACCTGCACCGTCGGCGGGGTGATCGATTCAATATAGGTCTTGAGCAGGTCGAAAATCTTGTGCGGGTTCTGATTGCCCACCAGGCGCGAACTGAGCTTAGCGCCTGCCTTCGCCGGGATGATCGTTTTCGGGCCGGGGCCGCTCCAGCCGCTCCACATGCCGTTGATGTCGAGCGTTGGGCGCGCCGAAACGCGCTCGCGGATGGTGTAGTTCGTATCGCCCCAGATCGCGGGCACACCGGTGGCCTGTTTGAACATCGCTTCTGAGAGCGGGTTCTTCGCAATCATCTCGCGTTCATCCGGACGCAACGGCACGACATCGTCGTAGAAGCCCGGCACAGCGATCGTGTTGTCGGGGTTGTAGAGCTTACCCAAAATCTCCACCAGCGCGAGGGCCGGGTTGTGGGTTGCGCCGCCCCAGAAGCCGCTGTGCAGGTCGCCGCTTGGCCCCTCGACGTGGATCTCAATGTAGGTCATCCCGCGCAGGCTATGCGTGATCGCTGGCTCCTCGATTGTACGCATCGACGAGTCGCTAATGACGCAGACATCGGCCTTAAGCAGGTCGAGGTGCGTCTCAATGAAAGGGCGCAAATTGGGTGATGAGACTTCTTCTTCGCCCTCAATCAGGAATTTCACATTCACCGGCGCGGCGCCGCTAGTTTGCAGGTAGGCCTCCAGCGCCTTCACGTGAATGAAGAGTTGGCCTTTGTCGTCGGTGGCGCCGCGGGCATAGATCCGACCGTCTTTTTCGACCGGCTCGAAG
>JBBRUG010000481.1:0-3650 GCA_038247995.1 Chloroflexales bacterium | reverse complement strand
TCGAAAGGCGAAACGCTCGCTTCAGGGTTTGCCATTTCTCAGACCTCAACCTCGTGCGCGGCGGCCAATAACGCTGCCCGCGCGGCAGCGGCCTCGGCGTACTCCATTGCCGCAGCGCCGGGATCGTTCGGCTCCAACCGGAAGCCCGCCACCTCGCTGCGCAGCCAGCGATCGGCGTGTTTGTAGTACGCCCGCGTGTGCCGACCGCGAATCTTGTAATCGCGATCGGTTGCATTGACCCAGTCTTGATCCAGCACCACATTCTCGGCGACAGCGGCAAAATAGGGCGTATTCTTGATTGGGTAGGCCACCGTAGTAAAGAAGATATCGGGGTTGGCCTTTTTCACATGGTCGATTGTGGCCGCAATGTCGTCGATCGTCTCGCCATCGTAGCCCCACATCAGGAACATGCCCACCTCGATCCCGTGCTTCTGGGCCATCTTTGTGGCCCACTGCACTTGTTCCACCTTCACGCCGCGCTGCATGGCGTCGAGAATACGCTGGCTGCCGCTTTCCGAGCCGATCCAGATCCGATAGCAGCCCATCGCCGCCAGCGTTTCCAGCACCTCTTCCTTCATCATGCGGTCGGCGCGCGAGATTGTCTCGAAGGGCAGCTTGAGATTGCGCCGCTTCAACTCGGCGGCATAGGTCGCCAGCCATTTGTGGTTGATCGTGAATACATCGTCGGCGTACCAAACTTGCTCCGGCCGATAGGTGTCGTAGATCTGCTGCACTTCAGCAGCGCAATCGAGCGGGTTGCGCCGCCGATGCGAGTAGCCGAAGACGGCGTGCGAACACCATTTGCACTTGTACGGGCAACCCCGCGCCGTGATCAGGTTGACACTGCCCATCCCGTGATGCGTGCGCCAGGTATCGACATACTGCGGAATGTCGATCTGCGCCCGGTCGGGCCAGGGGATGCTGTCGATGTCTTCGATCATCGGCCGCTCGGGGGTGTGCTGCACAAAGCCGAATTCGTCGCGAAAGGCGATCCCCTGCACGGCGTGCAGCCGGTGCGGCCCGCGCTGCGCCAGCGCCGGCAACAGTTCCGCCAGCGTCGCCTCGCCCTCGCCGATCACAATCACGTCGGCGCCATACTGCAGATATTGATCGGGATAGTTGGCGCTTTCCGGCCCGCCCAGCACTACCGTCCAACCCTGGCGGTGCGCCTCTTGCGCAATGGCCACGACATTGGCGCGCGTCATCAGGTTGCTGTAGATGCCCAGCACGCCGGGACCAGCGGCTAATTGGGCATACAACTGCTCACGCGAACCGAAAGTGCTGTCGAAGATCTCCACCGTAAAACCCTCCCGCCGCAGGTAGGCCGAGAGGTAGAGCAAGCCCAGCGGCGGATAGGGCTTCATAATCTGCTGCTCTTTCTCGTCCTCCCAAAGAAAATAGCCGTGGGTCAGTAAAATATCGGGCATGTGCGTAGCTCCCTCAGGTTGCGCCTGTTTCGAATTACAGCATTGCTCAGATCGATTAAGCCTGCGTACAATGCACCCAGTTCAGTGGCCTCAGTAGCTCAATCATGGTGCTCAGTGCTCTACCGCATTGCTCAGATCGCTTGCGCCTGCATAACCAGGCGCGAGCGCAGCGCGCTACCCGGTTCAGGGGCCTCTGCGGCTCAGTCATGCTGCGCAGTGCTCTAGTTATAGTCGCGGCTGAGATCCGGCGCGGCGATCCGTCCATTACGGCGCGCCAGCAACGTCGGCGCTGCGCTGCGTTCGCTGGCCTCCAACTGGCCGAGCGCAAACCATTCAGTATTGAGCGCAACGATAGCTTGCATCAGGTCGGCAGTTGGCTCTCCAGCGGCAAGCGCCTGATGCAGTTCGAGATCGTGGTGCAGCACCCGGTGTAGTTTGCGGTAGAAGGGTGAACGATAGGCGCCCTCGAACATCATCGCCAGATCGCCGCTGTCGGTCCAGTTTGTTTTTGGGCCTAACTGCTCCGCCACCATGGTGTGGAAGCGCGTACCGGGCAGCGGATAGCTGACGCTGATGCCGATATTATCGGGGAGGATTGTGCGTACCAGTTCGACCGTCGCCAGAATATCTTCCAGCGTTTCGCCGGGGTAGCCGAACTGAATGAAGCAGCAGGCGCGAATTCCGGCCGCCTTGAGCCCGGCCCGCGCCGTATGGATCTCCGTTACGGAAATCCCCTTGTCCATTGCGTCGAGAATCTTCTGGCTGCCGCTCTCAGCGCCCATCCAGACCTCCACGCAACCCGCCTGTTGCAACCCGGCCACCGCCTGATCGCTCATCAGATCGGCACGCGATTGGATCATAAACGGCACTGCAGCATCGCGGGCGGCCACCTCGCGCCCGAACTCGGCTACCCACTGCGGCCGCAGCCCAAAGATGTCGTCGGCGAACCAGATATGATCGGGTTGATAGGTGCGCTTGAGGTAGGCTAATTCCTCGGCGACGGCGGCGGGCGAGCGCATTGCATAGCGCTGGCCCCAGATCGGCTTGGCGCACCAGTTGCAATGGAAAGGACAACCGCGCGTGCTGACCATGTTCAGGCTGAAGTAGCCGTGGGCCTGCGTCCATGCGGCGCGATAACGCTCAATGTCAACCAGATCCCAGGCCGGCATGGGGAAGACATCGGGGCGACGTTCAACCGCACGCGGCGCAGTGCGTATCTTTTCACCACCCACATCCAGGAAAGCGAGGCCGGAAATCTGGGCCAGAGCAACGCCGCGTACAGACGCCCCGCCGGGGCGTCGCTGCTCCATCAACTCGCGCAAGGTATGATCCGGCTCGCCGAACATGATCGCGTGGGCGCCGGTGGCGAGGTAGGTCTCCGGGTGATCACTCACATCGGCGCCGGAGGCCAGCACAAAAGCGCCCTGCTCACGCGCCATTGTAATCATCGTGCAGGCAGCCTCACGCATGCGGGTCAGGCACATTTTGCTCAGAAAGTTGAAATTGTCTTCGTAGAGCGCCACAACCTGCGGCCGATGCTGCTCCAGGGCCGCTACGAACTCGGGTTCACCCGCCGCCAGCATCGCGTCGAACAGGGCAACACTATAGCCGGCGGCACGCAAATAGCTTGCGGCAAAGAGCGTCGCCAGCGGCGGATACGGTCGCATCTTTTGCTGCTGCTTCGCGTCGTAGGCAAGAAAGTAGGAGTGGGCCAATAACACATCAACCATAAGTAGATCCTCTCCGTACGCCGGTTATTCGTCGTCAATTCGCAACACCCCGGCGGAGCGTCGCAACGGGCTACCGGTATGCCCCGGCCAACTGCACTAATGTGTACGCGGCAAAGAGCGCCCAGAACCCAAGCCAGCCGAGCAACCAGGCCGCTTGGGCACGGAGCGGAACCAGCGCGCATTGTCCATACGCAACTATCAGCGCCAACGCAGGCAAGATCGGGAACAGGTAACGACCCTGCTGAACACCGTTTGGGTCAATCAGTGCGTTGAACAAGAGTGGCACCAGGGCCATAAGCAACAAGGCCAGCAGGGCGATCAACATCCGGCGTTGGGTAGGCGCAACGCGCAGCAAAGCCGGAACCATCCCCGCCAGGCCCAAACCCACGAACACGGCAAGCGCCGGTTCCCACGGCCTTTCGTGAACGACAGCGATGTTGAACCAGCCGAAATGGCCCCAGAAGCTGATGAACAGCAAGCGCGCCCACAGATC
>JBBRUG010000480.1:0-3657 GCA_038247995.1 Chloroflexales bacterium | reverse complement strand
CAGTCCACCAGGAGGCTCGTCTTGCCGAAGCCGGCGGGGGCGCAGACCAGGATGAGCTTCCCGCCGCCGCGGATGCACGCGTCGAGGCGCGCAAGCAGGCGGGGGCGGGCGACGCTGGCGGGGCGCGGCGTGGGGATATAAAGCTTCGTGCTGAGGAGCGAACCGTCCATCAGGTTCTTCAATCTTGATATGAGGGCGTCGCAGGAGACCGCGTCAGTATAGCCGACCGTAACCGCAACGGCAATGTCGGGCCGACCTGGCCGTGATACTACTCCCCCCATTACGCATTTCGATCCCTGACACAGCTTCCCCAGCGCCCTATCCTGAAGTAAGGCCGCTTGGAATGGCCGCCGAGCGACGACGCAGCGGCACAGGCCGCCGCTGGTGCGCGAGTTGCACCCGGGCCGGCATCAAGGAAGGACGAGGCCAGCAATGCAGACGACCTATCAGATCCGGCTGAAAGGCCACCTCGACAGCCACTGGTCGGCCTGGTTCGATGGCCTGAGCATTAGCAATGAGGCCAATGGTGAGGTGGTGCTCTGCGGTCCCCTCGCCGATCAGGCGGCCCTCCACGGCGTGCTGATCAAGGTGCGCGACTTGGGCATGCCATTGCTGGCAATTATGACCGTCGCGGGGGACGAACCGCGCGAGGCGTGAGCTGCAGGGCTACGTAAACGCCTTGCCAACGCCGGCCACCACACCGCCAGGGTGGCAACTCGGCGATCACCGTCAGCCGTCCGCCACTGTACGGCTGACGGTGATCACCGATCATCCTTATCTCCAACAGCCACGCGACCTCGCCTTTAACCCGCGTGTATCAGGCGAACTCTGGGTGGTCAACGGAGGCAACGATAGCGTCGCGATCATCCATCACGCCCTCGGCGATAACCGCGGGATCGAGGCACGCCGCGATGGGCAGGCTGCACACTTCATGCACCGGCCGAGCGCGATCGCCTTTGGCGCCGACCCGACGACCATCGGCCATCCCGGTACTTTCGCCACCGCCCAGGAGTCGGCCAATGACATCATCCCGCTTACCGGCGACGACTTCATGGGCCCGACTTTGTTCTCCTCCGACCTGGGCGTCTTCGGCCGGCAGCAGCCTTTTGGCCAACTCGGCTCCCATCTGGACATGCTGCACGAGAGCCCCCTGGCCATGGGCATCGCCTGGGAGCACGCGAACATCTACTGGGTCGTGGGTGGCCGTCACGGCGACATTACGCGCTACGACTTTCGGCGCGACCACGGCGCTGGCAACGACGACCACACAGACGGCGGCATCCGCCACTATGCGCCCGGCCAGCTTCGGCGCGTCCCTGATGTTCCCAGCCACCTGGCCTACCATGCTCCCTCGGGGCGGCTCTTCATCGCCGACATAGGCAATGGCCGCGTGGTCACCCTGGACACGCAGGCCGTGACTGTGGATAGCCCCGGGCCATCAGTAGAGCCGGGCGTGGCAAGCTACGCCGTTCGTGGCGCCGCGCTGGCTGCATTTATCTGCCGGCCCGAGGCAGGCACCCTATCGCGGTGGTCAGGCGCTGCGACACTCCGCGTATTCGGGGCGCCCAACACGCCGCTCCAGCAGCCATCCGGCTTGGAGATCGACGGCGAGGTGGTGTTTGTCGCCGACCACGCCACCGGAATCATCGCCGCCTTCGATCTGTACGGTCGCCAGATCAACGCGCTGGACACAGGCCTTGGGCCTGGCGCCCTGATGGGTATGGCCGTGGGGCCTGACGGCAGGCTCTACCTGGTTGACGCGCTCCGGGGCCAAGTAGTACGAATCGATCCGTAGGAAGGCGTGAAGCTGTGTTCTGGCAAAGGCCGGCGGCCTGTTTGCCCTGATCGGGGTGATCTTCTCCACCGGTTTGCCCTGAGCGGTACACCGCCACTTATTGTGCTCCTTTGTCTCCTGGGGAGGGACGCTTCCGGCGCAGTCCTGGTGCACTACGGCCGGCTCAGGCGCCTCGACGCCGACGCTGGACGAGTGGATCGTCGAGGCCGAGCTCAGGCGGCTGGCGACGGTGGACACTGGGGCGACGGGCCGAAGCAGCACCTCGTAGGCGGGTCGCTTCGCCTCAAGGTGGGCGAGGCGCCGGTCGATCGCGGCGATGCGCTGCGCACCTCCGCCCGTCGTTCGAGCAGGGTGTCGTGAAACTGATCCGCAGACAGGCCGGAGTCGATCAGGGCGGCGATTTGCTCCAGCGAGAAGCCAAGGTCCTTCAGCGCAACGATCCAGTTGAGGCGTTTCAACTGATCGACCGTGTAGTACCGGTAGCCGGTCAGCGGGTCTGTGTACGTTGGCGTCAGCAGGCTAATGGTTGCGTAGTGCCGCAGCATCTTGGCCGACACCAAGCCGAGGGCCGCGAAGTCGCTGATCTTGTACATGAGGCTCCTCGTTAACGGGCCCGACGGCACGACACGGGTATGGTACACCTTCCTATAGGGGCAAAGTCAAGCTACTGCAGCAGCAGGGTGAAGTGCCGATCCTGGCTGAAGCCGCAACGCGACTATCCTCGCTCGTCAACCGGCTTTGGCGTTCCAAATGGCTCTTTGGGAATTGCCGTGGGAGCTTCTAAGGCTAGGAGACGACCTAAAACGCCTTTTCTCTTCCCCAAGCCAAAAAACACGTTTCCATTATTACTGTGACATCATTAGCTGTAGTGGTACCCACGGCAATTCCCAAAGAGCCTTTCAAATCTGCTGCTCCCGAAAGGTCATTTGACAGAGTAGAGGTAAAAACGCACACCAAACAGTTGTTGGGCAAAGTCTTGTAATGCGCGGTATAGAGCGTTAGTTTTCATGGTGTAAACGGTTTCCGTAACGCTGTTGCAGAGCCGCATCGTGGCAGGGTATACTGAGCGTATGCTCCAGCGGAATTCGTGAGGAGGTGGTGATGACGATCGATGCACATAGCCTTGAACTCAAACTGGTACGGCGAGGACAGGGCATTGAGCTCGACCTGCTGCCCCTCCAGGGTTCGTGGACAGAAGAGCAATACCTCAAGCTTACGAACCAGACGAATCATCTGATCGAGTTTACTGACGGCGAGATTGAGGTTCTGGCCATGCCTACGCGCTCCCATCAGCTTATCGTCCGTTGGTTATTTCTCGCGCTGTTCACCTTTCTTCAACCGCGTGGTGGCCTGGTTCTCTTCGCGCCACTTCGGCTGCAGATTCGCCCAGGCAAGCAGCGCGAACCAGATCTCTTATTGGTTCGTGATCCCGATGATCCCAGGAATCAGGAAGTTTTCTGGTTAGGTGCCGATCTGGTCATGGAAGTGGTCAGCCCTGATGCCCCTGAACGTGATACGACGCTGAAGCGCGGCGACTACGCCGAGGCTGACATTCCTGAGTACTGGATCGTCAATCCGCTCAACGAGACAATCACCGTTCTGGTTCTTGCGGGTTCGACGTACATCGAGCTCGGTGTGTTCCAGCGGGGCGATCAGGCGACGTCAAAGCTCCTCGATGGGTTCAGCGTGAGCGTCAATGAGGTATTCGACGCGCAATAGGCTCAGGTAACGTCTTTACACAGTCCGCCGGAACGAAACGCAGACCGCCCTGACCTTCATATCTGGTCAGGGCGGTGTTTTTTGCTCGTCAGAAAGCGTACGCGCATTGCTCGGCAAATTCCCAACCCATCATACCGCGCATT
>JBBRUG010000479.1:0-3676 GCA_038247995.1 Chloroflexales bacterium | reverse complement strand
CTGAGCGGGCTGAGCGCGGCGCTACCGCAGGCATTGAGCAGTACCAGCGGGCCACCGGGAAGCACCGGTGCGGCCACATCGCGCAGGGCGACTTCCAGGTTCGCCAGCGTGAGCGCCTGTTCGTCGCGGGTGAGGATGAGTCGGGTATCAGGAACGCCGACCGCGCCGGCGAGCGCCTGGCCGGGTTGCCCGCTCAGGCCGTGGCAGAAGAGCATCAGGATGTCGGCGTCGGTTCGGCGCTGGAGTTGCTCAAGCAGGTCGGCCTCGCTCGCCAGTTCATCACGGCGCGCTTGCGGGATACGGGCGGCGAGGGCGGTGCGCTGATCGTCAATCAGCGTTGTGCCTAGTGGACTCAAGCTGCGATTGTAACCCGCGAGCAGTTCGAGGCTGTCGGCGGGGCGCAGGCGCAGGCTGGCAGCCACGCTCGAACCGCCGCGCCGCGTCGGCATGATGCTGATGCTGTGGCGCAGCCCCCAGAAGCCATCGGGCGTGACCTCCTGCGTCGAGCCGTCGTAGAGCAGGTGCCAGGGAAAGCCGATCAGATCGCCGCTGATTGTGATCTGCAACGCCTCGGCGCGACCCCGCTGGCGCAAGGCAGCACCAAGCGCGGCCATGTCAGCGCCGCCTACGTTGGGGCTGAACAGGCTGTCCCAGAGATACGCGCCGATTTGCGCCAGCTTACCGAGCGCCTGCTGGGCAAATGCGGGGGGAAGCGTGACCGTGGTGAGGAACGGCTGGCCGATGCCATCGTCGTGGGTGATCAACGCCGTGAGCCAGGCGCGGGCCTGCGCGACCCGGTCGGCCAGTCCGGCCGCCGTCACGGCCAGCGTGCATTCGTCGCCGGTCGTCGGCAGGTGAAGGGTATAACGGTTGCCCTCGTTGCGCACCGTGAGCGCCAGCGCAGCGCCCTGGGCGGGCAATTCGGCAGCCGCACTGAGGCTCATGCCGACCGTGCCAGTCACCGGCGGCGGCGCGACCGGCACAGCCTGCGGCCCGCTCAACACACCTGCGCCTGCCGCGCGGCTCTGCGCCACGAGCGTGAGCGTTTGCACCGGCGTCTCACCGCGCAGCACCGCGACGCGCAGCTCGACTGCGCCGGCGCGCAGCGGCGTCAGCGACCAGCGCCGCACCGGGGCCGGCTGGCCGGGGCTGATCCGTAGCGTGCGCCGCGTGCCCTCCGGCCAATCCACTGCGCCCTCGGCCACGAGCGTCAGATCGAGCGTTTGCGCGACCTCCGCATCACCCTCGACCGTCACCACCAGGCGCGCCTCCGTCCCAACCGTGAGGCTGCTCTCCGGCTGATTATTCAGATCGGTCAGCGCCAAGCGCAGGCGCGGGCCGGGCACCTCCGCCACGGGCGCAGCGGGTGGATGCGGCGGCTCTGCACCGCCGGCATAGTTCGTGATCGTCTGCTCCGTGCCGACATTGACATCGCGCCCGGCGTGGATTGGCCCGGTCACGGTGGGGCCATACGTCACATTCCCTTTGTAGATGTCACTCCCAGCAATATCGCCGAACGACAGATCACCGAACTGACTATTGCTACCGAAGCTGATCACGCTGCGCCCGCTACCGCCGGAGCGCAGCGCCGCCAGCAGTGCCGTAATCTCAGCGACGCGCCGTTGCAATGTTTGCTGCGCCGCCTGGGGCAGTCCCGGCGTGGCCAGCGATGCCTGCAAGGCGGCGAGTTCCTGTTCCAATGCGGCGATCTGCTGCGCCCGGTTCGTGTCGGTCATTGCGTGCTCCTCTTGTGAGTTAGCCGCCCCAGCGGGGCGGCTCTACCCCGTACGCCCCACCGTTCTCGCTCGTCTCCCCGTGCCCGCGTGCCCGCGTGCAGGCGCGGGGCCGAAGGCGAGGGCGAATCACCCGCAAAACCCTTGACACCCGTAAAGGATTCAGAACGCAGAAAACAGAATTCAGAACCCAGAAAACAGCACATCTATGCGAGCCGAGGGGCCACACACACTCGAAAACCGAGGCCGTAGTCCCAGTAGATCGGGTGGTTCCTGTTCCGCGCCCCGCAGCGAACATATGTTTCATTACTCCCGTATCCTCCACCCCGCCACGGCACATCGCCCGAGCCTCGTGTAAAGTCTTGTTCCGGCCTGTGCGCCTGCTGGGGGTAGCCCTGATAGCTGCTGAGCGTCGGCTCCCAGACTGTGCCGGCCATGTCGAGCGCGCCGCAGGCTGCCGCGCCCGCTGGGCATGTGCCGACATCGGGCGCGCCTTGCTGCCAGTCCTGACCAAACACGGCCAGGCGTGGCGTCGGCGGATTGTCGCCCCAGGGGTGCTGCCGACGTTCGCCATTGGGGCCGTACGCTGCCGCCACTTCCCACTCGGCCTCGGTCGGCAGACGTACGGTGGAGCCAGACGGCAGGCGCAGTTGGGTGCTGAGCCAGGCGCAGAAGGCCATCGCTTCGTACCAACTCACGCCCTGCACCGCCTGCTGTGGGCGGCTGTTGAACGGTGCCTCCTGCCAACTCCAGGGTTCGGAACGCTTCTGCTCACGGCTCCACGTCCAACCCTCCGGCGTCCACCAGCGCCGCTCGCGGTAGCCGCCAGCGGCAATGAACGCGGCGTACTGCGCCACGGTGATCGGCACACGGGCGATCCAGTAACGCTCCAGTTGCAGGCGCGCCCCCGCGTCGCCCCGCTCCCACCCGCCAATCCGGTAGGGGCCGGGGCGCACATAGCACCAGTAGCCCGCCGGCGCGCCAAAGCGCTCGTTGCGCCGTTCCAGTTCGCTTTGCCATTCGGCAGGCGTGACGGGGATGCGCCACGCGCCGGAATGGATAATGGGTTCGTGGGTCGTTGGCGGCTGGGCCGGCTGCTGCTGCGCGGGCGGTGCAACAGTGTCCTCGCCCGGCGTCTGGCGCTGCTCGCTGATCAGCAGCATCAACACGGCGCCGGTTGCCCCACCCGCAACCGCCATTGTTGTGAGCGCACCGATCGCCAATAAGATCAGGCCGGGAGACGGCCACGCCTGTTGCTCCTTGGGCAGCGCGTCGTAGACCTCGGCGACGCGCGGCAAGCCCCGTTGCGGATCGGCGAGATCGGCGAGTAGGTTCGCACAACCCGGTGCAAAACGTGGGTCGGCTAGGTAGTTGGTGAGCACTTCCTGGACGCGTTGAAGGAGGGCAGCCGGGTGTCCCTGCTCTTGTACTTCGTTGCCGAGCGTCATAAGGAGTATGCGCAAGTCCCGACTCGCCAGGGACTCAAACGCAGCGGCGAAGCCCTTCCGTTGCAAGATACCTGAGTCACGCACCAGCGGCATCAGCAAGGTTGCCGCTGCCCGCCGGCGCAGCCAGTCGTCCGCCGTTGTCGCGCTTGTCGGTGCAGGCAACTCCCAATCGAGCAGTTCGCGGGCGAACATGCGCCGCAGTTCATCAGTGGCAACGTGATTGACGGATGCTGATGCGGCTGAGGCTGGTGTCTCCGTCCGGCTCTGCGCGGCCAGGGCAACCAGCGCCGCAACATAGGCGCTCAGGTGGTGGCGGCGGGTCTGCTGGTCGAAGCCCAGATACTGGGTTAATGAGATCTGCGTGGCAAGGTACGTATCACCGCCGGTACCGCCGTAGTTCGTTACCTGGAGCTCGGTAGCGATATTGACATCGCGCTCGGCGCGTACTTCACCCACCGTTGGCGCTGTACGCAGGCGTTCCAACGCGCTTAATTT
>JBBRUG010000478.1:0-3717 GCA_038247995.1 Chloroflexales bacterium | reverse complement strand
GGATGGCGCCTGGGCTGGCTGGCTGCGCCGGCCGATATTACGGCGGCAGTGCGCAAAGTGCATCAGTACGCAATTATGTCGGCGCCGACAATGAGCCAGTATGCCGGGCTTGAGGCGCTGCGCCACGGTGAGTCGAGCGTGCAACTGATGCTCGCTGAGTACGACCAGCGGCGCAAGGTAATCGTGGAAGGGTTCAACCGGATCGGCTTGCCCACGTTTGAGCCGCAGGGCGCCTTCTATGCCTTCCCGCAAATCAGCCATTTGGGTTTGAGCAGCGAGGCGTTTTGTGAGCGCTTGCTGACTGAAGAACAGGTGGCCGTTGTGCCGGGTGATGCGTTCGGGCCGAGCGGCGCCGGCTATGTGCGCGCCTGCTATGCAACAGCAATGGATCAGATCGAAGCGGCTTTGGAGCGCGTTGAGCGCTTCGTTCGTCGTGTCGGCTAGCGATCGGGTTACAACCCTTTCGTGATCAATCTACCCTGCTCCAAACATCCGAGCACTACAATTACAACCTAAGGAGCCCCACTATGTCTGTCGACCTTCGTCACGCACCGACGATGCTTTCGAGCACGGAGCCACTCGTTGTGAATGGTGAATTGCGCTGCGCTCTGACTGGGCGCCTGTTGAACGCCGACGAGGCTTATTGGGCGCCGCCGTTGATTACAACCGACGATCTCCTGCGTGCATTTGTTCGCACGATCTTTACCGCGCCGGGAACAATCGGACAGGTGCTGATGGCCGATCTGCCGAATGTGCCGTATGCGCCTGAGGCACGCGAGCTTTTGGGGCGGCGTCGGAGTGTCGAGCAGGTGAAGTTGCTCGGGCTGTTGCTGCTGATTGCGGCGCTGCTGATTGTGCCGATCGTGCTATTGGTGGCGTAGGGTTTGCCGGCTGCCCCTGTTCATCGCGCAGTGACAAAAGACGAAGGACCAACGCCGAACATGAGCATTGGCCCTTCGTTTTTCGTCTTCGGTCTCCATTAAGCGAGCAAGGCCAGCGCCTGCCGTAGTTGCCCCGGGTTGACATTGCCGCCCGAGCAGATCAGCCCCACAGGCTGGCCGGCAAGCGCAGCGCGCAGCTGGTATGCCGCCGCCAACGCCGCCGCCCCCGCGCCCTCCGCCAGGGTGTGTGCCCGCTCCACCATCCAGGCCATCGCCAGCAAAATCGCCTCGTCATCGACTAAGACAAAATCGTCCAGCAGATCCCACAAAATCGCCTGGGGCAGCGCAAATGCGCTCCCGGTCGCGAGCCCTTCCGCCACCGTCCGATCCGGTGCGCTGAGTAGTTCGTGCTGTTTCCATGATTGGTAAGCTGTTGGCGATGCCGCCGATTGCACGCCGATCACGCGGATACTCGGGTTGATCGCTTTCGCCGCAATACACGCTCCGGCAGCGCCGCTGCCTCCACCAATTGGGACAATAATCACCTCGATGTCGGGCGCCTCTTCAAGCATCTCCAGGGTTTCCGTGGCTACACCGGCGATCAGCAGCGGCTCATCGCCTGAGTGGATGTAACGATAACCCTGTTGGCGGGCCAGTTCTTCGCAATGGGTACGCGCTGCGTCGAAGTTTATGCCGTGAAAGATCACCTCGGCGCCCATGCCTTGCATCGCGGCAACTTTCCCCGGGTTTGCGCCCGCCGGCACAACAATCCGCGCCGGTACGCCGAAGAGACGCGCACCATAAGCCACCGATTGGCCGTGGTTGCCGGTAGAGGCGGCGATCACGCCGCGGACGCGTTCTTCCGGCCCAAGCTGGCTGATCAGGTTAACTCCACCGCGTACTTTGAACGCTCCTACGGGTTGATAATTTTCATGCTTGACATATGTTGCCGTGCCGATCAGCGCATCAAGGGCCGGATAGCGGTGCAGCGGCGTGCGCGGCAAATACGGTCGAATACGGCGCTGGGCGTCGAGTACGTCACGAAAACGCGGCGGTTGCATAAAATACTCCTTGGGTATCAACACGGTAGCCTAACTCTACCACTGAAATCCGGGCCTGGACAATATGAAACATTTGTTTTATAATCTAGCTATTATCCGTTAGCAAGTAGGTGCGACATGGATGCTCAATTTGCCGCAGAGCAACCGCAAATGACGTACCTGTCTGGGTACTGGTTGGCCGACGGGAACATGCACTATCAGGCTAGTAGCGGCGGGTATCTGGTGTCGATCGGCAGCGCAGACGTAGCCCATCTGGCGATATTGCGCGATCTTCTCGGCGCAGGTCGCATCCAACCGATCGTTGGTTCGTCGGTGGCGAAGCTGGTGATTAGCCGCAAGGCGCTCTATGATGCCCTACAGCGCCGCGGTGGCAGCGAGCGCAAATCGCTGACGCTGCAATGGCCCGGCGCGCCACCTAATCACCTGGCGCATCTGGTGCGTGGGTACATTGATGGCGACGGTAGCCTGAGCTGGCATCGTACTGGCCGGTCGGTGCAGCCATTAGTTGGTGTTGTTGGGACACACCATTTTGTATCAGGTCTGGTTCAGGCAGTTGCCCTAGCTACAGGTATTCCGGCGCCACGACTGCATGAACACACACAAAGTTCGGGCAATACATGGACGGCCAAATGGTACGGAGTAGCAGCAAAATGTCT
The DNA here is from genome assembly GCA_038247995.1 of Chloroflexales bacterium. Classification (GTDB taxonomy): domain Bacteria; phylum Chloroflexota; class Chloroflexia; order Chloroflexales; family Chloroflexaceae; genus JBBRUG01. The sequence goes on along the minus strand of JBBRUG010000478.1, from coordinate 1,119 downwards.
TGCGATCTGGTTATACCGCATGCACGAAGGCCCGGCGCTGGCCCGCAAAGCGGCACTGGCGGAGGCATTTGTCGCTTGGCAGCCGAAGGTTGTACGGCGGAGCAGGATCAAGCCGCAGATGTGCGAACTGTTTGCTCCATACTTACCGAGCGGAGTGTAAAAGATTATCCTGGGGAATCAAAAAAGCTTGCAGATATGCAAGCCTTTCTGATGCTTTTTGGCGGACCCGACGGGATTTGAACCCGCGATCTCAGCCTTGACAGGGCCGCATGTTAACCACTACACCACGGGTCCGTGGTTTGGTGACCCCAGCGGGATTCGAACCCGCGATCTTCACCTTGAGAGGGTGACGTCCTGGACCGCTAGACGATGGGGCCATCCCGCAACGTTTCTGAGTATACCATAGCAATAAGGGATTTGCAAATTGATCAAAGGGCTTGTCAGCGGGTAAAATTCATGCCACTATGATGCGGCAATCAGCCTATTCAGCCTGACGAGGACTGTATGACGCAACCAACCATACCGGGTGTTCCTTTTGGCGATTTGAAACGGCAGAGTGTTGCGCTTGGAGCTGAGCTAACCACGGCGCTTACGCAGGTAGCGGCAAGCGGTTGGTATGTACTTGGCGCCGAAGTGACGGCATTCGAAGCTGAATTTGCCGCCTATTGCGGCGCAGTCCACTGTATCGGCGTTGCCAGTGGGGCCGAGGCGCTCTATCTGGCGCTTGCCGCATTGGATGTCGGCCCTGACGCTGAGGTGATCACGGTAGCGAATGCCTGTATGTATCAGGCGGCGGCGATCTTACAGGCCGGGGGGCGCCCGGTATTTGTGGATGTCGATCCGGCAAGTTACAACCTTGATCCGCAGCAATTGGAAGCCGCGATCACGCCGCGTACAAAGGCAATTATGCCGGTACATTTGTATGGCGATCTGGCGGCGATGCCAATGATCCGCACAATCGCTGAGCGCCACCGCTTGCCGATCATCGAAGACGCGGCGCAGGCGCATGGCGCGTGGGCGAACGACGGCGGCACGGCGCGGCGGGCGGGGGCGTGGGGGGCTATGGCTTGCTTTAGCTTCTATCCCTCAAAGAATCTTGGCGCATTGGGCGATGCCGGG
>JBBRUG010000477.1:0-3720 GCA_038247995.1 Chloroflexales bacterium | reverse complement strand
CTGCGCGAGGCCGGGATCGGCTTTATGTTTGCGCCCAAGTTTCACCCGGCGATGCGCTTTGCCGGGCCGGTGCGCCGCGAGATCGGCATTCGTACCGCCTTCAATATTCTCGGCCCGCTCACCAACCCGGCCCGTGCGCGCCATCAGGTGCTCGGTGTGGCTTCGGCGCCGCTGGCCGAAAAGCTCGCCCGCGCGCTCAGTCGCCTCGACACGGTTCACGCGCTGGTGGTTCACGGCGATGGCGGCGTCGATGAGTTGAGCCTGAGCGGCCCGAACCTGGTGTTTGATGTGCGTGCCGGCCAGGAGCCGCAGCGCTTTATGATCGACGCTACCGAGATTGGGTTGGCCCGTGCCGATGCCGCCGTGCTGCGCGGTGGCGATGTTGCGGCCAATGTGGCGATCACGCGCGCCGTGCTGAGTGGCCAGGATCGTGGCCCGCGTCGCGATGTGGTGCTGTTCAATGCCGCTGCCGCCCTCGTCGCCGGTGATCGCGCCGCCGATCTGGCCACCGGAGTTGCGCTGGCTGCCGCGAGTATCGACAGCGGTCGGGCGCAGGAACGGCTTGAACAACTGGTAGCCGTGAGCAACGCCGCATTCACCTATTCATGACCATTGACCAGCGCGACACCTACTACAACGCGATCAGCAACTCCGATGACCGGCTACGGCGCTTGCGCCGACGGCGGCGGCCTTTCTGGCGCCTGGCGCTGGCCAGCATCTACGACTTCTTCGCGATCGTGCGTGAGGCACGCGTAGCCCTGGTTGGTTTTGCCTTACTCGGTGCCGTCAATGCCTTCTACCTGATTAACTTCTACGACTACGCCGCCGCCGATCTGCCGCCTTTTACGATTGTCTCGGCGCTCTACGAGACGATGACGTTAATGACTCTGGAGACCGATCTGCCCATTCCAGAGGACGAGATTTTCGGCGACATCCTCTTTATTTATTACGCCCATCCTCAATCAGTTCGAAAGCGGCGATACAGTAGCGCTTCTTGGTCAGCTTGGCCAGCTTGAACAGGCGCGCCTGCTGAACCACGGTTATGGTGCGGGCAACGAAATTGAGCTGCGCTCGTTCAGCCCGACGCCGCTGCCGGGCGCCGGGCGCGCCTTCGATACGGTGATTGTCTGCGGCCTGGGCAAGATCGGCTATCGAGTGGTGCGCTCGCTGACCCTGATGCGCCCGCAACCGCGGATTGTGCTGATCTGCCGCGAAGAAGACACCTTTGCGCCGCTGATCGCTGAGATTCGGCCGCTGATCGCTGCGATCCATGCCGGCGATAGGCGTCAGATCGAACTGTTGCGCACAGCCGGGATCGATCGCGCCTGCGCGGTGGTCGCCGTTACCAGCGACGACCTGACCAACTTGCAGATCGGCCTGGCGGCGCGGCGGCTGGTGCCCGCTATCGATATGGTGCTGCGTGTCACGAATGAAGATCTGGCCGAACACCTGGAGATGATCTTTGGCGTGCATACGACGTTCAGCGTTGCCGGCCTGGCCGCCCCCACGCTCGCCGCCGCCGCCGTAACGCGCGGGATCGACTATGCGGTTGAGGTAGGTGCGCAGATCTTCTCGACAACAACGGTGCGGGTGCGCGCCGGCGACGAACTTAACGGACGCACGGTAGCCGAGGTGCGCAAACAGCGCGGAATGCTCGCCATTGCGCTGCGCCGGGCCGGACATAACGAAACGCTCAGCCTCACTACGTGCCTGCAAGCCGATGATCAAGTGGCCGTTCTGGTCGATATTGGTCGGCTGGAAAAAATGCGCACCAGCGATGTACAATTTAGCGAACCGGCGTTAATACATTGACATGAAACCACCTACTCCTACCGCCTCCGAAGACGAGATCCGTCTCGACCGATTGCGCCAACGCCGACGGCGGTATCCGCTCTGGCGGCTGGTGCTGGCCAACCTGCGCGATCTGCGTCTGCTGGTGCGCCAGGCCTGGATCACCCTGAGCAGCCTGGCCCTGGTGATTATCGGCAGCGTGATCTACCTCGTGCTGATTTACTACCCGCAGCTCTGTACTGCCGGTGACACCACCTATTGCGCCCCTGATATGGGCCTTGCGATCTACCAGACGCTGCGCATGATGGTCTTTGAGGCCGATCTGGAGCTACCGGGCGATTGGTTCGGGCGCACGATCTTCTTTGCGCTGCCGCTGCTCGGCCTGTTCTTTCTGCTCAGCAGCGTGGTTAACTTCACGCGCCTGCTCTTCGACAAGGGTAGCCGACCGCAGGAGTGGCAGATCTCGCTGGCGCACACCGTCCGCGACCATGTAATTGTTGTTGGCCTGGGGCGGGTCGGTTATCGCGCCGTGCTGCAGTTGCTCGACGCCGGCTATGAAGTGGTAGTGGTAGATAGTGAGTGGGCCGGCGAGTTTGTGCCTACAGTGCTGCGCGTCAGCGTCCCAGTCGTCCACGGCGACGGTCGTGATCCCGATGTGCTGCGTCAGGCCGGGTTAGGGCGTGCGCGTGGCTTGATCACGGCGATCAACGGCGACCTGCAGAATATCGAGATCGCCCTGACGGCGCGGCGCCTGCGTGCCGGCCTCGCCACGGTGATGCGGATCTACAATCGTGCGCTGGATGTAAATCTGGAGCGCAGCTTCGGGCGCAATAGTGCGTTCAGTTCGTCGGCGCTGGCTGCGCCAACCTTCGCCGCCGCCGCTGTGGGCCGCGAGATAGTCCACGTACTAGCGCTGCGCGAGGCGTTGCTCGGCCTCAGCGAGATCACGATCGCCCCCGAGAGCGAGTTAAACGGATTTGTGCGCGCCGTCGAAGAGCGCTACCAGGTGCGCGTCGTGCGGCACCGCGATGCGCAGGGTAAAGCGCGCCGCGAACGCGGAATGCTGCGGCGGTTGGAGGCCGGCGATGTCGTGCTCTTTCTGGGCCTGCTGAGCAGTCTGGACGCAGTCCGGATGGCGAACCTGGCCGGCAGCAAGCTGCGTTTCCTGGGCGCCCCAAAACTGCAACGGCCCGATGCAACCTTCAACCGCGTGATCGTCTGTGGGCTGGGGAAAGTCGGCACTGAGGTATTGCGCCTGCTGACACAGCATCAGCCCCGGCCCGAACTGGTGTTGATCTGCACGCCGGAAACGCCCGCTGCCGCTACTGAGCCATTCAGCGCTGCCGGAGTGCAGGTGATTCGCGGCGATGCGCGTGATGACCAAACCCTCGCCGCAGCAGGCCTCGATCGGGCCTATTCCGTGGCGGCACTTTTTAGCGACGATCTGACCAATTTGCAGATCGGCCTGGCTGTCCGCGAGGCGCGCCCCGACGTGCATCTGGTGCTGCGCGTCTTCAGCGATGTGCTCGCCGAGCGCCTGGCCGCGATCTTCGGCATCAACACGGCCTACAGCACCTCGGCGCTGGCTGCCCCTACGCTGGCTGCCGCCGCTGTGCTGCGCGAAGTCGATCACGCCTTCGACATCGGGGAGCGCTTGTTCGCCAGCGAAACGCGCATGCTGCATGTGGGCGATGGCCTGGCGGGCCGCAGTATCGCCGAACTGCGCGAAGAACGCGGCTTGCTGCCGATCGCGCTACGCCGCACGAATACGACCACCATCCTGCCCGCACTTGATGTCGAACTCACCCCCGGCGATGAACTTGTGCTTCTGGGCGATCTAGGCGACCTGGCGAAATTGCGGTGACGGTCGGGCGGTTCGCCGCAGCAGAGAACTGCGAACTGCGAACTGCGAACTGCGAACTGCGAACT
>JBBRUG010000476.1:0-3727 GCA_038247995.1 Chloroflexales bacterium | reverse complement strand
GGGGGGGCACCGCAGCGATTCCGCAGTGCGATGCGCTCGGAAGCCCCGCTCCCCTCCGAGGGAGCGGGGTTTGGGGTGCGGGGAATGGGCGGCTGGGCCGAAAAAACCTACCCCCAAAAGAGGGAGAGGGGACGGGGGTGAGGGCGTTCAGCGGTTGGATACCGACGTCGCATCAGCCCTGCAATCTTCGGGCAGAATCCGCCCTGGGATGTAGACATTCTTACTGACTCTATAGCTACACTAAGGCCCTGAGCAAGCCAAGTGAGCCAAGTAAGCTACGAAGGATACCGCATGCCCGTAACACCCCCCGCCATCCACGTCGCCGACTTGCGTAAAGTGTACGCAGTGCCTGAACGCGAGGCCGGGTTGCTCGCATCGCTGCGCAGCCTGGTTCGCCGTAAAACAAAGCTGGTTGAAGCTGTCGCCGCCGTCAGTTTTGATATTGCGCCGGGCGAAATCGTCGGCTTCCTCGGCCCCAACGGTGCCGGCAAAACCACCACGCTGAAGATGCTCTCCGGCCTGCTCTACCCCACCAGCGGCACGGCAACCGTGTTCGGCCATGTGCCGTCGCGCCGCGAGCGCGCTTACCTGCGCCGCATGACGCTGGTGATGGGCAATCGTAACCAGTTGCAGTGGGATCTGCCCGCCCTCGACAGCTTTGAGCTTAACCGGGCGATCTATCGCATCCCCGCCGACGAGTTCCGCACCACCCGCGATGAGTTTATCGAACTGCTCGAAGTGGGTGATCTGGTGCGCAAACCCGTGCGCAACCTCTCGCTTGGCGAACGCATGAAGATGGAGATCATCGGTGCGTTGCTGCACCGCCCGCAGGTGCTCTTTCTCGACGAACCGACGATCGGCCTGGATGTCACCATGCAGCGCCGCATCCGCACCTTCGTGGCCGAATACAACCGGCGCTACGAGGCTACCGTCATGCTCACCAGCCACTACATGGCCGATGTCGAAGCGCTCTGCAAGCGGGTGATCATCATCCACCACGGCCGGGTGATCTTCGACGGCCCGCTCAGCACGATGGTCGATCGCTTCGCCGCGCATAAAAAACTCGTCGTCGATCTGCGTGAACCAGGCTACGACCTGAGCATCTATGGCGAGGTTACGGCTACCGACGGCCTGCGCACAACCCTCCAGGTGCGCAAAGCCGATGTGCCGCGCACAACCGCTCAACTGCTCGCCGATCTGCCCGTCGCCGACCTGAGCGTCGAAGAGCCGCCCTTGGATGAGGTGATCGAGCGGGTCTTTGCGATCCAGTAAGGGGCTTCTCTATGCGCGCACTGTTCGATTTCTACCGCAGTGCAATGAAAATGGCGGTGATCAGCCAGTTTCAGTATCGCACGGCCAATTACTTCTACATGATCGGCATGATCGCCGAGCCGATCATCTATCTCGTGGTCTGGAGCACAGTTGCCGAGGCTCAGGGCGGTTCGGTCGCCGGCTTTACGCCCGGCGCCTTTGCGGCCTATTACATTGTCTGGACGCTGGTGCGCAACATGAATATCGTGTTTACACCCTACGGCTGGGAGTGGCGCATCCGCCAGGGTGAACTTTCGGGCTTGCTGTTGCGCCCGTTGCATCCACTGCACTACGACATCGCCTTTTTTGCCGGCTGGAAGCTGGTCGTGATTGTGCTCTGGCTGCCCATTGCCGCAATTCTGGCGCTCCTGTTTCAGCCTGAACTCAACCCAACCTGGCTTGAGATCGGCGTCTTCTCGATTGCCATCTGGGGCGCCTACCTGATTCGCACCATGTTCCTCTGGGCGCTGGGCATGATCTCATTCTGGAGCACGCGGGTCAGCGCGCTCTACGAACTGTTCTTCGCGCTCGAATTGCTGCTCTCCGGGCGTCTCGTGCCGCTGGCCCTGCTGCCCGAATGGGCGCGCAATCTGGCCGGCTTTTTGCCCTTTCAGTGGACGTTTGGCTTCCCGATCGAGGCGCTGATCGGCCAACTAACGCCACAGCAACTCTTCGCCGGCCTGGGGATGCAGCTACTCTGGATCGGAATTGGTTGGGCGTTGGTGATGCTGATCTGGCGCGCCGGGGTGCGCCAGTACGCAGCCGTGGGGAACTAAATGGATCTGTTTCGGCTTGCCGGAATCTTCTTTCGGGTCGGTGCGCTCAACGAGTTGCAGTATCGGGTAAATTTCCTGATCCAACTCTTCGAGTCGGCTGTAGCCCTGGCTACCGGCTTAATCGGTTTGAGCCTGGTGTTTCGCCATACCAGCGAGTTGGCTGGCTGGAGCCAGCCTGAACTCCTGGCCGTGATGGGGGTGCACATTCTGATGGGCGGCCTGATTCAGGCGCTGATCCAGCCGAATATGATCCGCCTGGCCGAAGATGTTCAGCAGGGCACGCTCGATTATATTCTCACCAAGCCCGCCGATGCTCAGGTGCTGATCAGCGTGCGCGAGATCCGGATCTGGCAACTGGTGAATATAGTTCTTGGCGTGATTGTAATTGGCACAGCGCTGGTGCTGATCGGCGCGCCGATCGGTGCGCTTCAGGCGCTGATCTTTGTGTTTGCACTGCTCTGCGGCGGGTTGCTGATCTACAGCTTCTGGCTGATCTTAACCACAGTCGCCTTCTGGGTCGTGCGCGTCGAGAATATTCTCAATCTGTTTGAAGGCGTCTACGCCGCCGGGCGCTGGCCGGTCGGGATCTATCCGCCCTGGTTGCGCGGCGTGCTCACATTCCTGATGCCGGTGGCATTCGCCGTTACCGTGCCGGCGGAAACGCTCACGGGTAGGCTAAACGTGCCGACCCTGGCGCTGGCCGCCGGCCTGGCGCTGGGCTTTCTGCTGCTCGCCCGGATTGTCTGGCGCATCGGACTGCGTAATTATGCGGGTGCGTCGGCGTAATGCACCTCACACCCCACGCCCCTCTCACCCGATCCGCCGTACAGTCGCCCCGGTGTAGTCGCCCCGCGCGCCCCACGCCGCGTGACCTTCACGCCGCTCAGTGGGCAAGAACAACAACGCAGCGCCCAGGGCTGTCGTGAGGACAATTGCCGTCCAGAGCGCAAATTCCATTGGTACGGCATAGGTTAGCGGCGGATGAAAGCCCAGGCCGTAGTCCATCACAATCGACAGCGCGAACACCGCAATCACGCCCAGGCGCGCCGGGAAACTCACCCGACCCATACGCGTCGCGATCAGGATCCCTTCGGCAGTCAGGCCAATATGCGCCACGAACAGCATCAGTTCGAGCGGCTCCACGGCGCGCACCTCTGCCCAATGGCGCGACCAGAAGGCCAGCGTCCAAAGGCCATATTTGATGCACGCGAACGCGGCAAAGGCATTAAACCAGGGCATACTGCGCCCATAGCGCATGGTGATCAGCGCAATCGAGGCATAGAGCGCCGCCGCCGGACAGTCGGGGATGAAGAACCAGGCCCACCAGGGCGAACTCGCCAGTTGCGGCCCGTACCAGATCCAACCGCCCCAGATCACCCCTACCGCATTCGCCGCCATACACGCCCAAAAGATCAGCGCATACCCATTAATGATCCGATAGACCCAATCGATTAGTCGGAGCATAAATCAACCCTTATTGACAGTCCGCAGTCCGCAGTCCGCAGTCGGCAGTTCGCAGTCCGCAGTTGGCAGTTCGCAGTCGGCAGTTGGCAGTTCGCAGTCGGCAGTCGGCAGTCGGCAGTCGGCAGTTCGCAGTCGGCAGTTCGCAGTCGGCAGTCGGCAGTCGGCAGTTCGCAGTC
>JBBRUG010000475.1:0-3739 GCA_038247995.1 Chloroflexales bacterium | reverse complement strand
GCATTCGCCGCCTCCCGCCGCCATTGCATTTGTGGACCAGCAAACGCGATTTTCCGGCCCTACCGCCAAAAAGTTTTTCGGAACTCTGGGAAGAACGTAAACGTAAACGAACCAAAGAACTGAAGAACTAAGGAACCAAGGGATTGAGGAACCAGAACCGCTGGATCACAAGTACTCGCTGACTCCCGGTTCTCCGGTTCCGTGGTTCCCTGGTTCTCTAGTTCAAAACCAACTATGCCTATCACCATCACCCCCGAGCGCCCCGACACCCCCGACGCAATGCTGCTGATCGATGAACTAGAGGGCGAACTTTCGCCGTACTACCCGGTCGAGAGTCGCCACGGCTACAGTGTGTCTAGGCTGATCGAACAAGGCGTTGCGTTCTTTGTGGTGCGCGTCGATCAGACGCCGGCGGGCTGCGGTGGCGTGCAACTCTCCGGTAAGGAGTACGGCGAACTGAAGCGTATGTATGTCCGACCGCAGTTTCGTGGCCGGCGCATTGCCGAGCAATTGCTCGATCATTTGGCGGCATATACGCAAAATAACGCGATCAACCTGTTACGCCTGGAAACGGGTATTCATCAGCAGGCAGCCATTCGGCTCTACGAACGCTGCGGTTTTACGCCAAGCGGCCCGTTCGGCGCATATCGCGACGACCCGCTCAGCGTCTTTATGGAACGGCAACTGAGCGCAGTATGAAGCGGTAAAAAGCGGCAGGCCGATGAATGCTATACTGTCGGCGTGGAAACATCGGAACCATCGCTTCGAGTACAATCAACGCCGCAGTGGCTGGTTGAGCGCCTTCCCGATCTGCTGCTGATCAGCGCGCTGCTGATTGCGTCGCTCCGCTTCATTGCCCCTGTTCAGCAGTTGACCGACATTTTGCTCTATGACGAGAGCGACTATTTAGCCTACGGCGCAACGCTGCTCCAGAACGGCTTACCCACGCCGGATTGGGCGCCGCTGTATGCCGTCTGGTATTTTGGCTTGAGCCTGATCCAACCCGATCGGATCGATCTCTACTTCCTGAACTTCCAACTGCTCTGCCTGCTCTTGCCGCTCGTGCTCTACGTTACCCTACGCCGCTACGCAACACCGCCCCTACTTGCGGCCCTCTGCGCGTTCCTGTTCCTGATCGCGCGCGCCAACCTGCCCATGTGGCCACGGGTCAGCCACTTCGCCCTGCTGATTGTGCTCGGCAGCCTGATCGCCGCTTCGTTTGCGCGTTCGCGTACAAGCGCATTCGCTATTGCCGGGTTCGGCGCGCTCCTCGCCGCCTACGCCCGCCCCGACCTGGCCCTGGCGGCACTGCTATTGGCCCTGGTAGTTGGTATAACTCTGCTCCGCAACAGCGCTGAACGCCAAGCTGCAAATTGGCCGCTCCTGGGTGGCCTGTCGCTTGCCGGCCTCGGACTTATGCTCTGGCTTGGGCCACCCGTCGGCGACGGCTACCGCAGTTTCGCCGCCTTCGCGCAGCATTTTGGCTTAAACTGGGTGCGCTGGACCGGCAGCCCGCTCTCGCCCTGGACCAACCCGTTTGAAATTATCGCCCTGGCCTTTGGCGATGTGCAAAGTGTCGGTGGCGCCCTGCGCGCCGATCCGGGGTTATTTGCGCGCCATGTCTTCAGCAACCTCGCCCGCGCCCCGCAGGCGTTTTTTGAACTCTTCTTCTTCCACGCGAACCTGCTGCTCCCGCCGGCTCGCCAGGCCCTGGAAGGCTGGTTGATCCTGCTGCTGAGTGTGAGCAGCGCGTTGATTGTCGGCTGGCGGCGCCGTGAGCAGTTAGGTGGGCGAATCCGAACCTTGACGCCGCTCTGGATCATTCTCGGTAGCTACCTCCCAGGGTTGCTCATCGCGAACCTAGTGATCTACCCACGCAAGCACTACCTGCTCATCCTGGGCGTGCTCCTGCTCATTGGCATTATGGCCCTCTTCGGACGGCCGGGAAATACTCGCACGTCGGCTCCGCTGCTCCTCACGCTGGCCCTGGCTGCCGCGATCGCCATTTTTACGCCGCCTGCCACAGCCGTACTGCCCGCTGCGCAAACCAAACCAACCCTGGCAACCGTCGATTTTATCGCCGCATTACCTATTGACGGCCCGGTATACATGCTCGAAGCCGAAGGCGGTTACAATATCTATCTGGGCGACCGGTTCAGCCGGGTTGCCGAGTATGCCAAAGACGCCCCCTTCAATCAGTGGGCCGACGAACGCCGGATCAATATGATCGTTGTCTCACCTACTTTGCGTAACTACAGCCGCTTGCGCGACGATCCTGAATGGCAAGCCTTGCTAAACGATCCCGCCGCCCAGGGTTTTGTCCCGCTTCCGATCACCGGCACCGACCGCCTGTTGCTGGTTCAGCAAAGCTTGCTTGAGCCGTAGAAGGAACCGACGATGAGCCGTGAACAGATTCTAAGCACGCTGCGCACCAGCCTTGCCTCCTCACGTGAATTTCTGGAGCGCGAGGCGAGCCGCGCACCCCACACGCCGCCGCCGTATGTCCTGCCGCCCCAAGCCGACCTGGGTGCGCAATTTGTCGCTGAGCTTGCTACATTGGAAGGCAAAGCCTATAGCGTCAACGACGACGACGAAGCCTTGGAGACTCTTGCCACGCTGCTGGAACAGAAGTCGGCCACGAGCGCCGTTGCCTGGGATCTGGACGAGATCGGGTTGCCTGGCCTTGATGCCCTGTTGAAGCAGCGCGGCGTGACGATCCTTGAACCAGATGTTCAGGGGGCTCAGCGCGCCGAACGGCTCCAAGCACTCGAACCAGCCCCGGTCTGTTTATCCGGCGTCGAACTGGCGATCGCCGAAAGCGGCAGCCTGGTACTCCGCCACGGCCCAGGGCGCCCGCGGCTGGCCTCGCTGCTTGCACCTGTCCATATTGCGATCGTGCGCCGTAGCCAACTTGTGCGGGGCCTCGGCGAAGCACTCACATCGCTGCATGAGCGCCATGGCGCTGCGCTGTTCGATGCAACCAGTAACCTCACCCTGATCACCGGCCCCTCACGCACCGCCGACATTGAGATGACGCTCTCGCTCGGCATCCACGGCCCGCCCGAAGTGCATGTCATTCTGATCGCCAATTAAGCCCCGATCAGCACCTTGAGCAGGATGCTTGAGCTGTGACACTCTGCTGTGCCTATTCAACGCTGGTACGAGCGGAGCGAGCCAACTGGTTCAGTGCCGTCACTGGTTCGTGTCCTGCTCAGTGAACTCCGTAGAAACTACGCACGACTTCGGCAACGCGCTCCACTTCAGCGCGAGTCAGTTCCGGGTAGATCGGCAGCGACAAAATGCGCCCGGCAGCAACCTCAGTGGTCGGTAGATCGCCTGGCCGATAGCCAAGATCGCTGTAAGCCGGCTGAAGATGGGTCGGCAAAGGGTAGTGAATATCGCATCCGATGCCGTGGGCGCGCAGATGATCACGGAGTGCGTCACGTTCGGCACAGGCGATCACATACAGATGAAACACATGCCCCGGCGTTACGAGCGGTAACTGCAATGGCAGGCCATGCAACAGCTCGCTGTACCAGACGGCTCGCTCGCGCCGCGCCGCATTCCATACCTCCAGATGACGCAGCTTCACGCGCAATACCGCCGCCTGGATCTCATCGAGGCGCGAGTTACGCCCGCCCTGATCTTCGGTGATATACTTCGCGCCCCAGCCGTAAAACCGCAGGCGACGTAAGCGCTCGGCCAGTTGATCATCGTTCGTGGTGAGCGCCCCGGCATC
>JBBRUG010000474.1:0-3765 GCA_038247995.1 Chloroflexales bacterium | reverse complement strand
TGCGCTGTCGGGTAATGACCCAATGTTCGGCGAGCCGGTGAGGTTCATAGCCCTCCAGCGGGCGAACAGCCGCGGCACGCTCTTCACGCAGTATGTCGGGCTGAACAGCGGCACGCTCGGCGCGGTGTTGCTCGCGCCCACACTGGGCCGCTGGATCAACGCGGCCGGCGGAACGTGGGGCGAGGCGACAAATTGGGCCGGCGAGGATGTGCCCGGCCAGGGTGAGAGCGCGCTCTTCGACCTGCCGAACCAGTATAGCGTCAGCACCGGCGATCGCCAGGTGGGCAGCGTGGAGCTGCAGGCCGGCGACCTGACTTGGGAGCAGGGCCGGCTCGACATTATCGGCGCGCTGCGCATCGGCACGCGGGATAACCAGAACCCCACCGCCCTGATCATCCCCAGCCAGATGCAGGTGAATGTGGGCGAGGTGACGCTGGGCGCACTGCCCGCCGCCGACACCGCACCGTTCAGCGTGCTGCGCATCGACGGCAGCGGCACGCTCACCGTCACCGGCCCGCTCGACATCGGCCAGGCCGGAACCGGCCGGTTGGCGCTGCTGGGCGGACGCCTGAGCAGCGGCGAAACGCGCTTCGGCGTCGGCAGCCCCGGCTCCTTCGTGACGCTCGGCGGGCAATGGACCACCGGCAGTATGCTCGTGGGCGAGCGCTACCCCGGCGATCTGCCATTGACATCGGGGGTGTCCGTCCAGAGCACCAGCGCGCGCATCGGCGGCGGCACCCTCGCGCCCGAGTTCGTCCCCGCCCCCGGCCAGAGCGCTTTCTCGCGCGTCGTGGTCGACGGTGTGGGCTTCGACGATCCCGCAGACGAAGACGCCGACGATCTCAACCCATCGAGCTGGAGCATCGCCAAGGAGCTGGAGATCGGCAGCGGCCACCCTGGCCGGCTCACCATCACCGACGGCGGCAGCGTGCAGGTCGCCGAATCAGTCAGCATCGACAACCTCGCCAGTGTGAACAATCAGTGGAGCCGCATGCTGATCAGTGGGGTCGAAGCCGAATCGCAGCGCGCCGCAACATGGCTGATCGGCCAGGATCTGCTGCTCGGCAATACGGCTGGGGCCGCATCCGATCTCCGCATCAGCGCGGGCGGCATCGTCGATATTGGCCGCACGCTCTCGGTCGGCCACCAGTCCGACGCCTACCCGGTGCTGTTTGTGGCGGGCGGCGGCTCAACGCTTACCGCCGGACAGAGCGCCGGGGCGAGTTGCAGCGTCGGCTTCGGCGGCGGCGGCGAGCTGAACGTCAGCGCCGGCGGCAGCTTCCACTGCCAGGCGCCGCTTTTTGTGGGGCTGGGCGATGCAGACGCCTACCTGACGATTACCGGCGCACCCAGCCGCGTGCGCGCCCAGCGGCTTGAGCTTGGCGCACCGGCGGCGGCCAACCCGGCCGCCAGCGCCATCCTTGAACTGAAGGGCGGGCAACTCATCCTCGATCAGCCGAGCACGATCTGGGAAAACGGCACCCTGAGCGGCAATGGCCAGATCGCGGGTGATCTAACCGTGGAGGGCACCTTTCAACCCGACCTGATTGGGCTCGATCCGGCGCCCAACCAGCTCCAGGCCAATCCTGCGGCCGACGTCGCCCAGGCCGGCGCGCTGCGCGTTACGGGCGCGCTGACGTTTGCGCCAGGCAGCCGGCTGGCGGTAGGGCTCACCGGGCCGGGGCAGTACGGCCAACTGGATGTGACGGGCGCGGCCACGCTCGGCGGCGCCCTCGTGCTCAACTTCAGCGAGGGCTACGCGCCTGAGGCCGGCGATGTCTTCCAGTTTGTGCGTGCCGACACGAGCAGCGGTGCGTTTGCGACGGTGGCCGTAACCGGCCTGGCGCCGGGGTGGGAGTACACCCTGAGCAGCAGCGGCGGCGTGACCACCCTGCGCTCGGACAGCGACGGCGTGGCCACCACGACGCCGACCCAGCGGATCTACCTGCCAGTAGTGCGGCGTTAAGCCAGAATGTGGAGGGCCATCATGAGTACGTCCCAAAGCCAGGATCGCGCTATGGGTAGATTTGTTCGCACAGGGTTAATTTTGATTAGCGTGAGCCAACTGCTCTTTGCACTGGCCTTTTTCTTCCAATGGCCGCTGGCCACAGCCGTCTGGCCATTTCCAGGAACAACGCCACTGACTTACATGTTTTTAGCGTCGATCTTTGCGGCGGCAGCGGCGGCAACGTTGTGGGCTACGCTTAGCGAGCAGTATGCGGCACTGGCCGGGATTGGGCTTGATTACCTGATGATTCTGGGGCCAGTTGGGATCTTTGTGTGGCAACTTGGCGTCCAGACGAATAGCGCCGGACTGCGCGGCTATGCGGTCGCGTGTGCGTTTGGCGCCGCGTTTGGGGCCTGGCTATTATGGTGGAGCCTGCGCTTCCCGCTTGATCGCCGCATCCCGCTGCCGGCGCCCATTCGCTGGTCGTTCATCGTCTTTATTACGGCGCTTTTGATTGTCAGCACCCAACTTATCTTCCAGGTTCCCAACGTCTTGCCCTGGTCGATCACCCCAGAGCTATCTGTAGTGATCGGCTGGATGTTCTTTGGCGCCCTGAACTATTTTGCTTATGGTTTACTACGGCCAGGTTGGGCCAATGCGGGTGGGCAATTGGCCGGCTTTCTGGCCTACGATATTGTCCTGATGCTACCCTTTCTGCTTCGCTTGCCTACGGTTGCCCCGGAGTATCGCCTGGGGTTGTGGATCTATACGATCGTGGTGCTCTATAGTGCAGCGCTGGCCTTGTTTTACCTGTTTGTTCATCCGCCAACGCGGCTATGGCGGCAAACGCGGCTGCGCGTCTAGCTGCCCGCCGTCCGCCGCTAGACTGGGCCGCCGGTGCGTTGCGCAGGTCTATGCCCCGATCCTGTACGAACTGCGCAATCGTGCGGGGCAGTCTAGCGTAATTGAAGTTGTTGTATGGCGTGGGCTCTGGCGCCATGCAACAATGTTGCCGGTACACCGCGCCAAATACGCCGTTCGGGGTATTGGCAAACTGCGCACATGGCGACCGTCGCACGGAGCGGCGGTCTGAAAAGGCTGACGGTCACGGTGCCTGAGCCGGTACACTGGTATACGCTACGTGGTCGCGGGCAGATCAGGCAACTGATCGGCCTTCCACGGCACCACCGCGAAGTGCCGACTATGCGATTGAGGAGGTATCCATGTTCGCTTGTTCACGGAACGGTTTGATTCGGATCAGCGGTGTGCTGGCGCTGCTGCTGTTGGTTGGGCTGGTCGTCCCCGCTACCCAGGCGGCCGTACTCCCGCTCAGTGGCACCATGCCGCCCTTCGGCGATGTTCAGGGCTACCAGGTCAGCCCTGATGGCCGCTATGCGGTGTATGTTGCCGACCAGCAGACCGACGATGTGGACGAGCTGTACAGCGTGCCGCTCGCGGGCGGGACGCCGGTCAAGCTCAACGGCCCGCTCGTCGCCGGGGGCAGCGTCGTCACTTTCGCCATCAGCCCCGACAGCCAGCGCGTGGTCTACTTGGCTGACCAACAGACCGACGGGGTGGACGAGCTGTACAGTGTGCCGATCGCGGGCGGGGCGGCGGCGGTCAAGCTGAATGGCGCGCTGGTGGCCGGGGGCAGCGTCGTCGATTTCGCCATCAGCCCCGACAGCCAGCGCGTGGTCTACCAGGCCGACCAGCAGACCGACGAGGTGTTCGAGCTGTACAGCGTGCCGCTCGCGGGCGGGGCGGCGGCGGTCACGCTGAATAGCCCGCTGGTGGCCGGGGGCAGCGTCTTCGGTTTC